>NZ_JAGFXZ010000033.1 GCF_019038395.1 Acinetobacter sp. BY419
ACGGATGAATACATTTCAGAAATCACTGACCGTATAAATCATCGTCCAAGAAAAAGACTCGGCTTTAAAAGTCCGAGTCAGGTATTATGGCAACAACATGGTGTTGCACTTCAAATGCTAATCTAAGATTTGCTAATTAAAGATTATTTCGAACCTTTAATCCCTGCTTGCAATAACAATGCACCCAAACCACCAATTTTTTGCTCTTGTGGTTTAGCCGCTTGTGGTTTCTTACCCTGAGGACGCTCACCTTGCGGACGTGCTTGCTGTGGACGTTTGCTTTGAGGCTTACGCTCACCACGTGGCTCATTATTTTCACGGCGTGGCTGACGTGGTGCTTTTGCCGGAGCCTCAGAACCTTCAGGACGCATCGATAAATTCACACGATTACGTTCAGCATCGACATTCAATACACGTACTTGCACGATTTGACCCGGTTTCACCACTTTATGCGGATCCGCGACAAATTCATTGGCAAGTTCAGAAATATGTACCAAACCGTCTTGATGCACACCCACATCGACAAATGCACCGAAGTTAGTAACATTGGTCACCACACCTTCCAGCTGCATGCCTTCAGCCAACTGGGCAACTTCGGTGATGTCATCACGGAACTTCGCAGTGCGGAATTCTGGACGCGGATCACGACCCGGTTTTTCCAGTTCTGCCAACACGTCTTGAATCGTAGGCAGACCGAATTGCTCATCTACAAATTCTTCAGGATTCACCTGGCGAATGATTTCAGTATTGCCAATGATGTCTTTCACTGTGGTTGCTTTCGCTTCAACAATTTTGCTCACCAAAGCATATGATTCAGGGTGAACTGCAGAAGCATCCAGTGGCTCAGAGCCATCTTGAATACGCAAGAAGCCCGCAGCCTGCTCAAAAGTACGCTCGCCTAAACGTGGCACTTTCTTCAAAGACTGACGGTTATCAAAACGGCCATTTTCCTTACGGAATTCTACAATTTGCTGTGCAATCGATTTATTCAGACCGGCGATATAACCCAAAATTGCAGAAGATGCAGTATTTACATCGACCCCTACCGAGTTCACGCAGTCTTCAACGACCGCTTCAAGCGTTTTCGCCAGACCGGTCTGGTTCACGTCATGTTGATACTGACCTACACCAATCGATTTTGGATCGATTTTGACCAGTTCAGCCAGTGGATCCTGTAAACGGCGTGCAATTGAAACCGCACCGCGAATCGACACATCCAGCTCTGGAAGCTCTTGTGATGCCAGTTCAGAAGCAGAATAAACAGACGCACCTGCTTCAGACACAGATACACGCGTCAATTTAAGGTCGCTATTCGCAGCCATCATTTCAGCCACTAATGCTTCGGTTTCACGGCTTGCCGTACCATTGCCAATCGCGATCAGGTCTACATTGAACTCACGGCATAAACGCGCCAGCTCAGCCAATGAACCTTCTTTATCATCTTTTGGTGCAAATGGATAAATCGTGCTGTGTGCAAGGACATCGCCTGATTCATTCACCACCGCCAGTTTCACGCCGGTACGGATGCCCGGATCAACGCCCAGAGTCGTACGTGCGCCTGCAGGTGCAGAAAGCAGTAAATGACGCAGGTTTTCCGCAAATACGTTCATTGCTTCTGTTTCAGCAGCCAGACGTTTTTCAGTCAGCAATGAATGTTCAATGCTTGGACGAACTTTGCCAAGCCAGAACAGCTTTGCAGTTTGCTTCAAGAAATCCTGACGCGCTTGCGGTTGAATCGTTTCTAGATTGTATTCAGTCTCAATACGCGCCAATGGAGCAGCATCTTCACCCTCAACTTTCAGGCCCAAGACGTTTTCTTGACGGCCACGCAGCATCGCCAGTAAACGATGTGAAGGCACTTTATTCAGGTTTTCAGAGAAATCGAAATAATCGCGGAATTTCTTGCCGACTTCTTTTTTCTCTTCGCTTGCGACTAAACTTTTAAGCACAGCCGTTTTTGCAAATGTAGCTTTCAGCTCAGTGGTCAGCGCGATATTTTGCGCCCAGTCGTCAATCAGGATGTGCTGGATCGCATCAAGCTGGCTTTCAGTATCTGGGTAGTCTTCATGACTGAAGCCTGCCAGTGCTTCCGCTGGATCAACGGCTTCAGTAAAGATTTTTTCAGCAATTGGGCCTAAACCCGCTTCTTTTGCCTTAAATGATTTACTGGTACGTTTTGGACGGTATGGCGCGTAAAGTTCTTCTAATGCATTTTTGGTTTCAGCGGCATTCACACGCGCCAACAAATCATCAGACAATTTATCTTGTTCTTTGAGTGATTCAATCACCTTTTCACGGCGCTCATACAAATCACGCAAGTATGATAGACGCGTATCGAGTTGACGTAGTTGCGTATCGTCTAAGCCTTGCGTTACTTCTTTACGGTAACGTGCAATAAAAGGGACACTGGCACCCTCATCAATAAGCTTGATGGCAGCCTCAACTTGGTTTGGACGTACGGCAAGTTCTTTTGCCAACTGCTGAACTAAGTCAGTCATCGTGTTTGATCCCACAAGGATAAGTACTAAATGGCATGATTATAAAGACCAGGTCTATAAAATCCACCATTGTTTTTATTAATTTGCCTCACCTTTATATTATGAAGCGCCACAGTTTTCAGCTTTTCCCGACAAAGTTTGTATCAACTTTGCTTTTTATCGTTCACTAAATAGCATTTTCTGCCTATTTAGATGTATATATTTGGTATCTATGTCTTGATTTTAACTGCAATATTTGGTGCTTTAGAGCATAGTCAATTGATATCAATGAATCGTATACTCAAAGCATATTTCATTTTTTTGTTTATGATGACAATAAAGAATAAAGGAGCATCTCATGAGTTTAGTTGTACCTGCTGAAAAAGCCGATGCCACACATAGCGAAACAGACCGAGTCGAACGTATTCTGGTTGTTGATGATGATGTCCGTCTGCGCACCCTGCTGCAGCGCTTCCTCGAAGACAAAGGTTTTGTGGTAAAAACCGCACATGACGCCACACAGATGGATCGGCTTTTACAACGGGAACTTTTTTCTCTGATCGTGCTCGACTTTATGTTGCCTGTAGAAGATGGTTTAAGTATCTGCCGTCGTTTACGCCAGTCCAACATTGACACCCCGATTATTATGCTCACCGCACGTGGTAGCGATTCTGACCGTATTGCCGGTCTGGAAGCAGGTGCCGATGACTATCTGCCTAAACCGTTTAACCCGAATGAATTACTGGCACGTATCCGTGCGGTATTGCGCCGGCAGGTACGCGAAGTGCCGGGTGCACCGAGCCAGCAAATGGAAGTGGTCACCTTTGGACCATGGTCACTGGATCTGTCCACCCGTACCCTGACCCGTGAAGGCCAAGTCGTAACGCTTACTACCGGTGAATTTGCGGTACTTAAAGCACTGGTTCAGCATCCGCGTGAACCGCTTACTCGTGACAAGCTGATGAATCTGGCACGTGGTCGTGAATGGGGTGCAATGGAACGCTCGATTGACGTTCAAGTGTCACGTTTACGCCGTCTGGTGGAAGAGAATCCTGCGCGCGCACGTTATATTCAAACCGTATGGGGTGTGGGTTATGTCTTTGTTCCAGATGGTGTGGAATAAAGAAAAAAATATAGGATAAAGATCACTTCGATTTATTATCCCTCAAGCCATTCGCTGCTGTTTGAGTTACAACTACGTCACAGGCTCACATGGAAATATGCGAGTTCAGCGAATGGCAAGGTTTTTGGTTATTTTTTAAAAAGTAACATCAGAAAATCCTTCGATTAAATGTCAATGCAGTAATACTCCGCCAAGAACATTACTGCTGATTTTCAGAATAAAATTGCCCACAGGAAGCTGGCGTGAAACTCGATCCCATCGACCCGCAAAAATTTACCGATTTTGTCAGCTACTCGGAAACAAAACGTACCCGCTGGGAACGTTTTATAGACAAGATCAAACCGCGTTCTGCTGCCATGCGTACCACGGTACTGGTGGTTTTTGTGGTCTGTTTCAGCCTGTTTATGTCCTTGTGGTTTTTTTGGCGAACCTTGTTTTTACCTGAAATACAACAACATGCGCGTTATCTGGCCATGGAACTGGAAATTCTCAATAATCCTGACCTGCGTCTGTATCATAAACAGCAGGAAGTCGATATTGACGACTGGTTAAAAAACCGGGTCGGTATTGAATACGTCACCAATCCGGCAGAATATCCCACTGTCCGGGACAAAGTAATTGCAGAATTTTTTACCCGGCAGATCGAAACCAAGCTGGCCAAAGAACTGCGCATTGAAGAAGCCACGGTCTATTTCCAGTTTAAACCGAGTCCACGTATCTGGATCCAGACCCCTGAAATGAATGGTCACTGGGTACAAGAGCCTTTAAAGACTTATGCCAACTATAGCAATGAACTGATTCTGGGCTGGCTGCTCGGCACACCGATTATTGTCGGCATTATTATCTTGACCCTGGTGCGCCAGCTGAACCGTCCTTTACGCCGCTTGCAGAATGCCGCCAACAGTTATAGCCGAATCGGTTCAGCGCCCTATCTGGATACCAATCATGGCCCACTGGAAATCCGGCAGGTCAATCACGCCTTCAACCAGATGATTTACACGCTGGACCAGACCGAACGGGAACGTCGAATCATGCTGGCCGGTATTTCCCATGACTTGCGCACCCCTTTGACCCGGATTCGCCTCAGTGCCGAAATGATGCCCGATGATGACTTTCTGAAAGAAGGTCTGATCTATGATGTTGAAGATATGGACGCTATTCTGGATCAGTTTATTTCCTATATGCGCGATGGTTCCGATGAAGAACCACAAGACACCAATGTCAATGTGCTGTTACAGGAACTGATCAAGCAGTTTAAACCACTAGATATCCGTTTCACTCCGCAAGAAATACCGACCATTCAGGCGCGAAGCATGTCGCTAAAAAGACTGATTGGCAATCTGATCAACAACTCGAAACGTTATGGTTCAGAACCGATTGAGCTTGCTGCCTATGTAGAGGGAGACCAGCTATTAATTTGTGTTGCAGACCATGGCGAAGGTATCCCGGAAGACCAGATTGAAACCCTGATGCAGCCTTTTGTACGAGGGAATTCAGCACGAACCGTCCAAGGCAGTGGCTTGGGGCTGGCCATTGTGAAACGGATTGTCGATATTCACCAAGGTCAATTACACATTCATAATCGCCCTGAAGGTGGACTCGAAGCCATCATTTCACTGCCCTTGAATCAGGCCAGTCCAGAGACACCTCCTCCAGCCACCACACTCGATAAAATCCGCCAAACCTTGACTGATCACTTTTAAGATGTGATCAATAATCCAACATACGACTTTTTAGTTTTTCTATACAATTCATTTTA
Source organism: Acinetobacter sp. BY419 (assembly GCF_019038395.1). Lineage (GTDB taxonomy): Bacteria > Pseudomonadota > Gammaproteobacteria > Pseudomonadales > Moraxellaceae > Acinetobacter. Next base: position 5,360 of record NZ_JAGFXZ010000033.1, read on the forward strand.
TATATCATTAAATCAATCACTTAAAAATCATCATTTTTTGTTATACCCACATTTAGCTAAAAAATTAGACCTTAGCCTAACACCTATGCACAATACTTTTTTGAGCGGTACAATCCGTATCATAGTTTAAGAATTAATGAGAGTTAAAATGTCTTTAGATCGTATCCGTTTAGCCTCCCTACACAACAAAGTCATCAGCCCAGAACAAGCGGCTGAATTCATCAAAGATGGCATGACTGTGGGTATGAGTGGCTTTACTCGCGCTGGTGAAGCGAAGGCGGTTCCTTTAGCTTTAGTTCAACAGGCAAAAGTGAATCCATTAAAGATCACGTTAATTACTGGTGCATCACTAGGAAACGATCTAGACAAACAACTGACTGAAGCTGGCGTACTGGCACGTCGTTTACCGTTCCAGGTCGACAGCACTTTACGTAAAGCCATCAACAACGGCGAAGTGATGTTCATTGACCAGCACTTGTCTGAAACCGTTGAGCAAATGCGTAACCTGCAGTTGAAAAAACCAGATATTGCGATCATTGAAGCCGTAGCGATTACTGAAGATGGCGGCATCATTCCGACAACGTCTGTAGGTAACTCTGCAAGCTTTGCCATTTTTGCTGAAAAAGTGATTGTAGAAATCAATACCAACCTAAGCCCGGCATTTGAAGGCTTGCACGATATCTATATCCCGACTTATCGTCCAACACGTCAGGCGATTCCATTGACTCAGGTCGATGAACGTATCGGTACGCATGCGATCAATATCGATCCAGCAAAAATTGTTGGTATCGTGTTCAACAACGAATTGCATGACTCTCCATCTACCGTGACTGCACCGGATGATGAAACTCAAGCCATTGCCAGCCACCTGATCGCTTTCTTTGAAAAAGAAGTAGCTGAAGAACGTCTACCGAAAAACCTCGGACCTCTTCAAGCAGGGATTGGTTCAATCGCAAATGCCGTATTGACGGGTCTGAAAGATTCAAACTTCGAAGACTTGATCATGTACTCAGAAGTACTACAAGACTGTACCTTTGAATTGATCGATGCAGGTAAAATGAAGTTTGCTTCAGGTTCTTCTATTACCCTTTCTGCTAAATATGGCGAGAAAGTATTTAACAACCTTGAGCAATACAAAGACAAACTGGTATTACGTCCACAGGAAATTTCAAACCATCCTGAACTGGTACGCCGTTTAGGTATTATCGGTATCAACACGGCACTTGAGTTTGATATTTACGGTAACGTGAACTCGACTCACGTATGTGGTACCAAAATGATGAACGGTATTGGTGGTTCAGGTGACTTCGCACGTAATGCGCACCTGGCGATCTTCGTGACCAAATCAATCGCGAAAGGTGGCGACATCTCTTCTGTGGTGCCATTTGCTTCACATATCGACCATGCAGAACACGATGTAGATATTCTCGTGACTGAACAAGGTCTAGCGGATCTTCGTGGTTTGGCGCCGCGCGAGCGTGCCCGTGCAGTGATTGATCACTGTGCGCACCCAATGTACCGTGATGCATTGAATGATTACTTTGACCGTGCTTCTGCAAAAGGCGGCCATACGCCTCATCTTCTTCGTGAAGCGCTGTCTTGGCACTCAAACTTCGAAGAAAATGGTCACATGCTTGCTGTGGAAGCTGCAGTAAAAACTGCATAATTGACCGCATCAGAAAAACGCCCTACGGGGCGTTTTTTTATAGCATTTTTATATCTCTTGAATAGTAATCGACGGAGTCTTTTGAGAAAGTCATCTAGCTACCCTCCCTATTCTCTTCTAGTTTTCATGCTGCTGATATGCTGTAGAAATGCTCTTCTGATGCTCAAGGACTTTAAATTCTGATTCTTCACCCTCATACTTAAACACAAGAGTAAAATTAGAGACATGACATGCGCGTAGATATCTGGTCAGATGTGGTTTGCCCCTTCTGCTATATTGGCAAAAAACGTTTAGAAGCTGCTGCACAGGAAGCAGGTATTGAGCTTGAAGTACATTGGCATAGTTTCCAGCTCGACCCTGAAGCACCTGTGCGCCAAGAAGTGTCCAACTCTGAGCGTCTGGCACAAAAGTATGGTCGTACCGTGGCAGAAGTCGAAGAGATGCAGCGCAATATTGCTGACATGGCCAAAGCAGAAGGAATTGAATTTAACTGGGAAGGCGCCAATTCAGGCAATACCTTTAATGCCCATCGCCTGATTCATCTGGCGCAAAGCAAAGGTCTGGGCAATGAAGCAGAGGAAGCTTTGTTCTACAGCTATATGACTCAAGGTCTGCCCATTGGTGAACGTGAAACGCTGGAAGATGTCGCAGCACGTATTGGCCTGAATCCGGTCGAAGTCGATGATCTGCTGGATTCGGACGAATTTGCTGATTTTGTCAAATTCGATCAGGAAGTAGCACAAGATCAGCTCAAAGTGACCGGTGTACCTTTCTTTGTTTTTGATCAACGTGTGGCATTGGCAGGTGCGCAGCCTAAAGAAGTTTTCCTGCAAGTATTTGAAAAAGCGCTCGATACATCACCAAACAATCAGGCAGCACAGTGCTCCACAGAAGAAACTTGTGACACACCGAAGCAAGCTGAATAAAATCCTTCAATAAAAAAACCCCATTCAAATGGGGTTTTTTATTGATGATTAAATTGAATTCACTTAATCAACCAGAAAACTAATTTTTAAATTCACACGATATTCCGTGATTTTATTTTCTTTAATGACAACCTTTTGTTCATTGATCCAGGCACCTTGTACATTTTTAACCGTTTCTGTGACTTTTTGAATGCCCGTTTGAATTGCATCTTCAAAGCTTTTATTACTGCTTGAATTGACTTCTACCACTTTTGCAATTGCCATAACAAAACTCTCAGGGTGAAAATGAATGGAATCCCATCTTAGTCCATTCTTATAAGCTTGCAGCAGCTCGTAAACAAGCAATAGCAAAAACTTACATGGATGGAACAAAGCCCGAAATCAGTCTTACATTGCCATCTTAAAAACCAGATGACTTCTTCCTTTAGTAGCTGATGATGTTCAGGTTCTGATCATTAAAATAAAGCATAAAACCCTGAAAAATCATAAAAACCAGACTAGAGTAAATACACTAATATATTGTTTTATAGAGTAATTTATCTAAAATTTACTGCCTGAATTTGCCGAATCTATCATTTTCTATTAAGTCTTATTTGCTATTATTTCACTCGCGGTAAGTTTAAATCTTCAACCCACGTTCAAGTCATTGAACTCTTTGATATGAAAGGTCATCTTATGAATGCTCTTAAATTTGCTTTCGCAGCAACCGTTATGGCTTTTTCTATTCAAGCATCAGCACAAGTGGTTTACCTGCCCGATTTTCCGGTGACTAAAGCACCTGCTGAAACAGTACATTCAGATTCTGCGACTGCGGCAGCTGAAAAAACAGCTTAAAAGCCAAGCTATTATTTTGTTAAAACAGGCTGATTAATTCAGCCTGTTTTGCTTATTGCCTCACTCACCCTCTGCAGGTTAAAGACATACAACTCTAAAAAAATTTCAACCACTTCCCACTCTAATTTTTTTTATTGATTTTTATCACTTTTTACAAAAAATTTTGTTTATAAAACACTCAAAATAGATCACTATTTTATATGATCTCTGCTTATAATTGCAGCATTATAAATATATTGATGTTGAGAAGATTTTGTTATGCATGAACTTCAGGCATTAGTACAAGGCAAAATTCCGCCTCAGTCGATTTCTATTGATTACTTAATTGAAATGGCAGAATGCCATACAGACTCAAATTCTGCTGAATATAAACTGGTCGAACTGGCGATCAACATTGTACTCGTATACACACTGGATAAAGCACTGCAACATCTCTAGAGATTAAAAAATGAATGCTTTAGAAAAAGCACAATTAATCAAAGAATTACAGGGAATGACACAGCAACTGAAGCATAAAGCCCTGCCTCTGTATGAAGTTGCCCGTTCAAAAAAAAGAATACGCGATATTTTTAATCTATGTGATGAGCCTATTTTCAAAACCCAGATTTCAGCATTTAAAGCCCGGACTCAACCTGAACTTTTCGCCTACCAATTTTCTGCGGACACATCTTATCATCTCAGCTTTCGTGGTTATTTCACCGACATCTTGACGCTGGAAAAAGCACTATATGCCCATCCGGAATCAGGCTGGGCTGTTTTACATCATCCTGAGGATGGCTGGCAGATCTGGCTAATGCCTGCTCCCCGGAGTCCTGCCCTGCATAGTTCATGGGCTGAACTGCAACAATGTTATATCTGGCTAATGCAACAACAACAGCAGTCTGCTTGCCTGAAAGAAGATCTACCCTTGATGGTGCCGGCCTTGTCCCTGAACGTGGCTGAAACCAGCTCACAAGCTATGGAAACCAGCAAATATTATCGGGGACGGCCGAAGGCAAGAATCCAGACACTGGAATTGAGTCGCCCAGATGAGCCACCCTCTCAGATAGGAACTACACTCGAAAGTCCAGCTCCTCAGCTAGAAACAGAACCGACAATTCATAAAGAACAGATTACACCCTCTGAACTGATTCAATTTCCTGCAGAAATCCAACTGGGTAGCGTGAGCGCTCAGGTTCGCCTTTTCGGTTTAGAAGAAGTCAATATCCAGCGGCTCTGTGCTTTGGAACTGGGACCAGATATTGACCATCCACCCCATCTGGATATCGCACTTTATTATGCCGCAGAAGATAACTGGCAGACACGTCAGGTTTATCTGGTTGAACAGTTGGATCTGCAAGGTCAGTTTGTCAAATATTTGATGCTCTTAGGTGTATCGAGTCAGTTGCAGGCTCACTATTGTATTAAACATTGGCTTACCCAGCATCAACGCCAAGCTGCCGCAATTAAATCACTGGCGTGGTCTGCACTAAGTAGCAGTCTCATGCAACTGGAGCTCTTTTCAACAGCTTACTTGCAACAGGCGGAAACAGTCTGGACACAACCTGATTATCACCCGTTTATATCCGCCCATTTTATCCACAAGCAAAAATTTATCTCATTTGAAGAAGCTCCTGCTGATTTTTCTACCCCGGTGCTCTTGCTACAAGAACATCAAAAAATCCGGGTGATTCATGGTGAAAAACGTATTTCTCTCGCAGAGGATGAGCTGGCCTATCCACACATCTTGCTGCAACGCGACAAACAGCTAAATTGGCAGAATATTCACAATATTATTTTAACAATGCCGCATCCGGTTCAGGTCATGGAGCTTTATCGGGAAATTCAGACCCAAATGATTGAATAATTGCTGTTATTTTGTAGCTTTAACTTGCTTTTCAGGGTCATTTTTTAGAAAACTACAGCTGAATATAAGAATATCAAGAGCAACAAACATCTCATGCAAATAAACAGGATTACTCAAATCTTACTGCTCTCTTTAGGCTTGGGTATGAGTACTACCATGTCTTGGGCAAATTCAGTAACAGATACTCCTGCCAGCCCACAGAAAACAGAGCCAAGCCGGTCAGGATTACTGGATCAGATTCCACGTTGGATCGATGCAACACCGACTGTTTTACCAGAGCAATCGGATGTAGCCATTGTTCCATCCACGCTGGAAACTGAAAATGGTTCATGGACGGATCAAAAGCAGAAAGGCATCCGGGAATGGGCAGATCGTACTGCGCATAAAATTGATAACTGGTTTGGTGACACCAATCCGGAGCAGCCGGCTGCAGCCACACTGCGGGTGATTTTAGATAATCGCTGGGATGAATATGAAGGCTATGAGATTAAGCCCCGTATTCGCGGCAGGATCAAACTTCCGACCCTGGAACAAAAACTGAGTGTGGTTTTTGGTGATGACAGCCTGGACAATGAATTAAACAACAATGTCGCGATTACCAATGAAAACCCCGCCACCCCTGGAGATAAACGTCTGGATAGCAAACGCGCACGTGAAGATAACAGCTCCTTTGCCTTACGCTGGTCTGAATGGTCGGATCGCATTCCTTTCGAAACCGATCTGGATCTGGGTATACGTTCTGGAGATGATATTTACCTGCGTGTCAAAGCCAGCAGGGACTGGATGCTGGAAAATGATTACTCTTTTCATGCCGAACAGATTTATCGCTATGGCATTCAGAGTGAAAACTATTTGCGAACCAATCTGGAACTGGTCCATGCCCGCCCCAATCAGGCCTTTCTCTCCAATCAGCTCAGTCTGACCTATGCGGATGATCAAGACGACGATCTGACCTGGGACAACTTTACCTTCAGGCAACATCAGTTTTTTCAGGATAATCGTTTCAGCTACGGTATTTATACCGGGGGATATCTGAATGACAAGGATTTACGCCTGAATCGCTGGGGACCGTATGTGTCCTGGAGACAGCCTTTTTTACGTGAATGGTTTTTTGTCCAGACTGACCTGAACTATCTGAATGACCATCGGGAAGATCGTGACCACTATGTCGGTGCTTTAGTTCGTCTAGAGGCCTTGTTCTAAATTTAAGCCCGAGGAAGATATAAAAAAATCCCTCCGGAGAGGGATTTTTAAAGTCAGAGAATGAGGATTTAAGAAAGTAGTAAACTATTAACACGCTTCACATATTCAGCAGGATTTTCAGGTAATCCACCTTCCGCAATTACCGCCTGGTCAAAGATCACGTTGGCCAGATCATCAAACTGCGCTGAACCCTCCAGTTTTTTCACCAACGGATGTTCCGGGTTAATTTCCAGAATCGGCTTGATATCCGGTACAGGCTGACCTGCATCTTTCAGCATACGAATTAACTGTGGAGACAATTCACCTTCACCAGTCACCAGACAAGCCGGAGAATCGACCAGACGCGTGGTAACCCGCACTTCTTTGGTCTTGTCTTTTAAGGAGTCAGTCAGTTTATCTACCACCGGTTTAAACTGTGCTGCGGCTTCTTCAAGGGCTTTCTTCTCTTCCTCATCCTGAAGGTCACCCAAGTCCACTGCACCCTTGGACACGTTTTGCAATGGCGTACCATCAAACTCATGTACGAAGTTCATCGCCCATTCATCCACGCGTTCGGTCATCAGCAGAACTTCAATGCCTTTTTTCTTGAACAGTTCCAGCTGTGGTGAATTTTTCGCAGCATTCAGGTTATCTGCAGTCACATAATAAATGGCTTTCTGGCCGTCTTTCATGCGTGCTTTATAGTCTGCCAATGAAGTGCTGACCTCATCATTGTTCGAGGTTGCATAACGCAGCAGTTTCAAAATGCGTTCACGGTTAGCAAAATCTTCACCCAGACCTTCCTTCAATACTGAAGCAAATTCCTGATAGAAAGTCTTGAATTTTTCCTGATCTTTTTCATCTTCAGATTTAGCCAGATTGTCCAAGATGGTCAGGATACGGCGGGCATTACCTTCACGGATGGTTTTCACATCACGGCTTTCTTGTAATAACTCACGGCTGACGTTCAAAGGCAAATCCGCGCTGTCCACCACGCCCTGTACAAAACGCAGGTAATGCGGGATCAGATTATCTGCATCATCCATAATGAACACGCGTTTCACATACAGCTTGATACCCGCTTTTGATTCACGGGTGAAAATGTCATGTGGCGCTTTGCTTGGAATATACAGTAACTGGGTATATTCAGTACTACCCTCAACGCGGTTATGCGCCCAGGCTAATGGCGCCGCGAAATCATGACTTAAGTTCTTGTAGAACTCGACATACTGCTCTTCAGTAATCTCGGATTTGTTACGTGTCCATAATGCACTGGCCGAGTTAATTGTTTCCCACTCATCGGTCTTAACATAGTGGCCGCCTTGAGCATTTTCTCCTTCAGCCGCTTCGTCCTCCTGCCAGACTTCTTTTTGCATCTGGATTGGCAAGCTAATATGGTCTGAATATTTATTGATGATCTGCTTCACTTTATAGCTTTGCAGATAATCCAGTGCATCGTCACGCAGGTGCAGAATAATATCGGTACCACGGCCTTGTTTAGTGATCTGTTCAACTTCAAATTCACCGGTTCCGCCACTGATCCAGCGTACTCCTTCAGACGGGTCTGCACCGGCACGGCGTGACTCTACCGTGATCTTGTCGGCTACAATAAAACCGGAATAGAAACCGACACCAAACTGGCCAATCAGCTGGGCATCAGCTTTTTGATCACCCGTCAGTTTGGACATAAAGTCTTTGGTGCCCGATTTGGCGATAGTACCTAAATTATCAATGGCTTCCTGTTCGCTTAAGCCGATGCCATTGTCTGAAATGGTAATGGTTTTATTGTCTGCATCGAGGCTGACACGAACGCGTAGATCCGGATCATTTTCATAAAATTCGGGATGATTAATTCCTTCAAAACGCAATTTATCACAGGCATCTGAGGCATTCGAAATCAATTCGCGCAGGAAAATTTCAGGGTTTGAATAAAGCGAATGGGTCACGAGGTGCAGTAATTGTGCTACCTCAGCTTGGAAACTATGTTTTTTTACGCTTAAATCGCTCATGAATCACTCCTATTATTTTAGATACAGATTACTACTGCTGCCTATATGAATGGAGTGACTTATCAAATTTTCAATAGCCAGTTGTATATTTTTTCTCAAGAGATTTATGAAGGATCACTTGTTCTTGTAGAGACTTGGATTTAAACAGGCGGAAACTGGGTCTTAACTTAATAAGGCCCAAGCTTATAAATACGTTGAAACTGCAAGTCCAGTTGCTGCTGACGCATATTATAGACCTGACTCAGGCAGGACACTGATTCCTGACAGCGGTCACGGAATTGTAACCACTTCACCTGATCGCGCTGAATCACCGAGCGGGTTCCCATAGGTACCATATGGCGCAGAATATAATAGCTGGTACTCATTTTGACATCAGCATCATTGAGCAGACGATGTTCACAAATGGCTTTCTCTGTTACGGTTTCAGCTTTCTGACAATCAAAACTGGCTGCATAGGCAGATGCCGCCAACAGGCTAAAGAAGATCACAATACCCTGGATTAAAAACTTCATGCTGATCTTCCTTATTATCAATTATTAAGTCGTATTCAATTAATATTTACTTTATTCATTTTAATATAGTTGAACATTGCCGATCTGCTCAATTTCAATAGGTGATAAATCGTTGTCATTTTGAAAAAAAAAGCCTCATACAAGATGAGGCTATTGGAAAATCAATCCAGGAATATGAAAGCTTAGAATTTGTAGCTATAACCAATCGTGTAGACCCAAGGATTGACTTTCAATTCGCCAATATTGGTTTCCTGTCCATCAACTTTAAGCGTTAAATCGGTTTTAACATCAGCATAACGTACATCAGCAAATACTCCCCAGTTTTTTGCATCTGCAGGCTGGAAGTTAAAGCCCACCTGTCCTGCTACCCCATATGCAACATCTGCATCCAATTTAGCACCTTCAATTGCAACTTTTTCATCCCATGGCACTACTACTGTAGCACCTACACCAATATACGGAGTAAAGCGCGTGGTATTTTTAAAATTATATTTTGCTGTAAGAGTTGGCGGTAAATGTTTAAAAGACGCGATATCTTGACCGCCTGAAGAAACATCATGTTTAAAAGGAGTTGCCAGTAATAATTCAGCTGAAAAATTATCATTAAAGAAATATTCTACAGATGGTGTAAAACCATACTCTTGGGAAGCTTTTACATTTTCAAATGCACCACCAGCCAATACATTTTTGTCTTCAGACGGTGCTAAAGAACTCGCACCCACTTTAACTTGCCATTGACCTGCCATCGCAGATGCAGAAAGACCCATTAATGCAACTAGAGCAACTTGCTTTAACATTTTAATCCCCAGTGGAAGATGATTTATTAAGAAATAAAGAATTAGTTAATAATAAACATGGAAGGAATTAATATGCAATAGGGATTATAAAACTAAATATTCAATATTATTTAAATTATTGTTTTTGTTACTTATTTATTTTAAATAGACCAATTTGGTTGGTTTTAAATACCAACTAAATCAATCAGGTTTATATTAATTTTTATTTAAACCATATTAAAAATGCAACCTATTATTCATTTTAAATTCAGATTAATCTGCTCCAATAAATATCAGAGCAGATTGACATTATCTTAAAGAACCATGGCTGCAATCCAGCCAAAAATCATCAGCGGAATATTAAAATGAATAAAAGTAGGTACGACACTGTCTTTCATATGGTCATGCTGACCATCCATGTTTAAACCCGAAGTGGGGCCTAAAGTTGAATCCGACGCTGGTGAACCGGCATCACCCAACGCTGCTGCAGTCCCGATAATCGCAATGGTCGCTGCAGGGCTAAAACCGAACTGGATACACAGCGGCACATAGATAATCGCCAGAATGGGGATGGTTGAAAAGGATGAACCAATACCTAAGGTAATCAACAGACCGATCAACAACATCAAGAATGCGGCCAGTGCCTGACTATTACCAATCCAGTTGACTGATGCTTCGACCAGCGCAGGTACCTGATTGGTTGCCTCAATCACGGCTGCAAAACCTTGTGCTGCAATCATGATAAAACCGACCAGCGCCATCATGCGCATACCGGTAATGATTACGTCATCCGCTTCTTTCCACTTGAAAATGCCAGCACAGCTGAGAATCGCGACACCGACCAGACCTGCCAGGATCATTGAATCTGAATACAGTTGTACCACCAGTGTTAAAACAACAGCAAGACCTGCCATCCAGATGGTAAATTTCGAAATTTCAGGTTTAAGCTGTGGCTCTGCCCCTAGTTCAGAAGAAATACTTTGCGGCTTTTCGACCTGAATGTCTTTGTACTGACGCGGTTTACGATAGCTGATAAATATAGCCACCAATAAGCCAACGAACATACCAAATACCGGAATCGCCATGGCAGATGGAATCTGGTCATAGCTAATTTCAAAACCATAAGGCTTACCAAAGGTATTAATGTTATAACCCAGAATATCATTCAGGAAAATCGCACCAAAACCGACTGGAATCAGCATATAGGTCGCAACCAAGCCAAAGGTCAGCAAACAGGCCACCAGACGGCGATCAAGCTGTAAATGGTTAAATACAATCAATAGCGGTGGAATCAGCACCGGAATGAAGGCAATATGCACAGGAATGACGTTCTGCGAGAACACGGCAGCAATGGCTACTGTGAAAAAGATCAGATATTTCATCCGGTTTTGTGCTTTAAAATCGGCCTCACCCTTTAAGGTACTAATCATTTTATAGGCCAATAAATCCGGTAGACCCGAACGTGCCAAGGCCAAAGCAAACGCACCTAATATACCGTAAGCCAAGGCAATTTTGGCACCACCACCCAAGCCATTGTTAAACGCGTCCAAGGTTCCCTGCAGGCCCAGACCTGCCAATAAACCACCTGTAACAGCACCAATGACCAGGGCAAAAACCACAGGCACACGTGCCAATGAGAGTCCAAACATGACTCCAATAGCAGCAAGAATTGCGAACATAATGAATCGGAATAGAGAGAAAGCGGCTATTTTATCAGAAAATATGGATAAAAATTCCGCCACTTTTTTCTGGCCGGGTCATACTTCGTGAAGTGGCCTGTCAATCGCTAGCAGCAGATTTACGCTGAATAAAATTATCAATCAATTGAGCAACTTGCTCTGGCTGACTCAGAATTGCCCAGTGATTGGCGGGCAGTTCTACTTTAGAGAAATCATCTACCCATTTTGACATCTCATCGACCAGATCGGGGCCGACAAACTTGTCATATTTCAGTACAATCGCTTGTACCGGACAGATGGCAAAGCGCTGCCGGGGTTGGGTTAAACGTGGCAAAAAGTTGGCTCGGTACAGGTTTACGCCATATTTACCATCTTTGACTATATGCGGATTGAGCGGCAGATCATCCCGTCTTTCCAGTTGCTGTACGATCTTGGCCCAGCGTTCCGGAGTGAAAAAATTCCAGGTCATGGGCGCCACCAATGGCAACTGGAATACCGCGATATACCAGGACTTGCTCATTTGCTTGAAAAATTTTGCTTTGTCTTGCTGGAACTGTTCACGCATCCAGAAAGCTGCATGATCCAGACAGGGACCGGACAGCGTGCTATAGGACAGAATTCTTCCTTTGAATCTTAAATCTGTGACAGATTCCCAGGATTGAATTGACCCCCAGTCATGCGCTGCCAGGTGAAAAGCACGATTCGGCAATACCTTGTTCACCACCTCCTCCAGATCCTGACTTAATCGTGCCAAGCGGTAATCCGAGATTTTTTTAGGAATACTGGACTCACCTGCGCCACGCACATCATAGGTCACAATAAAATAATCCTGGCTCAAATAAGCAATGACTGGCTCCCAGACAGCCTGATGATCGGGATAGCCATGAACCAGCACCAATGCCGGCTGTGTGGGCTGTCCGTAAGTTTTGACACAGAGACGTTGCTGATCCGTGGTATCGACCCATTGCATTTGCATTTCCATCTTTTGATCCTGTTTTTGTTATTGACTGATTAGTTTATAAATCGGCATGATTGATCAATGCCAGCGCATTTTTGTTGCTCTAGTATGCATAATCACACCCACAAAAAGAATGTCAGTATGAACCTCTTCCAGAAAATTCAAAAACTGCCTCTGGTTTCAAAATTTATTCTGAACCGCTATGCACCTTATCGAGGTGCAGGCATCGAAATTGATAAGCTTGATTTTAATAATTATCACATTCGGGTCAAAATGCCGCTGACCCGTAAAAACCAGAATATTGTGGGTGTGCATTTTGGTGGCAGCCTGTATTCGATGGTCGATCCGTTTTATATGTTATTGCTGATGCATCATTTGGGGCCAAAATACTTGGTTTGGGATAAAAGCGCCAGCATTCAGTTTTTGGCACCTGGTCGCGGAACAGTGGTGGCTGACATTCGGCTTTCTGCAGAAGAAATTGCCACGGTTATTCATTTGGCTGCCGACCATGCGCCAGTGTATCGGCATTATCAGCTGAATATATATGATGAAGCTGGGGTCAGGATTGCTGAAGTAGAGAAAACGGTTTATATCCGCCGTAAACAGAGTAAAGGTAAAACTTCCTCTTCCAGCTAAGATAAAAGCGCCCATGAGGCGCTTTTAAATCTAGAGGATTTTGAAGCTTTTCGACTTAGCGACGACGGTTATCCTGCTCAATGGCTGCACCGGCACCACCACCGAGTGCACCGCCAATCGCAGCACCCGCATTCCCCCCGAAGATGCTTTTACCGACGGCTGAACCTACGGCACCCCCTACACCGCTATAAGTTGCATTACGGTTTGAACCGCCTTGGGATTTACTGCCCACTGCTGCACCTGCACCACCGCCAATCGCAGAACCGACACCACCACCGACACTATTACCTACACCACCACCGACTGCACCACCTAAGGCAGCAGCACCAATACGTTGATTTTTGTTCGACATGTTTTCACAACCTGCCAACATAAAGGTGGAAAGAGTGGCAACTGCCATAATACCGATTAACTTTTTCATGACCTAGGCCATCCTGTCTTGTTTTAATTAAGCTTATCTTCATTGTATGAAACTAAAATCTGTAACGTGTTATTTCTCGCGGTATTCCTGCTGATTTTTGTAAATATCAATGGATTATTCCGCTGTTAAGGGGGGCATTTTTATAAGTTTTAGACAAAAAAAGACGCCCGAAGGCGTCTTTTTTTTAAGCTTTAACTTGAATTAGAATTCTTCGTTAAATGCCTGGCTTAGCGCTTGGTCTACATCAGAGAAGTCATTATGCAGTTCAACTTCTGCAGCTTCTGCTTCTTGACGACGACGCTCGAGGTGATAAGCCAAACCTGTACCCGCTGGGATCAGGCGGCCTACAACCACGTTCTCTTTCAAGCCGCGTAAGTCATCTTCTTTACCTGTTACAGCCGCTTCAGTTAACACACGAGTGGTTTCCTGGAACGATGCAGCAGAGATGAACGAGTCAGTAGAAAGCGATGCTTTGGTGATACCCATCAACAGACGCTCAAACTTCGCTGGGAACTTGTTCTGAGCAAGTACAGCTTGGTTTTCGCCAACAACGCGGATGTAATCCACTTGTTCGCCTTTGATGAAGCTAGTATCGCCACCGTCAGTGATATCAACTTTACGCAGCATTTGACGTACGATGACTTCAATGTGCTTGTCGTTGATTTTTACACCTTGCAGACGGTATACGTCCTGAACTTCGTTCACGATGTAGTTGGTCAGTGCAACTTCGCCTTTCAGACGTAAGATGTCGTGCGGGTTTTGTGGACCATCAGAAATGGTTTCACCACGGTTCACATGTTCGCCTTCGAACACGTTAATCGTACGCCACTTCGGAATCAGCTCTTCATAAATCTCAGAGCCATCATCTGGTGTGATCACGAGACGGTTCTTACCTTTGGTCTCTTTACCAAAGCTCACAACACCCGACACTTCTGCAAGGATTGCATGCTCTTTAGGCTTACGTGCTTCGAACAAGTCAGCTACACGCGGCAGACCACCGGTAATATCACGGGTACGTGAAGTTTCTTGTGGTACACGACCAATAACGTCACCGACACCAATTGTTTCGCCATCACGGACAGAAAGAATCGTGTTTTGTGGCAAGAAGTAGAACTGTTCAGTGCCTTCAACCGTATCCAAGACAACTGCAGGACGTAAATCTTTACCTGACGCAGGACGTGAAGTCACTGGCAAGATTTCGATGGTTGACATACCTGTTGCATCATCAGTTTTAGAAGTAACAGTCACGCCATCAGCAATCTGGCTGAAACGTACTTTACCAGCAACTTCTGTTACCAATGGATGTGTATGCGGATCCCAAGTCGCCACGATACCGCCTGCTTCTACGGCTTCGCCATCTTTCAGCAAGATAGACGCACCGTATGGAAGTTTATAGCGCTCACGCTCACGACCTAAGTCATCCGCAATACCGATTTCACCTGAACGTGAAGTCGATACCAAGTGACCTTTGGCATGTTGTACTGTTTTCACGTTGTGGAAACGTACTGTACCCTGGTTACGAACCTGTACGCTGTTTGCAGCAGAAGTTCGGCTCGCAGCACCACCAACGTGGAAGGTACGCATGGTTAACTGTGTACCTGGCTCACCAATCGATTGAGCTGCCATAACACCAACAGCCTCACCCGGGTTCACCTGATGACCACGTGCAAGGTCACGACCATAACATTTCGCACATACACCGAAAGTAGACGCACAGTTTACAACCGAACGTACTTTAATTTCGTCGACACCCTGGCTTTCGATAAAGGTAGCCAGTTTCTCGTCAATTAAAGTGTTACGTGGAAGCAGAACCTCGTCTGTACCAACTTTCTTAACATCTTCAGCAACCACTCGACCCAATACTCGTGCACCCAGGTTCTCGATGACATCGCCACCTTGAATGAATGGAGTCATCACTAGGCCGTCGAAGGTACCACAATCTGGCTCGGTAATTACCAAGTCCTGCGCAACGTCTACCAGACGACGAGTCAAGTAACCCGAGTTCGCAGTTTTCAGTGCTGTATCGGCCAAACCTTTACGCGCACCATGTGTCGAGATAAAGTACTGAAGTACAGTCAAACCTTCACGGAAGTTCGCTTTAATTGGAGTCTCAATGATCGAGCCATCCGGCTTCGCCATCAAACCACGCATACCCGCCAACTGACGAATCTGAGCTGCCGAACCACGGGCACCCGAGTCAGACATCATGTAGATCGAGTTGAATGATTTTTGCTTCTCGTCTTCACCCTGTTTGTTTTTAACAGTGGTGAAAGACAAGTTGTCCATCATCGCTTTAGCCACCTGGTCATTGGTACGCGCCCAAATATCGACCACTTTGTTATAACGTTCGCCGGCAGTTACGAAACCTTGTTCGAACTGTTGTTCAATTTCACGAACTTCAGCCTCCGCTTTACCAATAATGGCTTGCTTTTGCGGTGGAATAACCATGTCTTCCATACCAACAGATACACCTGAACGCGTCGCTTGACGGAAGCCTAGGTACATCAATTGGTCAGCAAAGATTACAGTATCTTTCAGACCCAACTTACGGTAGCAAGAGTTAATTAACTTCGAGATGTTTTTCTTGGTCATCTCAACGTTAATTTGCTGGAAATCCATACCTTCAGGCACAACTTCCCAAAGTAGGCAGCGACCTGGAGTCGTATCTACAATAATGGTTTGCTGTTCGCGGTTACCGTCTTCGTCAATTACAGTCTGGTGTACACGTGCTTTAACGCGAGCGTGTAGATCAACCTGACCAGTCGCCAGTGCACGGTTTACTTCGTGAGTATCCGCAAACACCATGCCTTCACCTTTGGCATTGATTGCATCACGCGTGATGTAATACAAGCCCAAGACAACGTCCTGAGACGGTACGATGATCGGCTCACCGTTCGCTGGAGACAAGATGTTGTTGGTCGACATCATTAACGCACGAGCTTCTAACTGAGCTTCAAGTGTTAATGGTACGTGTACCGCCATTTGGTCACCATCGAAGTCGGCGTTAAACGCAGCACATACGAGCGGGTGTAGACGGATCGCCTTACCTTCAATCAGGATCGGTTCAAATGCTTGAAGACCCAGACGGTGAAGTGTTGGCGCACGGTTCAACATCACTGGATGTTGACGAATCACGTGAGCAAGAACGTCCCAAACTTCCGGGGTTTCGCGCTCAACCATTTTCTTCGCAGCTTTAATGGTGGTTGCTTGGCCAGATGCTTGTAGTTTCGCAAAGATAAACGGCTTGAATAGTTCAAGTGCCATTTTCTTCGGAAGACCACATTGATGCAGACGTAAAGTCGGACCTACGGTAATGACCGAACGACCAGAGTAATCGACACGTTTACCCAACAAGTTTTGGCGGAAACGACCTTGTTTACCTTTGATCATATCTGCCAAAGATTTAAGTGGACGTTTGTTCGAACCGGTAATAGCACGACCACGACGACCGTTATCCAGCAATGCATCTACAGACTCTTGAAGCATACGTTTTTCGTTACGTACGATAATGTCTGGTGCTGCAAGGTCAAGAAGACGCTTCAAACGGTTGTTACGGTTGATCACACGACGATAAAGATCGTTCAGGTCAGAAGTCGCGAAACGACCACCTTCAAGTGGTACCAATGGACGTAGATCTGGTGGAAGTACTGGAAGTACAGTCAACACCATCCATTCTGGCTTGTTGTTCGAATCGTTAAATGCTTCCATCAACTTCAGACGCTTAGATGCTTTTTTAAGCTTGGTTTCTGAAGTTGTAACAGGAATTTCTTCACGTAAACGTGCGATTTCAGCTTCAAGGTCGATGTCTTTCAACAAGTCTTGAATCGCTTCTGCACCCATTTTCGCGCTGAATTCATCACCGTGTTCTTCTAATGCATTGAAGTATTCTTCATCATTTAGAAGCTGGTATTTCTCAAATGGAGTCATACCAGGATCGGTAACCACATAAGATTCGAAATACAATACACGTTCGATATCACGTAGCGTCATGTCTAAAAGAAGACCGATACGGCTCGGTAATGATTTCAAGAACCAGATATGTGCAACAGGTGACGCAAGGTCAATATGACCCATACGCTCACGGCGAACTTTTGCAGTCGTTACTTCAACGCCACATTTTTCACAAATGACGCCTTTGTATTTCATCCGCTTGTATTTACCACACAAGCATTCGTAATCTTTTACTGGACCAAAGATTTTGGCACAGAACAAACCATCACGTTCAGGTTTGAACGTACGATAGTTAATGGTTTCTGGCTTTTTAACTTCACCGTGAGACCACGACTTAATCATTTCTGGTGACGCAAGACCAATACGGATGCGGTCAAACTCTACAGGAGCATGACCGTCTGAATCCGTCTTTTTGCGCATGATATCGAGCAAGTCTTTCAATTTTTTTCTCCGTGTGTTGTGGAGATTTTCACTCAACAACTGGGTCACAAATATTGTTTTTTAACTGAGTAATCCCCCCGCCATCCCGCCTATCTCTAAGCGGGAAACTCCCCTTAAATTTAAGAGGAGTAAATCCCCCTTTATCAAGGGGGTTTGGGGGATTGGATGGTTACTTAGTCACCATTTTTCAGTTCAATGTTGATACCTAAAGAACGGATCTCTTTGGTCAATACGTTGAACGATTCAGGCATGCCCGGATCCATATAATGGTTACCATCTACAATGTTCTTGTAGATACGGGTACGTCCTTCAACGTCATCCGATTTCACAGTCAGCATTTCTTGTAGCGTATATGCTGCACCGTAAGCTTCTAGTGCCCAGACTTCCATCTCACCGAAACGCTGACCACCGAACTGTGCTTTACCACCAAGCGGCTGTTGCGTTACTAGAGAGTAAGAACCAGTAGAACGCGCATGCATCTTGTCATCCACCAAGTGGTTGAGTTTCAGCATGTACATATAACCGACAGTAACTGGACGGTCGAAACGTTCACCCGTACGACCATCATACAATACTGTTTGACCAGTACGTGAAATGCCCGCAAGTTCTAATAACTCTTTGATCTGGCCTTCATCAGCACCGTCAAACACAGGTGTCGCTAAAGGCACACCAGCACGAAGGTTTTTAGAAAGCGCCAAGATTTCATCATCAGTTAAGCTATCAAGATCTTCTTGCTCGCCGCCCACTTTGTTGTAAATCTTGTCTAAGAAGTCACGAAGCTCAATAACAGTACGTTGCTCTTTCATCATCTTGTCGATTTGATCGCCAAGACCTTTTGCAGCCATACCCAAGTGAGTTTCAAGAATCTGACCCACGTTCATACGTGATGGTACGCCCAGCGGGTTAAGTACGATATCAACAGGTACACCGTTGGCATCGTGTGGCATGTCTTCTACCGGCAAGATGTTTGATACAACACCTTTATTACCGTGACGACCCGCCATCTTATCACCCGGCTGGATGCGACGTTTTACAGCAAGATAAACTTTAACAACTTTCAATACGCCAGTAGTCAGCTCATCGCCTGTAGAAAGTTTGCGTTTTTTCTCAGCAAATTTCTCGTCAATTTCAATGCTCTTCTCTTTTAAGAACACTTGAATTTGCGTTAAACGTTCAGCAATTGCTTCATCAACTGGTTGAATTTCAAGCAGGTCTACCAACTCTAAACCAGACAGCATGTCTTCTGACAGTTTGTCGCCACGTTTAGTTGTACCGCCACCATTCGATTCTTGACCATTCAGCAAGCGAATCACACGTTCACGTGCAGCTTCTTCAAAGATCTTGAATTCTTCTTTCAAGTCTTTACGGTATGCATCAAGCTGAGCTTTTTCAATTGCTTGAGCACGTTCGTCTTTTTCAAGACCGTCACGTGTAAACACTTGAACGTCAATCACAGTACCTTTAGTACCTGATGGAACACGTAAAGATGAGTCTTTTACGTCAGCCGCTTTTTCACCAAAGATTGCACGTAGCAATTTTTCTTCCGGTGTTAATTGCGTTTCACCTTTAGGGGTTACTTTACCGACTAGAATATCACCTGCAGTCACTTCAGCACCGATATACACGATACCTGATTCATCCAGCTTAGACAGTGCAGCTTCACCCACGTTCGGGATATCGGCAGTAATTTCTTCAGCACCCAACTTAGTATCACGTGCAACACATGATAATTCTTGGATATGAATCGAAGTCAAACGGTCTTCTTGAAGTACACGCTCAGATAATAAGATCGAGTCTTCGTAGTTGTAACCATTCCAGGTCATGAACGCAACGCGCATGTTCTGACCCAGTGCAAGCTCACCGCCATCTGTCGATGGACCATCAGCCAATACATCACCACGACCCACTTTATCGCCCATATTTACCAGAACTTTCTGGTTAATACAGGTGTTCTGGTTCGAACGTGTGTATTTGATCAGGTTGTAGATATCTACACCGGCTTCACCCGCGATCATTTCGTCTTCATTCACACGAATAACCACACGCGACGCATCAACATACTCGATACGACCGCCACGTTTTGCGATTACACATACACCCGAGTCATGCGCTACGTTTGCTTCCATACCGGTACCCACAAGCGGTTTATCCGCAATGAGTGTTGGTACAGCCTGACGTTGCATGTTTGAACCCATCAATGCACGGTTGGCATCATCGTGTTCAAGGAACGGAATCAGTGACGCTGCTACAGATACAATCTGCTGCGCAGAGACATCCATATGCGTTACTTTTTCAGGAGGCATACGTACGAAGTCACCTTGATGACGCACAGATACGAAGTCTTCGATTAATTTACCGTCTTTATCCATTGCAGAATCGGCCTGTGCAATCACAGTACCTACTTCTTCAATTGCAGATAAATACTCAATATCCATGGTTACGCGACCATCGATAACTTTACGGTAAGGCGTTTCCAAGAAACCGAAGTTATTGGCTTTTGCGTAAACTGAAAGCGAGTTGATCAAACCAATGTTTGGACCTTCCGGTGTTTCAATTGGACATACA
Organism: Acinetobacter sp. BY419; assembly: GCF_019038395.1. Lineage (GTDB taxonomy): Bacteria > Pseudomonadota > Gammaproteobacteria > Pseudomonadales > Moraxellaceae > Acinetobacter. The sequence goes on from NZ_JAGFXZ010000033.1 coordinate 25,762, forward strand.
CGACCGTAATGCGTTTGATGTACGTCACGTACTTCAAAGCCGGCACGTTCACGGGTCAAACCGCCGGGACCAAGCGCCGAAACACGACGTTTGTGCGTGATTTCAGACAATGGGTTGTTTTGGTCCATGAACTGAGACAACTGGCTTGAACCAAAGAACTCTTTGATTGCAGCAGCAACAGGCTTCGCGTTGATTAAATCTTGCGGAGACAAATTATCTGTTTCAGCTTGTGATAGACGCTCTTTCACAGCACGTTCTACACGAACCAGACCAACACGGAATTGGTTTTCTGTCATTTCACCAACAGAACGAACGCGACGGTTACCCAAGTGATCGATATCGTCGACTTCGCCTTTACCGTTACGGATTTCAACCAATGTTTTCAGTACATCGATGATATCGTCGTTCGACAAGATGCCTTCAACTTCACGCGACTTCTGATCTGTACCCACTTCGTAAGGACGACCCAAACGACGGTTGAACTTCATACGACCGACTGGAGACAAGTCATAACGTTCTGTAGAGAAGAACAAGTTATTGAATAAGTTTTCAGCAGATTCTTTGGTTGGTGGCTCGCCTGGACGCATCACTTTGTAGATTTCTACAAGCGCTTCTTCACGAGTGGTCGTGGTGTCTGCACGTAGAGAATCTGCAACGAATGAACCACGGTCGATATCATTGGTGAACAGAATATTGAACTCTTTAACACCGCCTTCTGCAATTTTCACCATGATCTCATGGCTCAATACTGTGTTTGCAGCAATCACATCGCCATCTTTTAATGGGATGTCTTCGGCAGTGATACGTTCGTACAAGTACTCATCAGGAACAGAAAGCTTTTCAAGGCCTGATGCTTCCATTTGACGTACATGACGCGCGTTAATACGTTTACCTTGTTCAACGATCGCTTTGCCATCTTTATCCAGTATGTCAAATTGTGCCATTTCGCCACGCAGACGTTCTGGTACAAGATCAATTTGATAGCTACCCATATCAAGATATACAGGTACTTTCTCATAGAACATGTTCAGGATTTTTTCGTTGCTTAAACCAAGCGCACGAAGTACCACAGTCGCAAGTAATTTACGACGACGGTCAATACGAACGAAGACTAAATCTTTCGCATCGAATTCAAAATCTAACCATGAACCACGGTAAGGAATGATACGCGCTGAATAAAGGACTTTACCGCTTGAGTGAGTCTTGCCTTTATCGTGGTCAAAGAATACGCCTGGTGAACGGTGTAATTGTGACACGATTACACGCTCGGTGCCGTTAATCACAAAGGTACCGTTATCCGTCATTAATGGCATTTCGCCCATATAGACTTCTTGTTCACGTACGTCTTTAATTGACTTCGTTTCACGATCTTTCAGGATCAAACGAATTTTTACACGCATTGGTGCTGCATAAGTTGAGCCACGAAGGATACATTCGCGTACATCAAACTCAGGCTTACCAAGACTATACTCAACAAATTCTAAAGCAGCATTGCCAGAATAACTTTCAATAGGAAAAACTGAACGAAATGCGGCTTGGAGACCGATATCTTCGCGGTTTTTTGGTGATTTGCCATCTTGTAAGAATGTTCTGTACGAGTCGACTTGAATCGAAAGCAAGTACGGAGCATCCATGATGCTAGGCAATTTACCAAAATTCTTACGGATCCGTTTCTTTTCGGTATATGAGTATGCCATCTGGAGTCCTCGGAAAGTGTAAACCAAGCCCGCCTGCAGAACGGGCTCAGAAGGAATTACGCTGGCCGATATGGCCACCACTCTTTACAAATGCTGCAATTTTTAGTGGTTTTAAAACGCTTATCAATATTTTTTAATGAAAAATATTGATAAATGTTTGTTCATTATGATTATTTTCAATTTGTATGATTTTTATATCATGCAAACAAAAATCGAGCCGATTATTGTAACGCAAAAAGGCTGATGACCCAAGAGCCATCAGCCAAATTTTGGAGTCAATTTTTAACAAATCGACTCCCGGCAAAATTACTTAACAGTAATTGTTGCGCCAGTAGTTTCAAGCTTAGCTTTAAGTTCTTCAGCTTCTTCTTTAGAAACGCCTTCTTTAAGAATCGCTGGAGCACCTTCAACCATGTCTTTAGCTTCTTTCAAGCCAAGACCAGTTACTTCACGAACTGCTTTAATTACAGCAACTTTGTTCGCGCCGAATGAAGTCAACTCAACGTTGAATTCAGTTTGTTCTTCAGCAGCAGCAGCAGCAGGACCAGCAGCAACAGCTACAGCAGCAGCAGAAACGTTGAATTTCTCTTCGAAAGCAGAAATAAGTTCAACAAGTTCAAGAACAGTTTTTTCAGCAACTGCGTTTAGGATTTCTTCGTTTGTTAAAGCCATGAGAGTAACTCCAAATGGGTATTGAATGATGTGTGTGTAAGTTTGAGCTTATGCAGCTTCTGAACCGTTTTTCTCTTGAAGCGCTGTAAGCAAGCGGCCCAATTTCGAAATAGGTGCTTGAAGTACATTTGCAAGCATAGTAAGTGCTTTCTCTTGGTTCGGAAGGTTCGCGATAACGCTAACTTCAGCACCTTGATACACTTTGCCATCAAATGCAGCAGCTTTAAGTTCAAATGCTTTATTAGTTTTAGCAAATTCTTCGAACAAACGAGCAGCAGCGCCCATGTCGTCTTCAGAAGTTGAGAAAGCTAAGATTGTTGGGCCAACAAGGTTGTCGTTCAAGATATTAAATTGAGTATCTTGAAGAGCGCGTTTAGCCAAAGTATTACGTACAACGCGTGTAGCAACACCTAGTTTACGAGCTTCAACACGTAGAGTAGTTAATTGCTCTACAGTTAAACCTTGATAGTCAGCAACAACAGCAGCAAATGCAGTAGAAGCAATTTCAGCTACTTCAGCTACAATCTGTTTTTTGCCTTCGATAAGAAGAGCCATTGTAAAACCTCCTAACGGTGATTTATGTGCTTACAAGAAGCACACTCCCAATTCGCAAGACCATCACTGGACTCACACGCGGAGGATGAACAAAATCACACCACCGCGTCTACGCAGGCTGGGCTATTAAGAGCGAAGCATAAAACTCCCCTCGCCTGAGGTCTTTGACGCTGATAAACAAATAGTTATCAATTCAAAGTTTGCCTAAGTCTGCAAGAAGGCCGAAACCGGTTTTCTTGCGTAATATTTGAAGCGTTGCTTCAAATATTACTCAGGGCTTTAAAATTCTGTAATAAGTCGAGACTTATTTAGAAATGTTTGCTACGTCAACGATCAAACCAGGACCCATAGTTGAGCTCAAAGTGATCTTTTGGATGTAGATACCTTTAGAAGTAGCAGGTTTTAAACGTTTCAAGTCAGCAACTAGTGCTTCAACGTTTGAACGAACAGCTTCAGCAGTGAAACCTACTTGACCGATCGCAGCGTGGATAATACCCGCCTTGTCTACACGGTAACGTGCTTGACCAGCTTTTGCATTTTTAACTGCAGTCGCTACGTCAGGAGTTACAGTACCCACTTTAGGGTTTGGCATTAAGCCACGTGGACCAAGGATCGTACCCAATTTACCAACAACGCGCATTGCATCTGGAGCAGCAATTACTACGTCAAAGTCAAGGTTACCCGCTTGGATGCTTTCAGCAAGATCGTCGAAACCAACGATGTCTGCGCCTTCAGCTTTAGCAGCTTCAGCAGCAGCGCCTTGAGCGAATACAGCTACACGTACAGTTTTACCAGTACCTGCAGGTAGTGTAGTCGCGCCACGAACAACTTGGTCAGATTTACGAGGATCAACACCTAGGTTTACAGCGATATCCAAAGATTCTTTGAATTTCGGCGCAGGAAGGCTTGCAATTACAGCAACCGCTTCTTCCAAAGTGTAAACTTTTTGTGCTTCAACAGCGGCAACAATCGCTTTTTGACGTTTAGTTAATTTAGCCATGTCTTAAAGCTCCACTTCCAAGCCCATAGAACGTGCAGAACCAGCGATGGTACGTACACGCGCGTCTAAATCAGCACCAGTTAAATCTGGTTCTTTAGTAGTCGCAATTTCTTCCAATTGAGCACGAGTCAACTTACCAACTTTAGTTTTGTTTGGTACAGCCGAACCCTTTTGGATACCAGCAGCTTTCTTAAGAAGAATAGCAGCAGGTGGAGTTTTCATGATGAATGTGAACGACTTGTCGTTGTACACAGTAATCACAACTGGAATTGGTAGACCAGCTTCAAGTTTTTGTGTCGCAGCATTGAATTCTTTACAGAAAGCCATGATGTTCACACCACGTTGACCTAGTGCAGGACCAATCGGTGGAGATGGATTCGCTTTACCAGCTGGAACTTGCAGCTTGATATAGCCGTCAATCTTCTTAGCCATTTCAAATTACCTCTGGGTGCAAACGCCGGTGAAGGCTCCCCAATAATTTCAAGTAACGATACCGTTACAACAACAATGCCTGACTTATAAATAAGTCAGGCGTTTTCAACCCATACAAATCAGATTGTTTTTTCGACTTGACGAAATTCCAATTCAACTTGAGTTGGTCGGTTAAATACATTAATGGTCAGCGTTAAGCGTGACTTTTCGTACTGAACTTCTTCCACCACACCTTTAAAGTCTGTGAATGGACCGTCAACCACGAGCAATTCTTCGCCTGGTTCAAACATTGTCTTAGGACGAGGTGCTTCACCAGTATTGCGTACACGAGCTAAAATCGCATCTGCTTCTTTTTGCGTAATCGGTGCCGGTTTTTCAGCCGTACCACCAATAAAACCTAAAACTTTTGGACATTCTTTAACAATGTGCCAAGTGTCATCGTTCATTTCCATTTCGACCAATACATAGCCAGGAAAGAACTTACGCTCTGATTTACGCTTCTTGCCATCCTTCATCTCTACCACTTCTTCGGTAGGAACAAGGACTTCACCAAAGCTATCGGCAACAGCGCTACGCTGGATTCGATCATTAAGCGAACGCATCACTTGTTTTTCATAACCTGAATAGGCATGAATAATGTACCAACGTTTCATAGCTCTCTTACCCGATAATAAACTTCATTAACCAGCCTAAGATATAGTCAAAACACCACAACACGATGGATGTAATCACGACTACAACAAGAACTTGCCAAGATGTGGACATCGTCTCTTGTTTGGTAGGCCAGGTCACTCGACGTAACTCAACTCGTGCATCTTGAAGAAGACGAATAAAGCCTTTGCCTTGATGGGTGGCGTATAATAAACCTAAAGCCGCTACGACACAAGCCAAAATCACCCCAACACGCACCCAAATATCATTCGCGGGTGCCCAGTAAGCTGGTAAATATTGGTTTACCATCATTGCGCCAGCCAATAAAATCAAGGCGATAACCCATAGAACCATGTCTAATGGAGAACCAGAACTTACATCTACTGCAGGATTATTTCTTTGAGGAATTGCCGCTTCGCCTAATGCGTCGCGTGATTTATCATTCGACATTTTTGTACTCGTCGTAGGTTTCGCGACTTATTATATGACCAATTTTGCCGACATCAAGCGTCTTTTTAAAAACTTGGCAGGTCAGGAGGGACTCGAACCCCCAACATTCGGTTTTGGAGACCGACGCTCTACCAATTGAACTACTGACCTGCAAAATAACAGGTTGGAGCCGAAACCCCAACCCGTTTATTTTATTCTATGATTATGCAGTTACTTTAGCAACTACACCAGCACCAACTGTACGACCGCCTTCACGGATCGCAAAACGTAGACCTGGGTCCATTGCGATCGGGTGGATGAGCTCTACTGACATCTCAACGTTGTCACCAGGCATAACCATTTCCACGCCTTCTTTAAGCGAAATCGCACCAGTTACGTCCGTAGTACGGAAGTAGAACTGTGGACGGTAGCCGTTAAGGAATGGAGTGTGACGACCACCTTCTTCTTTAGAAAGTACGTATACTTCCGCATCGAATTTAGTATGTGGCT
>NZ_JAGFXZ010000034.1 GCF_019038395.1 Acinetobacter sp. BY419
CAATTACGCAGAATAATTCGGTACTATTGAACATCAGGACTAGAGTTGTGAGTTTGGTGTGGTAACTCAACTGATGGCTCTAGTCCTCTTATTTTTCAAGTCAATTTCTTATCCGCGATTCGGGTTAGATTAAGATGATCTTTATTTAAAATAATCATAATAAATATAATAAGATATTGATTTATAATATTTATTTTAGAAATTAAATCAATTTTATCTGTCATCAAAACGATTCAGGCTTGACCATTTTTCCTGGCGCATTCTAAACTGCAAATCCTTCTCAATATTCCTCGCTATACCCTGACATGGATTGGCCCAGGATTAACACAATAACGGCATCTTCATGACACCAACAACCCCTTGGCAACCATTCTTGATAGTGAGTCTGACCCTGATTATGGGCACGATTGGTACCGCCCTGGCAAGCCCGCTATATCCGATTTATCAACAGCTCTGGCATTTGCTACCGAGTCAGATCACCTATATTTTTGTGGCCTATATGTTTGGCTGTCTCTCGACCCTGTTATTTTTAGGTCGTACCAGCAATAGTATTGGTTTTTTGCGTACCTTACAGGTGGGTCTTGCCCTGATCACGCTAGGTCTCATCATTTCTGTCTTTGCCGAGAATGCACTGGTGCTATCGCTCGGGCGTTTTATTATTGGCATTGCTTCCGGCCTTATGACCACTTCGGCCATGATTGGTTTGATGTATAGCATTCCAGAGAGCCATAGACAGATCGCACCACAGCTGATTTCAATCATTACCGCAGTGGGTTTTGGTCTGGGACCTTTGGTTGGAGGCGTGATTGCCCAGTTTTCGGCTACTCCCTTGGTAACACCCTATTTTCCCATTATTGCAGGGGCAGTACTGTGTTTTGTGGGCCTGTTCTGGATGCGGACACCCGAGTTCATTCCGCAGCCTTTTAGTATGGCACCGAAACTGCAACGTCCGGCAGCACAGTTTCAGCCAGTCTTTATTATTATCAGCCTTGCGGCTTTTAGTGCCTTTGCGGCCTTTAGTTTATTTGCTTCACTGTCACCTTCATTTTTAACGGATATTTTACCGTGGCATGGGCCCTTGGTCAGTGGACTGGCCATTACCAGTATCCTGTTCATCTCTGCCCTGGTGCAATACCTGGCAAGAGCGGTGACCGCAGCAAAATGTCTCTTGAGTGGTCTAATCACCATGCTGATCAGCCTGCTCAGTTTAAGTATCTGTATGCTGTTTAAAATCAGTTTTCTCTTTTTTGTCAGCGATATTTTATTTGGTATGGGTCATGGTCTGGTGCTGATAGGGGCTTTTGGTTTTATTCATCTGATGACGGATACTGAAAACCGGGCTGCTGTAATGTCGACCTATTTATTTATTGGTTATCTGGGCACTATTGTGCCGATTATTGCCGTGGGCTATCTGGCCGATCACTGGGGGCTAGATGTTGCTGTGATCACTTTCTGTATAGCCATTGGGATGCTGTGTGTTGCACTTTGGCGTGCCTTTCCAAAAACCCAGCTAAATGCCTAAAAAAAAGCCTGCATCTGTGCAGGCTTTTTTATGATCTTTAAAGTTATTTTCCGATACAGAACGATCCAAAGATCTTGCCGAGTAAATCATCGGCACTAAAGTCACCGGTAATTTCGCCTAAAGCATTTTGTGCCAGACGTAAGGATTCCGCCACCAGCTCACCCGCGTTATACACCACCAGTTGTTCCCGAGCTTCAGCCAAATAGAGCTGAGTGCGCTTCATTGCGTCTAAATGACGGGTACGCGCAATAAAGGTATCTTCTTCAGGCTGGAAGCCTGCATGGGCGGTAATCGCTTCTATAAGCGCTTGTACGCCGGTTTCCTGCTTGGCAGAGACTGCGATATGCCGAAAACCATTTAAATCCCCAATTGCAGCTTCAGCACCAGTCAGGTCACACTTATTCCCGATCAGCATTAAACGTTTCGGCTCAATATGTTCAGCAAAATATTCCTGAGCGAGTTGCAGCGGATCTTCACCCTGGCTTAAATCGTAGACCAGCAGCAATAAATCGGCCTGTTCGATTTCTTTAATCGCACGGCGAATCCCTTCTTTTTCTACAATATCCCCGGTCTCACGCAAGCCTGCGGTATCGGTCAGGGTAATCGGCAAACCATTTAAGGTGATTTTTTCATGCAGCACATCACGTGTGGTTCCCGCAATATCGGTCACAATCGCACGTTCAATTCCGGCCAGCGCATTCAACAATGAAGATTTACCGGCATTCGGCTTACCGGCAATCACTACCTGTAAACCTTCACGCAACAGCTGACCTTGACGTGCCGATTGCTGAACTTGTGTTACTGTCGTGGCCACACCATCGAGTAAATTCAGAATTTTGCCATCGGCCAAAAAGTCGATTTCTTCTTCTGGGAAATCAATCGCCGCTTCCACATGCAAGCGCAGGTGAATCAGCTGCTCAAGTACAGCATTGACTTTGCTTGAAAATGCACCCTGTAAAGAACGCACGGCAGAACGGGCGGCTGCTTGCGAGCTTGCATCAATCAGGTCGGCAATTGCCTCAGCCTGCACCAGATCCAGCTTGCCATTTTCGAAAGCACGCATGGAGAATTCACCCGCTTTGGCTGCAGTGGCTCCCAGCTCTAGTAAACGGCCAAGCAGGGCATTCTGAATTATGGGCCCGCCATGACCTTGTAGCTCCACCACATCTTCACCGGTAAATGAGTTTGGATTCGGGAAACAAATGACCAGTCCTTCATCCATGACTTCACCTGTCGCATCGTAGAACTGGCGAAAACCAGCAAAACGGGCCTGGGGGAGTTGTTTTTGTGTCAGGGTTTGAGCAATTTCATAGGATTTTGGGCCAGACAGGCGAATCACCCCAACGCCGCCACGTCCTGGTGGAGTTGCAATCGCAGCAATAGTTGTGGTTCGGTTGAGCATAAAATTCACCTGCAAGGACTCAAAAGTACAGCCAAAAAAAATCCGCTTAAGATTACCATCTTAAGCGGATTTATTCAGCCTATCCGTACAACTTAGTTGGCTGGAGTGGCCTCATCACGTTTGGCACGATCTTTGGCAACAGACTTGTTAATCAAAGTTTGTTGCAGAATCGTGATCAAGTTGTTGACGATCCAGTATAGAACCAGGCCTGCCGGGAAGAACAACAAGAATACCGTAAAGATAATCGGCATAAACTTGAAGACTTTCGCCTGCATTGGATCAGTAGGTTGCGGATTTAACGACTGCTGGATATACATCGTCAGACCCATTAACAACGGCAGGATAAACCATGGATCCATTGAGGATAAATCCTGAATCCACAAAATCCATGGCGCATGACGCAGTTCAACCGATTCCATCAATACCCAGTACAAAGCCAGGAAGATTGGCATTTGTAATAACAGCGGTAAACAGCCCGCAAGCGGATTGACCTGTTCACGCTTGTACAACGCCATCATTTCTTGAGAGAAGCGCATACGGTCTTCACCGAACTCTTCTTTCATCCGTTGCATTTCTGGCGCAATCACGCGCATTTTCGCCATCGAGCGATAGCTCTTCGATGACAATGGCCACAGGATCAGTTTCACCAGAATGGTCAACAGAATAATTGCCCAGCCCCAGTTACCCACCAGACCATGGAAGAATTCAAGACCCACAAACAGCAATTTCGCGATTGGCCATAACCAGCCATAATCCACTGTCTGGTTTAAACCCGGGGCCAAATCTTTTAGTTCTGACTGGATTTTTGGACCTGAATAGAAGGTCGCATCAACTTCAGCCACTGTACCTGCAGGCACATTGAACGTCGGTGAAGTAAAACCGATGATGTTCATGTTGTCAGTTGATTTACGTGATTCAAGCTTGGCGCTATATGCTTCGCCATTGCCTTGAGTCAGCTTCAGATGACCTGGAACCCATGCACTGACAAAGTAGTGCTGTACCATCGCCACCCAACCACCTGTCGCTTCAGTACTGACTTTTTCTTCAACAAAATTGTCGAATTTAAGCTTGTTGTACTGCTCGTCCGGAGTACCCCATGCACCGCCCAGGAATGTTCCCAGTGTGAAGATCCCTTGATCGGATTTACCTGGGTCTTCCGAGTTATCCCGTTTGATCTGACCGAACATCTGACCTTGCCAGGTCTGGCCACTGCGGTTGACCACTTTGTGGTTGACCACGACCGGATATTCACCTTCAGTGAAATTGAAGGTCTTGATAATCTCGACACCATCAGCAGTTTTATAGACCAGCGGTACAGACAATACTTTCAGGTTTTTACCATCTTTAGATTTGACTGTTTTCGCATCTGCCAAGGTATAAGTGGTTTTTTCCATCTCATACGTTGGACGGCCGTTACGGCTGCTGTCCGGTCCATTCAGACCGATCAGGCCCGACTGGGCGACATAGGTCCGTTTCGCATCGCTTTCCAGCATTACGAATGGTTCATCGCTGTCTTTATTCTTGTCATGATTGAGTAATTCAACACGAACAATATCACCACCCTTAGGATTGATCCAAAGATGATAAAGGTCAGTTTGTACTGAAATAAGCTGCTGACTTACAGGTGCTGTGGCATCCGTGGCTTGCTGTGCTGGCATATTCGCTTGTGGCAGATCAGAGGCAACTGTAGCCGTCTGACCATTTGGCAAATCTGCAGATACGTCATGCGAAACAACAGCAGTTTCCTGCTGCGGTTTTGTTTCAGCATTTCCATAATCTTTTTGCCACGCCAAAATGAGCAAATATGCGACAACAAACATGGCTCCGAGAATTGCAATCCTGGCCCATTGTTGCATATGTATTACCCCAAGTGGTGAGAGTGATTTTGGTTCAATAAACGATCACGAAAGGGTACAGCAACGTGAAGCGTTTGAGAATCTATTTGCTGAAATGAAATAAAACGAATCGCTTTTGAGGGAACAGGATCATATCCCGAGCCCCCCCACGGATGACAACGGCAAATACGCTTAGTAGCCAGCCACACTCCACGTCCAGCCCCATGTATTTGGACTGCTTCCAAGGAATATTGAGAACAAGTTGGAATATAACGACAGCGCGGCCCCAATAAAGGACTGATCGCAATCTGATAGAAACGTATCAACCAATGCAGTAAACGTACCATTGGCCAACTCTACTTTTGTGGGGAGGGGGCTATTTTGGGATGCTTTTTGGCAAGACGGTTAAGCTTTTGCCAAGCAAATTGTAATTGCTGGTGCAATTCTGCATTAGGCACTGCTTCCACACCTATTTTTGGCATGATTACAATGTCTAAGTCATCTAATTGCTGTTGATGCAGGCGAAAACTTTCGCGAGCAAGTCGTTTTACTCTATTTCGTTCGTGTGCTCGGCGCACTTTCTTCTTAGCAACAACTAAACCCAAACGGCTATTTGGCAGTTCGGAATGTTTTGCAAGAAATAAGAAATGGGGTTGATGCACTTTAAAAAGCGCACCATCAAACACACCTTTATAATCGGCAGCACAGCGTAATCGCAACTCTGTGCCAAAACTATAAAGTTTTGTCATAACACCCAAAATCGTCTTAGCGTAACTGATTAAACAGTTAAGCTATGACGACCTTTTGCACGACGGCGAGCTAATACTTGACGACCAGCTTTAGTAGCCATACGAGCACGGAAACCATGAACACGCTTACGCTTTAATTCAGACGGTTGGAATGTACGTTTCATATTGAAACTCCAAAAAATGATCTTTCTATGAAGGTCCGCGATTTTAGTGCTCATTGCTTGAGCTGTCAATGCAAAAGCGGTTTTCTTTTCAAATAAGTCTAAAAAAGATTTTTACAATGGTTTTCAGGGGAAAAAGATTGAAAAATGACTAAAGTTTAATTAATCACAATATAAACGTTTGTTTTTTAAAGACATATAAGTTATAAACAACTCTATCAACAAAGTTATCCACAATTTATCCAGTGATGAATTTCAACCTGTGAATTTAAATTTAAATTCGAAACATCCTGAGTTATCCACAAAAACTAGCGATCTTATTAATAAATTCAAATTTATAAATTTAAATTTATTACTATTAGGGAGCTATTTTTCTATGGATAAGCCACTTTTTACTTTATTAAACATAAACTTATATTGTGGATAAGACTGTTTCTAAAGATTTTATACTTTGTGGATAACTTTGTGATATATTTTATCCACAGCTTGCGGATAAACTTATCCACACCGCGGTTTAAATTTGAATTTATGCAGGGTGATTTCTTTTTGCACAGTTTTTGTGGGAATAGTCATGACAGATGTGGATAACTTGGTTAGAATGGCGACCCGCTTTTGGTCGCGGTCATCTTTTTGAATGAACAATGGAATGAATAGGGGATTCACATGCTTTGGACGGACTGCTTAAATCGCCTGCGACAAGAGCTCTCTGGAAATGTCTTTACAATGTGGATTCGCCCATTGGTTGCGGAAGAGCTCGAAGACAGCCTGCGTCTGTATGCACCTAATCCTTACTGGACGCGTTACATTCAAGAACATCATCTGGAGCTGATTACGATTTTGGCAGAACAGCTGTCTGAGGGACGCGTACGCAAAGTCGAAATTTTAGTGGATTCACGTCCAGGCGCGATTTTATCGGCCAGTGAGCAGCCAGCGACCACGACTGCGGCTTTGACCTCGACCCCCATGCCGGTGCAGAAGCCGAAGAAAGAAAAAGAAGACAGTGGAAAAAATAGCCGCAGACGTCAGTTGAACCCGTTGTTTACCTTCTCGCTGTTTGTGGAAGGCCGGTCTAACCAGATGGCAGCAGAAACCTGTCGTAAGGTCTTAACTCAGCTCGGCGCTTCACAGCACAACCCGTTATTTTTATATGGACCGACTGGTCTGGGTAAAACCCATTTGATGCAGGCTGTGGGCAATGCATTATTGCAGGCCAAACCGAATGCACGCGTCATGTACATGACCGCAGAAAGTTTTGTACAGGATTTTGTCAGCTCGTTGCAGCAGGGCAAAGTGGAAGTGTTTAAGAAAAACTGCCGTTCTCTGGATTTGTTGCTAGTCGATGACATCCATTTGCTGGCGGGTAAAGAAGCCAGCCTGGTCGAGTTTTTCTATACTTTTAACGCACTTCTGGATGAGTCTAAACAGATTATCCTGACCTCGGACCGCTATCCAAAAGAGCTGACCGAACTGGATCCGCGTCTGGTTTCACGGTTTTCCTGGGGGTTGTCCGTCGGTGTTGAACCACCCGATATTGAAACCCGAATTGAAATTTTACTTAAAAAAGCCGAAAGCAATCAGGTTGATTTGCCGCGTAACTGCGCTTTATTTATTGCCCAGCAGGTCGTGGCCAATGTACGCGAGCTTGAGGGTGCGCTGAATAAAGTGGTGGCGATTTCCCGTTTTAAAGGCACACCGATTGATCTGGATGTGGTGCGTGAATCTTTAAAGGATGTACTGGCGATTCGTGCCCGTACCATCAGTACCGAAAACATCCAGCGTGTGGTCAGTGAATATTTCCGTATTCCATTAAAAGAGATTGTTGGTCCAAAACGTACCCGGATTTATGCTCGTCCACGTCAGCTGGCGATGGGGTTGGCACGTGAATTGACCGGAGACAGCTTTCCGGAAATTGGCATGGCTTTTGGTGGTCGTGATCACAGTACCGTGATGCATGCCTGCGAGAAAGTGCAGAGCCTGCGTGAGGAAGATCCGATCTTTAACGAAGACTATAAAAACCTGCAACGCCTGTTGCAAAGTTGACCTAAATCGCTCAAATTCTATTCTTGCTATGCGGCTTCTTTTGCCGCATAGTAAACCGTTAAAAATTCACTTTTTCTATATTAATCTTCAGCTTTAGAGGAATGCACCGTGCGTTTAAAAATCGCGAAAGAAAGCTTACTGAATGTTCTCTCACATGTCGTAGGAGCGGTTGAACGTCGCCATACCTTGAATATCCTGTCTAACCTGAAAATTCAGGTGACTTCGCAAGCATTGACCGTGACCGGTTCCGATCTGGAAGTTGAACTGGTGGCGAGTACTGCTCTGGCTGAAGGTGCATATTTGCAGGAAGGTGAGACCACAGTTCCTGCACGCAAGCTGATTGATATCTGTAAGTCCCTTCCTTCAGCGGCATTAGTGGATTTGCATATTACTGAAGATCAGCGCTGTATCCTTAAATCAGGCAATAGCCGTTTTGTACTGGGAACATTACCTGCTGATGATTATCCATTACTGAATACCGAAAATACCCAAGGCACGCAAGTGATCGTGACCCAGCGTGAACTGAAACGTCTCTTTGAAAAGACAGCTTTTGCCATGGCAGTGCAGGATGTGCGTTTTTACTTGACCGGTACTTTGCTGGAAATTGATGCCAATCAGCTGCGTGCAGTTACCACCGATGGCCACCGTCTGGCACTTTGTGAAACGACAGCACAATCCACTGCAACCCAGCCGATTCAGGCGATTGTGCCACGTAAGGCGGTTGCAGAATTACAGCGTCTGCTCAGCGTTGAAGATGAGCAATTATCTCTCTTGATTGGTCGTGAACTGCTCAATGTGACCATTACGATGCCAAGTCGTGACAAGGAGCAGGCTGATATTACCGTACGTTTCACCACCAAGCTGATTGATGGTAAATTCCCGGATTATCGCCGTGTAATTCCACGTGGTGGCGACAAAGTAGTGATGATTGCACATGACGTGTTCAAGCAGTCTTTACAACGTGTGGCAATTTTGAGTAATGAAAAGCTGCGTGGGGTATTCCTAAACTTCAATGCCGATTCTTTGCAACTTCGCGCGAATAACCCGGAGCAGGATGAAGCGATTGAAGATCTGGCAATTCAATATGCAGATTCACCGCTTGAGATGTCTTTCAATGCGCAGTATCTGATTGAAGTGCTGAGTATACTGGATGGCGATGATGTGTCGATGACCATGACTGAAGCAAATCAGTCGGTCCTGGTACAGGACCCGGCCCATACCGATCAAACTTATGTCGTAATGCCAATGCGTGTTTAAGCCGCGCTTTGATACTCGTATAAGACATGCATATTACGCGTTTACATATTGAGCGTGTACGGAATTTAAAGACGGTTGCTCTCCACGGATTGCAGCCGTTTAATGTTTTTTATGGCCAAAATGGTTCAGGTAAAACCTCTATTTTAGAGGCAATTCATTTACTGGCTGCCGGGCGTTCTTTCCGTACCCATATCCCAAAAAACTATATCCAGCATAGTGCACAGGACGCGATTGTGTTTGCACAGTCCGCGACTGAAAAAATTGGCATGCAAAAAATGGCCAGCGGGGAGCAGGTGATCAAGGTCAATGGCGATCTGGTCGCGACTCAGGGCCAGCTGGCTAAAATGTTGCCCTTACAGCTGATTGACCCACAAAGTACCGATATTATTGATCATGGTGCCAAGCCACGACGTCAATTACTCGACTGGCTGATGTTCCACGTGGAACCAGAGTTTTATCATGCCTGGCAATATTATTCGCGTGCGCTGAAACAGCGGAACAGTCTGCTCAAAAGCAAACGCTTTCTGAGTCTGTCCGATTTGGAACCGTGGAATCAGATGCTCAGCGAATATGGCGAGATTTTACATTCGCAACGTGTTGGCATTGTGGAACAATGGAAGCCATTTTTTGAAAATGATCTGAAACAGTTATTGCCTGACCTGCAAGTCAGTCTGGAATATAGCCCGGGCTTTCATAGTGAAACAGGCCTGCTGAATGACCTGACCAATCAGCATGAAAAAGACTGTGAGCGACGCTACACCGAATATGGTCCACATCGCGCGGATTTGCGTTTAAAGACCCCGATGGGGGATGCCGATGTGATCCTGTCGCGGGGTCAGAAAAAGCTGCTGATGATCGCACTAAAACTGTCGCAAATCGCAATGCTCCATTCTTGTAATAAGGAAACTGTGGTATTATTAGATGATGTGACAGCAGAATTAGATTTAACCGCACAACAACGTTTAATTGAGCGATTGAGCCAACTTGGTAGTCAAGTTTTTATTACCACCTTAGACCATGAATCAGTACAAAAGCACTTACATGATTTGTCTATCTCATATCAGTTATTCAGTGTTGAAAACGGTACGGTTCAAGTTGTGCAATAATATTTTTGAAGTTTTACCCATCTTGGGATAGACCTATTTTTCACTAGGGAGAAACCATGAGTTCAGACGATCAAGCTGCTTCTCAAACAGAACAAACCATTGAAAAGGCTTATGATTCCTCTAGCATCAAGGTATTACGTGGTTTAGACGCAGTCCGTAAGCGTCCGGGCATGTACATTGGTGACACAGACGATGGTACAGGCCTGCACCACATGGTGTTCGAAGTAGTCGATAACTCGATTGATGAAGCCTTGGCAGGCCACTGTGATGAAATTATAGTGACGATCCATGAAGATGAATCGGTTTCAGTTTCTGACAATGGCCGTGGTATTCCAACCGATATTCACTCTGAAGAAGGCGTGTCTGCAGCAGAGGTAATTTTAACCATTCTGCATGCCGGGGGTAAGTTCGACGATAACAGTTATAAGGTCTCTGGCGGTCTGCATGGCGTCGGTGTTTCTGTGGTAAACGCACTCTCTGAAAAATTACTATTAAACATCAGACGTAGAGGTAAAACTTATGAACAAGAATACCATCATGGTAATCCTGTTTATAAATTACGTGAAACAGGCACTACAGATGAATCGGGTACCACCATTCGTTTCTACCCAAGTGCTGAAACGTTTAGCCAAACGATCTTCAATGTCGATATTTTAGCGCGTCGTTTGCGTGAACTGTCATTCCTGAACGCAGGTGTACGCATTGTACTTCGCGATGAACGCGTTAATCTTGAAAATGTCTATGACTATGAAGGTGGTCTGTCTGAATTTGTTAAATATATTAACGAAGGTAAGACTCACTTAAATGATATTTTCCATTTCACTGCTGCACAGCCCGAGACCGGTATTACGGTAGAAGTGGCATTACAGTGGAATGATTCCTATCAGGAAAACGTGCGCTGCTTTACCAATAACATCCCGCAAAAGGATGGTGGTACGCATTTAGCCGGTTTCCGTGCTGCTTTGACCCGTGGTTTAAATAACTACATGGACAGCGAAAATATCCTGAAAAAGGAAAAAGTTGTCGTCTCGGGTGATGATGCACGTGAAGGCCTGACTGCCATTGTGTCAGTCAAAGTACCTGATCCAAAATTCTCTTCACAAACCAAAGAAAAACTGGTGTCAAGTGAAGTGAAGACTGCGGTTGAACAGGCTATGAACAAGGCATTTTCTGAATACCTGTTGGAAAATCCGCAAGCAGCGAAGGCTATTGCCGGCAAGATTATTGATGCAGCGCGTGCTCGTGATGCAGCGCGTAAAGCCCGTGAAATGACACGTCGTAAGAGTGCGCTGGATATTGCTGGCCTTCCAGGTAAACTGGCCGATTGTCAGGAAAAAGATCCGGCATTGTCTGAACTGTACCTGGTCGAGGGTGACTCTGCAGGTGGTTCGGCCAAGCAGGGCCGTAACCGTAAGATGCAGGCGATTTTACCGCTGAAAGGTAAGATCCTGAACGTGGAACGTGCCCGTTTTGACCGCATGATTTCCTCTGCTGAAGTCGGTACTTTAATTACTGCACTCGGCTGTGGTATTGGTCGTGAAGAATATAATCCGGACAAGCTGCGTTATCACAAAATCATCATTATGACCGATGCTGACGTGGATGGTTCGCATATCCGTACCTTGCTGCTGACTTTCTTCTTCCGTCAAATGCCAGAATTAGTCGAACGTGGTCATATCTATATCGCGCAGCCACCGCTGTACAAACTGAAAAAAGGCAAGCAGGAACAGTACATCAAGGACAATGATGCATTGGAAACCTATCTGATTTCCAATGCGATTGATGAGCTGGAGCTGCATGTCAGTGCAGAGGCTCCCGCAATTCGTGGTGAAGCACTCGCGAATGTAATTGCTGATTATCAAACGTCACAGAAAAGTTTGGCGCGTTTGACCCAGCGTTATCCGGCGAGTCTGCTCGATGCCCTACTCTCACTAGAGGGCTTTAAGCTGGACCAGCTGGGAGACAAAACCTATGTGGAAACATGGGGTGAAAATCTGCGTGCAGCGATTGAAGCTATTCAGCCGAAATTACGTCCGGAATTAACCCTGGAACGTTTTGAAAAAGAACTGGCAGATGGTCAGAAAACTGCAAGCTGGTTACCACGCATCACCATCTATGTACATAACCTGCCACATAGCTACCTGTTAGACTCGGTACTGTTAGGTTCAAGTGAATATGCACGTTTATTGAAGAACTCGAAGAGCTGGTTTAGCCTGCTGGAAGAGGGTGCATATTTGCAAAAAGGTGATCGCAAGATTCAGGTCAGCAATTTCCATCAGGTCTGGCAGCATATTCTGTCTGATTCACGTCGTGGCATGATGATCCAGCGCTATAAGGGGCTGGGCGAGATGAATGCAGACCAGTTGTGGGAAACCACCATGGATCCAGACAACCGTAACATGCTGCAAGTGACAGTCACAGATGCGATTGAAGCAGACCGTATGTTCTCTTGTCTGATGGGCGACGATGTTGAACCACGTCGTGCTTTCATTGAAGAAAATGCCTTGAATGCAGATATTGATACCTGATCCATCAGGATAAAATTAAAGCTAAAAAAGCGCCTTTTGAGGCGCTTTTTTTTACGCAAACTTTAGGTGAATGTCATCTGAAGTTCGGAATCATTGCAATCTAGATCGTGCTTTTTTGCCATATGAGTAGCTGATTTGAGTCTCAAAAAGTCAGATATGAGTGGTGATAAATCGACCTGAAAAAGGAATTATCCAGGAATAGTCAGTTTAAAGAGAAGTATGAGATCTGGGCGAATGCATTCTCTATAGTGGTGACATGATGTATTGAGCCACTATGTGTGAACCAGAGGATTTTATAGCAATCCTTGAAAAGGATAGGCGGGGAAGGTGGCTATGTATGCTATGAGCAGCTTGCACATGCGGTACTAAAATGGCATGTGGAAACCATAAGCCAGAGCTGACGCATGGGGGATACCTGTACAGCGAAGAACAGACTAAAGACCGAAGATGGATTGAACTGGAAAATAGTAAATACAAGATTATTGGGTTTTGATGATTGAAATTATAATTTTTCAATGACTTTTTACAGGATATTCTCGTACCAAAAATAATATGTGAATAGTATTGTTTTAAAACTTGCTCCAAATATGATCAAATTTGTGGATAACTGCAAAGTTATCCATATTAAATTATGTGAATAAGATAGTATTTATCCACAAGCAATTGCCTCTCCAGTGTTTTCTGGTGTTTAAATTTAAAATTAATTTACCGGCCTTGTGGGTAAGTGCTTTTGACTTTAAAATAGCGTTTTAAATTTAAATTTCTGCTTAGTGCCACATCCCTTTTGGGGTTATGGCAGCCCCGCAGCCATCAGGGTTGGTTTTCTATTTTTATATAAAATCAAAAAACATTTTATAAAACAATCGCTTGAATCTACACTGTAGTTTTGTTTAACAATCGACGTGGAACATATTCTGATTAAAGAATGCAATTGTAGCTAAGCTACATAATTGATTTAATATTCAAGTGAACTTTATTTTTTATTTTAAAATCATGCTCTTATTGATTGTTGCTTAACGTCTCTGATTTCTCAATTTCGGCTTATTTCTTGATGTCACTGGTGGAAATAAGTGTTTTTTTCATTCCTTGATTAAAGACAGGGAAGAGGTTGCTGAAGTTTTAGAGACGAGATGGAGATGCGGAAAAAAAGATGATGGATAAAATGACTATAAAAAATAAAAAAGCGCCTGACGGCGCTTTCGTTTAACCATTAACCATATTTATGGCGTCAGAATGACTTTACGGCAATCTTCTTCACGTTTATCAAAAATCCGGTAACCTTCGGCAGCATCTTCCAGTTTCATGCGATGGGTAATAATCAGGTCGGGAGAAAGATCTCCATTTTCAA
The DNA here is from genome assembly GCF_019038395.1 of Acinetobacter sp. BY419. Lineage (GTDB taxonomy): Bacteria > Pseudomonadota > Gammaproteobacteria > Pseudomonadales > Moraxellaceae > Acinetobacter. Next base: position 13,949 of record NZ_JAGFXZ010000034.1, read on the forward strand.
TGTGTTCCAGTAATTTCGGCAGAAATTTATGCACATGGGTTTGTCCCATTTTAAAGGTCAGACCTTTATCAAAGGCATCACCAAACAGGAAGCCATGAATTGGACCTGCGTAAACCCCAGGTACACTGACCACTCCCCCACGGCGAACTGCCGCAATACATTGTCTCAGGGCAGAACCACTCGAGCCTTCTAATTTCAGGTTGGTCATTACGGTTTCTAGCACACTACCTTTGGCCTCGAAACCCACCGCATCAATCACCGCATCGACACCACGATAACCTGCAGTATTTTGAATAATAAATTCAGCGGCATCGACTTCATCAAAGTTGACTGGAATCGCCCCATAGGTTTGATGAGCAAATCGCAAACGATAAGGGTGATGATCGACCATAAAGATCTGCTCGGCACCGAGCATTCGCGCACAGGCAGCAGCAAGCAGACCCACGGGACCTGCACCATAAATGGCGACACTGGAACCCCGACCGACTTGAGCATTGGTCACTGCCTGCCAGGCGGTCGGTAGAATATCGGTCAGGAATAACACTTTTTCATCGGGCAAAGAGCCGGGAACCTTAAAGGGGCCGACATTGCCTTTGGGAATCCGCACATATTCTGCCTGACCGCCTGGAACACCGCCATACAGATGGCTATAACCAAACAGTGCCGCACCTGGGGGAATCTGTTTTTTATTGATAATCGCACCGCGTCCGCTATTGGTATTTTCACAGGCAGCGGTAAGTTCATGTTCACAGAAAAAACAGTGACCGCATGCAATCACAAAAGGAATAATCACCCGGTCGCCTTTTTTCACTGAAGTGACTTCAGGGCCGACTTCTTCGACGACCCCCATAAATTCATGACCGAAAATATCACCGTGTTCGGTTGCTGGAATTTTCCCACGATAAAGATGCAAATCTGAGCCACATATGGCGGTGGCCGTTACTCTGAGAATGACATCATCTGCTTCCTGAATGACTGGATCAGGAACGGATTCAACTCGTACATCGCGAGTACCGTGATAAGTAAGAGCACGCATGCGGATTTCCTCTCTCTAATTCAACATTAAACAGACTCGAATCAAGGCTGCCAAAAATTAAAAACACTTGTATTAGAGCCTTAGGATGCAAGCTGGCGCTGTAAATTAATGTATGAAAAAAGCCACTCAACTGTTTAAAAAATAAACTTATATGGCACTTGCGTAATTCACTACAAAATGTGTCGAGTGATGAACAAAGAGGAAAATGGAAGACAAACTAAAGAATAGGGAAGTATCACATCGGGAATAAAAACCGGCGGAAAATGTCAAAAATAGGCAGTTGCCATAAAAAAGAGATGAATAACGATTGTTACTCATCTCTCAGCTAAAGGATGTTGTTGAAACAGTATTAGAAGGACTGTTCCAGATTTTCCAGTTCCATCATCAGTTCCAGCATCTGTTCTTCGGCTGCTTCCAGCTTGGCTTTCAGCTCGGTTTGCTCATTCATTAGTTTCAGTAAATCATTTTTATGTGATGCTTCATATAAAGCACTGTCACCCAATAAAGTTTCAATCTCAGCCAGACGCGGCTGAAGTTTGGAAATTTGCGTTTCGCATTTTTCAATATTCTTGCGAATAGGACGACCCAGCTCACGCTGACGTGCAGCTTCTTTACGCTGCGCTTCTTTGTCCAGTTTAGAAATGGTGGTTTTAACTTCGACTTGAGATTTCACCGGTTCAGCCGGTTTTTGTCCATTTTTAATCATTTCAGCACGTGCTTGACGTAGCCAGTCTGCATAGGCAACCAAGTCACCATCAAATTCGCGACTTTGACCACCATGTACCAGAATCAATTCATCACAGACGCTGGCCACCAATTGACGCTCATGCGACACCAGCACCACTGCACCTTCAAAATCCTGCAGTGCCATAGTCAATGCATGACGCATATCCAGATCCAGATGGTTAGTCGGCTCATCCAGAATCAATACGTTTGGACGTTTCCAAACAATCAGTGCCAAAGCTAAACGTGCACGTTCGCCGCCTGAGAAGCTCTCACTTGGCGTATCCATACGTTCGCCACTAAAACCAAAACTACCCAAGAATGAACGTAATGCAGCTTCACTAATTTTTTTATCGGCAATCCGCGCTAACTGTAGCATTGGGCTGGCTTTACCATCCAAAGCATCCATCTGATGCTGGGCAAAATAACCAATATTCAGCAATTCAGAATCTTTACGCGTACCTTGCATCAGTTCTAAATCACCCACCAATGATTTGATTAGGGTGGATTTACCGGCACCATTCATCCCGAGTAAACCGATCCGGCTGCTTGGAGTGATTTGTAGATTTACATTGGTGACAATCAATTTGTCGCCATAACCAATATCCGCATGCTCAAGTTCAAGCAGCGGTGAACTCATTTTGGTGGGTTCACGGAAACTGAAGGTAAATGGCGTATCGACATGGGCAGCAGACAGTTCTTGCATACGTTCTAGCTGTTTGATCCGGCTTTGTGCCTGTTTGGCTTTGGTGGCTTGGGCTTTAAAACGGTCAATATATTTTTGCAGATGCGCACGGGTTTCCAGCTGCTTTTCATAAGCCTGTTGCTGCTGTGCCAGACGTTCACTGCGGGTGCGCTCGAAGGTCGAATAGTTACCGGTATATAAAATCAGTTCCTGATTTTCAATATGTAAAATATGGTCAGTAATCGCATCGAGGAAATCTCGGTCATGCGAAATCAGTACCAGCGTGCCTTCATAGGCTTTCAGCCAGTCTTCGAGCCAGAGAATCGCATCCAAGTCCAGATGGTTGGTTGGCTCATCAAGCAGCAGCAAATCCGAACGGCTCATCAGCGTACGTGCCAGATTTAAACGCATGCGCCAGCCGCCTGAGAAACTTGAAACATCCAGTTGGGATTGATGTTCAAAGAAGCCCAGACCGGCCATCAGTTGAGAGGCTTTGGCCGGTGCAGAATAACCTGAAATTTCATCAAAACGGCCATATAAATGCCCCAGCTCTGCATCGTCCAATTGATCTGGCTGCTCAAGTTTCTGCTGAAGATCCCAATATTCTTCATCGCCTGATAATACGAAATCAATGGCTTTCATATTCAGCGCTTTAATTTCCTGAGCCATATGGGCCACGGTCCACACCGCAGGACGGGTCAATGAACCCGTATCTGACTCCATGCCGCCGAGCAAGGCTGAAAACAGGGTCGATTTTCCGGCACCATTGACACCGGTTAGGCCAATTTTCCATCCTGGGTGTAACTGCATCGACGCTTTTTGAAATAAAACACGTCCACCGCGACGTATAGATAACTGGTCTAACTGAATCATTGAGAAATCAAAGCTAAGAAATAAGATACGCCTATTCTAAAGGAAAGCCCTGTGAAAATGAAAAATCTTGTGACTTTTACTGAAATAAGTCAGCTTTTAAATTCTGTAAGTTTATATATTATTGACCAATAAGTTGAGTATAAGCTCTATTTTCAGCATTAACAGTTGTTTATAGTAGAACCTGATCGAGCAAAAAATACGATAGAGTAAAATAAAAATGAAAAAAGGATTTTTAGTTTTATCTGCACTGGGTCTACTGGCATCGACTTCAAGTTATGCCAAAGTAAATGTCTGTGTTTTTGATTTGCTGGGCAAGTCTGGCGAATCGTTTAAATTACTGGAGGAATGGGCCTTAGCTGCAAAAGCTTGGAATGCGGATGTTCAATTGCTTGCCTATCAGGATGAAGCCAAAGTTGATCAGGATGCCAAGGCAGGGAAATGTGATGCCTTCTATATGACCTCAATGCGGGCCCGTGCCTATAACAAATTTGCCGGCTCTATTGATGCGATTGGTGGTGTTCCGAATAATGACATTGCTATGAAAGCCATCAGTTATGTACTGGACAAACGCAACAGTAAGCGCCTAACCACCCAGATCGGCAAAGAAAAATTTGAAGTGGCGGGCATTGGCCAAATTGGGCCAGCCTATATTTTTGTCCGTGATCGTAAGTTAAATAAACTGGAACAGGTCAAAGGCAAGAAATTTGCCGTGCTGCATTATGATTATGCGCAGAAAATTATGGTCAATCGGATTGAAGCCGTGCCGGTGATGTCTGAAGTTTCCAATTTCATTCGTAAGTTTAATCAGGGTGAAGTCGATATTGTGGCTGCACCGGCCTATGCCTTTAAACCGCTCGAACTGGAAAAAGGTCTGGGTAGTAAAGGTGCCATGATTAACTTTCCCGTGATAAATGTCACCGCAGACCTGATCATTCGTCAGGATAAATTTCCCGAATCCTTTGCGGTTCACTCCAGAAACTGGTTTGTCAAACAGTTACCGCGTAGTTTTGCCATGGTCAAGCGTATGGAAGCCGAAATTCCAAACAAGTACATTCTGAACTTGAGCCGTGAAGATCGCCTCGCCTATCAGAAGATTTTGCGCGAAGGCCGCATCGACTTAACTCGACAAGGTATTTATGATCCCGGCATGATGACAGTATTGAAGCGTGCTCGCTGTACGGTAGAAAGAACTAATTTTGAGTGTTCGATTAGTGGTGAATAAATCTGCAAAGATGTATATCTTTGTAACTATAACTGGCTTAATGTAATTATAAGAAACTGCTTTTAAATATTAAGATATTGATATTTAATTATATATTTAAAAATATCGGGTAAATTTTTTGCTGATTTATCTTTACAGGCCAAAATGCTGCTTTTAAATGGAGTAAATGCTCTATTTTTTTTAATTAAACTTGCTTAATATTTGTTTCGTGTACGGACACTCAGTGAATAACAAGATTTCAAAGGATAACTACAATGAAAAAAACACTCTTATCATTGGCTGCATTTTCTGCATTTGGTTTTACCAATGTGGCGCATGCAGAAAAAGTCGATATCTGTGTGTTTGACTTACTGGGTAAATCAGGTGAGTCTTTCCAGATGGCGCAAGAATGGGCACTGGCTGCAAAAAGCTGGGGTACAGAAATCAATCTGATTGCCCGTCAGGATGAAGCCGTTGCCGACAATGACTTTAAGGCAGGTAAATGTGATGGTGTGTTTATGACCGCCATGCGTGCCCGTCAATACAATAAATTTGCCGGTTCCATCGATGCACTGGGCGGCGCACCGAGTAATGCGATTGCCCAGCGCGCGATCAGTTTTGCCTTGGACAAACGCAATGCAGGCAAAATGGTGACCAATATGGGCGGCAAAAAATACGAAATTGCCGGTATTTCGCCCTTGGGTTCGGCTTTTATTTTTGTTCGTGACAAGAATATTAACTCGATTGAAAAAGCCGCAGGTAAAAAATTCGCGGTACTGGGTTATGACGATGCCCAGAAAATCATGGTACAGCGCGTCGGTGCGCAGGCAGTGATTTCTGATGTTTCCAACTTTGTGGCCAAGTTTAACAATGGTCAGGTAGATATGGTCGGTGCACCTGCCTATGCTTATAAGCCGCTAGAAATCTCTAAAGGCCTGAGCAATAACGGCGCGATGTTTAATTTCCCGGTACTGCATGTCACTTCTGACTTTGTGATCCGTCCGGAAAAATTCCCGGCAGGTTTTGGACAGAAGTCGCGTGACTGGTTTATCAAAAACCTGCCAAAGAGCATGGCCATGATCAACCGTCTGGAAGCAGGTATTCCGCCGAAATATAAAATGAGTCTGAGCGCTGAAGATAAAACCAAGTATCAGAAAATGTTACGTGATGGCCGGATGGATATGACCAAACGCGGAATCTATGATGCCAGTATGATGTCAGTATTAAAACGTGCACGCTGTTCTGTCGATAAAGCCAACTTTGAATGTTCAATTTCTGGCGAGTAATTTGATTTTTAAAGAAAAAAGCTTAGATTTATCTAGGCTTTTTTTATGCTTGAAGCCAGTCAGATCTGCCATTGTGCAATGAATAAAATGGCTTAAGCTTGATTCAGCTATTAAATTCGCATGTTTTATATAAAAAACAATCCTATGTGACTAAAACTGCAATAACAAAAACAAGTAATAAGGAAGTGAGAATGATGCATAGAGGATGGAAAGTACTGGCATTGGGTGCGGCGACCCTGGCTGTTTCAGGCTTGGCTCAGGCGAAACAGGTGGTCTGTGTATTTGACCTGGTGGGCAAGAATGGCGATGTCTATAGCGTGATGAAAGACTATCAGCTGGCGGCCAAAAACTGGGGTGCAGATATCGAGCTGCGGGTGAATACCAATGAGGCAGTGGTGGCTGAAGATTTTAAAGCCGGGAAATGTGACGGGATTAGTGTTACCGGAATGCGCGGCCGCCAATTTAACAAGTTTACCGGTTCGCTGGATGCGATCGGGGCAATTACCGATCTGAATCTGGCGGTGAAAGTCATGCAGGGCTTGGCCAGTCCAACCTTCGCCAAACATATGCTGCAAGGCAAATATGAAATTGCTGGGGTGATTCCAATAGGTGATGCCTATCTGCTGGTGAATGACCGCAGTATCAATACTGTTGCCAAAGCAGCAGGCAAGAAAATTGCGGTACTGAGTCATGACGAAGCACAGAAAATCATGGTACAGCAGGTGGGTGCACAAGCAGTGAGTGCCGAGATCAGCAATTTTGCCAGTATGTTTAATAATGGTCAGGTAGATATTATCGGAGCACCGGCCGCAGCATTTAAGCCTTTAGAATTACACAAGGGTTTGGGCAGCAAAGGCGCGATTGTGAATTATCCGGTGTTGCAGGTCACTGGTAATATCATTATCCGCCCAGAGAAATTCCCCGCAGGTTATGGGCAAAAATCGCGTGAATGGGTCAAGAGCCAGTTACCGCGTGCCTTTGGCATTTTAGGGAAAATGAAAACGGATATTCCATCGAAATACTGGATGGATATTCCTACAGCAGATAAACCGGGTTATCAAAAAATGATGCGGGATTCCAGAATCGACCTGACCAAACGTGGTGTTTATGACAAACGCATGATGAAACTGCTGTGGCAATTCCGCTGCAAACAGAATCCGCAAAACTTTGAATGTGCGCTACAGGATGAGAACTACAAATAATCTTGATAAAATTACTCTGATTTGACTTTTAATCTGTACAGACTGACCATATATTGAGTGTGCTATACTTAAATATGGTCTTTTCTTTTTAAAGACATTCCATTCAACAGAGGAATCCGCCATGAATGCCCAAGCGCTTGTGCTCACCGACAATGCCGCAAATAAAGTACGCCAGTTGCGTGACAGTGAAGGTAACCAAGACTTAATGCTCCGCGTCTATGTGACCGGCGGCGGCTGTTCAGGTTTCTCTTATGGCTTTAATTTTGCCGAAAGCCAGAATGAAGATGATGCAGAATTTGCTAATGGCGATGTTAAAGTCCTGGTCGATTCACTGAGTTATCAATATCTGGTCGGTTCGGTTGTAGATTATTTAGAAGGTCTGGAAGGTTCGCGTTTCGTGGTACAAAACCCGAATGCGACCACGACCTGTGGTTGTGGATCTTCATTTTCGATCTAAATCTAGCCATAACAAAAGTCCTCTTAATGAGGACTTTTTTTATGGCTCTACCTCTCTGTAGAGGATTTAGCTTTCCAGTTTTACTGCTTCGAGCAGGTCAAAGATCACGGTGGTGACATCCTGGCTCAGATCGCGATTATTAAAAATTTCATAGGCGCTAATGGTGATATCGGTATCACTTGGCAACAGGCGCTGTTCTTCTTCGATCAGGTCATTGATCGGCAACAGGGTCTGTTTGATTTCCAGATGTAAAATATCTTTATATTCTATATTTTCATCGTCCAGTTCAATCAGTTGTTCATTGAAATAAGGCAATAAAATCGCATGAAGATGTGGCTGAATATCCTCGATATCAAAGATCTCGATATCACGGGTTTCATCAATCGTACTAATGTGGTCATTTACTTCAATTATAATATGGTAGTAACTCACACGAATCTCCAAAGATGGCCTTAACAATGTAGCCGTTCACAATAACATGAAATCAGAATGGAGTCTTTTTTATAATACTTATACACTTAAATTAACTAGGGGATTCAAACTAATTAGCTAACGCTTATATAGCAGGGTTTTGTCTGCAGGTCGTAGCTGGAACTGTTGCAGATTCTGTTTGCCCAGTACCGGATACATCAGTGCTTCCGGGTCATTGTGGTGATATAGACCCAAAGCATGTCCCAGTTCATGTGCCAAGGTCAGACGCAGATCATCTTCTGCATCAAACTGATAGACATGAATTTGATCCCCCATAAAGACGCCTTTATGAAATTCGCGGGCAGGAAAACGCTGTTGTGCTTGAATGATATTCTGCTGATGGTTTTCAAGACCATGTTGATGCATGGATACATTCATATTAAAGGAACTTTGCTGTTCCTGAAGATACTGAAGTTCCCGTTGAAAATTTTCCGATTTACGCTGTAAAGCCAAGACTTCATCTTCAATCTGTTCGCGCTCATATGCGGATAAGTTTGGCTGACGACGTCGTTGCTGCAAGATATGGAATTCATTATTGAGCTGATTTCTTTGTTGGATCAGGCGTTGCTGCTGACTTTCCAGATGCTGATGAGAGGCCTCCAGATTGTTGACCTGACGTTGATATCTGGCTTCATCTGCCCGTAACTGTTTTTCGACTTTCTTTAAGGCATCATATTCTTGCTGTCGATGATCATAAATCAGATGAATACTCAGCTTGGCATTTTCATCATAGACCATCAAATCATCACGATTGCTGCCCTGATGCCAGATCTCGATTGCTTCCTTACTCAGTTGAATCACTTGATCTTTACTCAATCCAAAGCCTGAATCGACCTGATCAATCTGGAAACGCAAACGACTATCGAAAGGATGAGTCAAGCGATCAGCCAGTGAGTTATAGCGCAGTTGTGGATGAGTTTTAGTCTGCATATACACATAAGCAGAGATGATGAATCCCACCACCAGCAGACAGAGCAGAAGACGCATATTTGTTATTTAAATGTTTATTTTTTAGAAATATAGCTCAAATTTAGTGCTTTTCCCATGCTTATTTACGTCATCCTTCAGCTTCTGGATAAAGCCCCAATTCGGCCAAGGCCTGCTGTAAAATTTCAAGGCGAATCGCCGGATCCATATTACGTTGCATCTGCATATTGAGTGAAAATGCCACGATCTCGGCCTGTGGCGTTTCGATCCAACCGGTGAGCCAACCAACTTGCGGCTCCACATCCATGCCCCAACCGGATTTGGCATAGAGTCGATAAGCCTGGCGTTCCTGTAACAGTAACATGGCTTTAACTTGCTGCTGCACCCGAGGATCAAAGGCAAGTTGCTCTCGGGCGAGAGCAGAGGCAAATTCGACTTCCTGTTTCGGGGTGATTTTCAAAGGGCCGACCAGCCAGAAGTTATCGACCTGCTGACCAATCTGCTGATTTCCGAAACGAATGCGCTGTACTTCCTGTTGCATCAGTTGCAGACCAATACGACGCGCCAGTTCCTGATAGACCGGTACAGCAGAAGCTTGCATGGCCTCGGCTAGGGTCATATCTTTTTCCCAGGCTGCAAAGCTGCGTTTCTTGCCATCCCATTTAAATACTTCATCAGTGGTAGTTTTACCATGCTGCAGGCCAATCAGGGCATTGAGCATTTTAAAGGTAGAGGCAGGAACATATTCCCTAGTTACACGACTCACATCATTGCCATAGACCTGTAGATCTTGACCACGTTGAATCAATAAAACCCCAGAGCTTTGAGCCTGATCAAATAATCTGGCAATGGCTTGAGTAGATTGCATTGAAGTCACTTGAGAGGGACGAGATGAAACGGGTACGGCACATGCTGTCAGGCTCAAGCTACTGAACAAAGTCAGTAAAATCAGAATTTTCATGGGTTCGGGATATTTTTATGTTGGATGTAACTTAAACAGCTTTACCTGAAAATACGATCCACTTTTAGTAATTTTTATTTTATTCCTTCAAATTGAGCCATAAAAAAACCGCGCTTTCGCGCGGTTTTTTCAGTTAAAGCGACAAATTATTTTTTGTCATCTTTCACTTCAGTGAACTCAGCATCTACAACGCCGTCGTCCGCTTTTTGAGCTTGGCCTTCGCCACCTTGGAATGCATTCGGGTCGAAGCCTTGTGCACCGCCTTGGCCTTGAGCTGCTTCATATGCACGTTGTGTAATTGGCATGATGATGTTTTGCAATGCTTCAGTTTTAGATTTAATCACTTCAGCATCATTTTCTTTAGTTGAAGCTTCAAGTTCAGAAACCGCAGTTTCAACCGCAGTTTTCTCATCCGCAGTCACTTGTTCACCAAGATCTTTCACCGCTTTTTGAGCAGAAGAAATTAACGCATCTGCTTCATTACGTGCTTTCGCAAGCTCTTCGAACTTACGGTCTTCTTCAGCATTGGCTTCAGCATCTTTGATCATCGCTTCGATTTCCGCATCTGACAAACCTGAGTTTGCCTTGATCTGGATCGATTGCTCTTTACCAGTACTCTTGTCTTTTGCAGACACTTTCAAAATACCATCAGCATTGATGTCGAAAGATACTTCAATTTGCGGTACGCCACGTGGAGCAGGTGGAATATCGCCTAACTGGAAGTTACCCAACAATTTGTTTTGCTGCGCCATTTTACGTTCACCTTGGTAAACAGAAATGTCTACAGCAGGCTGGTTGTCTGCAGCAGTAGAGAACACTTGAGATTTCTTCGCAGGAATCGTGGTGTTTTTCTCGATGATTGCAGTCAATACACCACCCATGGTTTCAATACCAAGGGTAAGTGGGGTTACATCAAGCAGGAGTACGTCAGTTTTGTCACCAGACAATACTGCACCTTGAATCGCTGCACCAATTGCTACTGCTTCGTCAGGGTTCACGTCTTTACGTGGCTCTTTACCGAAGAATTCCTGTACTTTTTGTTGTACAAGTGGCATACGTGATTGACCACCCACCAGGATTACATCAGAGATGTCAGAAGTCGAAAGACCTGCATCTTTAAGTGCAATCTTACATGGTTCAATAGTACGAGCCACAAGATCAGCCACTAAACCTTCAAGTTTTGCACGGGTAACGTTGATCACCAAGTGTTTAGGACCAGTCGCATCCGCCGTGATGTATGGAAGGTTGATTTCAGTCGCGTTAGAAGAAGAAAGTTCAATCTTCGCTTTTTCTGCTGCTTCTTTTAAACGTTGCAACGCAAGCGGATCTTGTTTCAGGTTAAAGTTCTGTTCTTTCTTGAACTCTGCAACCAGATACTCGATTAACGCGTTATCGAAGTCTTCACCACCCAGGAATGTATCACCATTGGTAGATAACACTTCAATTTGCTGGTCGCCATCCAAGTCTGCGATTTCAATGATTGATACGTCAAAAGTACCCCCACCCAAGTCGTAAACTGCGATTTTACGATCGCCTTCTTTCTTGTCCATACCGAAAGCAAGTGCCGCAGCCGTTGGTTCGTTGATGATACGTTTAACTTCTAGACCGGCAATTCGACCTGCATCCTTGGTTGCCTGACGCTGTGCATCGTTGAAGTAAGCAGGAACAGTAATGACTGCTTCAGTCACTGTTTCGCCTAGGTAATCTTCAGCAGTTTTCTTCATCTTTTTCAAGATTTCGGCAGAAACCTGTTGTGGCGCAAGTTTTTTGTCATTGACCTCAACCCAGGCATCACCATTGTCAGCTTTGATGATCTTATAAGGAACCAGACCAATATCTTTTTGTACCGCTTGGTCTTCATAGCGACGACCGATCAAACGTTTGATCGCGAATAATGTGTTTTTCGGGTTAGTTACTGCCTGACGCTTTGCAGATTGACCCACAAGAATCTCGCCATCTTTATAGGCAATAATAGATGGCGTTGTACGTGTGCCTTCAGCATTTTCGATTACTTTAACTTTGTCGCCTTCAAGTACTGCAACACATGAGTTGGTAGTACCTAAGTCAATACCAATAATTTTAGCCATTTGGATGTTTCCTCAAAAATTTTCTTGTGATTTCCACTTGTTATCTGATATGAGAGTCATTCTTTTTTTTTCAAGTAACATTTTTGAAAAAAATGTACAAACTCCCTAATTTATTCAGCTTAAGCGCCAACCATCACCATTGCAGGACGCAATAAGCGACTGTTTAACGTATAGCCTTTTTGTAAAACAGTACCAATTTCATTTGCTTTGACATTTGCATCAATGCCTACCGCCTGATGAAACTCGGCATTAAATCCGTTACTGGTATCTACGACCACTACACCAAATTTTTCCAGTGTAGTGAGCAATGACTTCAGGGTAAGTTTTACACCCTCAAGCAAAGCAGACTCTTCTTCATTCGCGGCAATAATTGCGCGCTCAAGATTGTCAACAGTATCCAAAAGCTCTTTGGCGAATTTTTCTAATACCGTATCTTTATGTTTTTGAGATTCACGCTGAATGCGTTCCACACTTTTCTGTGCTTCATAGACTGCATTGGCCGTACGCGCTTTCTCGAGCTTTAAGTCACCTTCAAGCTGGGCAATTATCTCTTGTAAAGACTCAACAGAAACTTCTGCCTGCTCGGATTCAGCCTGAGTTTGCGCTAGATCTTGTTCTGCTTGCTCTTGCTCAAGTTCTTGAGCTTGCTCATTTTGCTCAGTCGCCATTGATTTACTCCGTTTAAATGGGTTCTTAAACATGTACAGTCTACAGTCCTTGGACCTCAGTGTTCATTGTATTAAGACTGAACTTCCAAGGTTGAAATTGTTGATTACCTAAAGAAATCGGGGCAGGGGCCAGAAATTCAAGCATAAGCCAAGATAAATTTTAAGATTTATGCAAAATCCTGAATACTGGAGGGAGAAGATTTCATAATTGTGTACAAAACTTAGAGGGATAAGTTCAAAAATACGACTAGTCTGTATTGGCATAAGACTAGTATCATGATGTAAATATGTTGTATTTATCAGAACTCGAACAAAAAAAATCCAATGAATATTAAAGTGAAAAAACCAGTAATCGTATTTTTAAATCAAATTTATAACTTTAATCTATTTTAAACGTCGATAAAAAAGTTGCATCATACTTCTATTAACAGTGGCCTTGTTCAGAGGAGATAGCCGAACCGGGTCGCTGTTACCCTAACTTAAAGTTACTTTTTTTCAAGCTGAGTATCCCCCCAAACTCAGCTTTTTTTGTCTGTTTATTTATTAGACAAAAAAACGATTAATATTTGACTAATAAAGTATTACACAAAAAATAAGCAACTCTGTATTATCAATTTTAGATTCTATCGCTGTAGTTTCTTCTTATTTTGAATGTGTTTTCGTGGCTTATCCTATTCTCTAGATAAGCCTTTTTTTTGCCCAAAATTTGCTTTTTGGGGTTTGCTTTCATTAATCCGCTATATTTTAGTCTTGTGTAAGATAAAACTTACAGCTTGGGGCGTGAATGTCGTCTTCATGCTAGAACTTTGATGCTATAGGATAATTTATATAGAGAACAGGACGTTCTGGTTGAATTGCTGAGAAGCATAAGCGAAGTGGAAGTTCGTTTAACATAACCCTCTACAAAACCCCTAAAGGGCTTTTCTTTAGGGGTTTTGTTTATCTGGAAGATATCTTTTCCCATTAAAAAAGCTCAATCTGTAACGGAGATGAGATAAGACATTGACTGATCTTTATTATTCTAATTCATGAGGATATGAGATACGTGGCAATGTCATCCACAACTGTCTGAGCCACAACTAAATTAAAAAATAATAGTTTCTGCGAAATATTAAAAAATGCACGATAGCAAACCAGTTTTTTGGTGAGGGGGATTGTTCCCTAAGATGATTTTCTTGGGAAATTCCATTTCTCATTTTTCCAGACAAAAGTAGCAAAAAGATTACAAGTATCTAATTTAAGTTAGAAAAATAGTATTTCTCAATGACAAAAATTAAGGCATTTAAAAATAAACACCTTAATCGCCTGATATTAGTCCCATCCATGCTTTTAATGGATAGAGCGATTCACGTCCTAATCACGACGGTCACGTGAACGTTGCTCCTGCTGGCGTTGGTTGTCATTCCAGCGTGAATTGGAGGAACGATTTTGCTGGACTTTTTTAGTGCGCTGATCTGTTGCACGTTTACGTTCCAGCTCCTGACGACGCTTATTACGATCTGTATCTGCCTGTTTTTGCCGTTGCGTCATGAGATTTTTACGCTGCTGTTCATGGCGTTGCCGTTCCATCTGGTTTTTCCGTCGATCCTGCTCTAACTGTCTTTTACGGTCCTGTTCCCAATCACGACGCTGTAATTCCTGTTTACGTCGATCCTGTTCAATGCGTTTGCGCTGCTGCTGTTCATATTCCCAGCGTTGCCGGTCATAGCGACGATCTTGTTCATAACGACGGTCGTAACGCTGATCATAACCGCCGTCATAATAGCCGCCATCTTCAGGAAATGCGACGCAGCCTACAGCTAAAAATGCAGTCGCCAAAGACAAAGCTATAATTTTAATAGTCATAGGCATCCTCCCGATTTGTAATAAAAAATATACTTAATCACGCAAAAGTACGTCAAAAATAACCTTTAACCGGTCAATGACATCTTCTATAAATCAGGGTAACGTATCGCGCAGAAGCTATGTGTACATAGATATTAAGACTTATATAAGAATATGGTCACTGAAACGCTAATCGTGTAGAAACTATGAAGAATTAAGAGAATAAGGACTGAAAATAATGACTGTGAATCATCCAGTTCTAAAAAGTGTGATGGAAAAAGGACAGGGGACTGCAGCCCGTATGCTAGATCGCATACCCAGCATTGCACAAGAAGCCTTAGCTAAGGCCTTGGATTATCCTTATCTCTATCCTGATTTAGACCCTTTGGTCAAATGCCTGATGGCCATCCAGATAAAACAGGGAAATAGCAGTTTTATCAGTGAAGATGTTGTACATTCACGCACATTGTTTGATGCACGCATGAAAGCCATCCGGGCTAAGCCGACTAGTATCAAAGTTGTAGAAGAGCTGCGCCTGCCTTTACAAAGTGGCAGCATCTTTGCGCGACATTATCATCCTGCACCGCAAAAGAAGTTGCCGATGGTAATTTTTTATCACGGGGGCGCATTTATGGTTGGCGGGCTGGACACCCATGATGAATTCTGCCGGTTGCTGGCAGTGCACGCCAAAGTGCAGGTGCTGAGCGTAGCTTATCCACTGACTCCAGAATTTAGTCCCTTGCAGATGGTAAAGGTCTGTGAAGATGCCCTGGCCTGGGCACATCAGCATAGCAAGCAGCTAAAAGTTTATAAAAACCGTATTGCCGTGGCAGGGGACAGTGCCGGCGGAAATCTGGCTACCGTGGTGGCGCAGCGCAGCGCAGGCAAATCTTATGCAGCACGTGCCCAGCTTCTGCTTTACCCGGCGGTCGACTTTAAAAGTCGTCATCCATCTTTTTATGCCTATAAAGATAGACTGGTGCTCTCAGAGCAGGATATTGATCTGGTAACCTTAATGTATGCTGAAACCCATCAGATGAAACTGGATGATCCGCTGATTTCACCGACCTATGGTGAATTGCGGAACTTGCCGCCAAGTTATGTGATTACCGCGCGGCATGATGTCCTGCATGATGAGGGTTCAATCTATGCGCACAAATTACGTCAGAATGGTGTGAGTGTTCATTATGATGAATATACCGATCAGGCACATGGTTTTATCAACCTGACGCCTATTTCCCGTCGTGCCAAAAAATATGTGATAGAGATCAGCAGGAATTTCCGCAAATTCTGGGACAAAAATAGTTAAATCCAGGCATACACATTCAAAGCATGAATGCAAAAAGGTGTTTCTCATGAAACACCTTTTTTATAGCTAAATTTAAATGTGTGGTTATGCCTTGCTGCTGATCTGTGCTTCAGGAAAGATCAGGTTGAATTTGGGTACATAAAAGCTTTGCAGTAATTTGGCTTTGGAAAAGTCGGGAAATATATCTTCGGCATCTTGCCACTCTACTTGTGAGAGTGTGGAGAGGTGACCACGAAACTGGGGACTAAACTGAAAACGCTGACCTTTCCAGGCTTGCTGAATCTTGAGCATAGAGGCTGGAATATGATGACTATTAATATAGAACTTGCGTGCAGATTTGGTTTTCTTTAGCCGAATAGTCATCTGCTGGTTCTGATGCCGCACCTGACACAGGACTTCCTGATCCTTTTCCTGCCATTCAAATTGTGCATGTTGTTTGGGGATGCCCCATAAATGCTGGCCGTGTATCACTGACTCATGGGTAGACACATAAATTTTAGGAATCGAGCTGAGGTATCGTTTACTAATTAAAGGATGATCCAGGATCAGTAACTCATCATAGGGGCCAATCGGTGAAGTGTGATAACGCACCAATAAGACTTGAATCATACGACCTAGTGGAGAAGGGGCAATACGGAACTGTTTTGCTTGCTCAATAAAACTCGGGGTCAACCAATAATTCAGAATAAAACCCTCACCCTGCAAATGCCAAGGTGGAAACTGGTGGATATTTTGCTCCTGTAATAATGCATGTTTCATTCTTATTCTCTTGTCTTTAGTCGGCAGGTCACTGCATTATGAGTTATAAAAGATTAATATATAGCCATTCACAACCATTACTTATAAGTAGATGAGTTAACAAATGTTAAAGAAATCATTATATGTCATCGCCCTTACTGCGGTCAGTCTACCAAGCTTTGCTGCCAATACTCTTATTGAGATGAAGACTTCAGCCGGAAATATCGAAATTGAACTCTTCAATGACAAAGCCCCCATCTCGGCAAAGAACTTCGAAGACTACGTCAAAAGCAACTTCTATAACGGCACGATCTTTCACCGGGTTATTCCAGGCTTTATGGTGCAGGGTGGGGGCTTTGATATAAACATGCAGGAAAAACCCAATACTAAAGCGCCGATTAAAAACGAATCGTCGAATGGCCTGCAAAATAAACGCGGTACTTTAGCCATGGCCCGCACCAATCAGCCCGACTCTGCACGAGCACAATTCTTTGTGAACCTGGTCGATAACGCCTTTCTGGATCGTTCTGCCCGAAATGCAGGCTATGCAGTATTCGGAAAGGTTACTAAAGGCATGGATATCGTCGATCAAATTGCTAAAGTGCCGACTCGAAACTATGGAATGCATCAAAATGTGCCGGTAAACCCTGTGAAAATCAACAGTGTGAGCATTAAAGCACCAGTTTTAAAAAACTAGGCATAGAATAAAACAGAAATATTTATTATATATTTCTGTTTTAAAAATATGTACTTATGTGATGTTTCGCATAAAATTGAACCAATTTGGTGCATAAAAATAAAACAGTCGTGATTCTTGTGAGTTAAAAGCGCTTGCACGTGTAAGAAATTGCCCTATAATGAGCCCATACCGACGAGATAGACGGAAACGAACGAAGCACGAAGTGCTGAGTTGTTAAGTATATCGAAGTCCGGCTTCTAGCGCTGACGAAGTGTTGGAAAGATCATTAAGAGCTTATGAAGAACAACTTGTGTGGATTTTTACCGGTTGATTGATCGAAATTATTTTCATTGATTGATGGTAGAAATTACTCGAAGTTTATTTGAGAAATATTTGTCAGAAAATT
>NZ_JAGFXZ010000035.1 GCF_019038395.1 Acinetobacter sp. BY419
TGAAAACAGCTTAGTATAAGACGTTCACTTTTGAGTTGAGGGCGATTTTTAGGGGAGTTATGAATAGGAATGAACTGATTGATCGTATCAACGCTACATAGAAAACGATTCACAAAAGTGTTTAAAATCCGCCTTAGCAGAAGCTGCATAATAATAAAACCTTTATCGTTATTAATCCTTAAGGAATCAAAGATTCCTGAATAGGATCTTTTTTATCCATATGATTTAAAAGCTGTACTTCAAGCCAAGTTGTAACTGGTAGTCACCTGAATCAAGCGCATTACCATTGGCATCACCAAAGATATTCCAGTTTTGACCACCTTGATAGTTAAAGCCCACACCGTACAGGAAGTAATTTTTTTCAAAACTTGGAGGTGTAAAATCAACACTGGTCGCACGATCCACATTCATTAAAAGCGCCACTTTGTCATAATCACGGTTGAAAGCATTTGCATATTCACCATAGCCAGTTAAAACCACACTTGGCGTTAACTTGTAATCCAAGCGAACCCCTACATGAGCTTTGGTTTCAGCTACAGCAACATCACTGACTGATACACCCATTGCATTTGCTTCTGTTACCCCATCGAGGTCAACAGTGTTGTAACTAAGCGCAAGGTAAGGGCTAACATTCAGCTTATCAGCAAGGTAATCATAACCGATCTCACCATATACACCGTATTTGGTTAAATCTGCTTTTGAACGTGATTCCTCAGTGATTTCACCATCGGTAATGAAGCGTTTAAACTCTACATCACCCATGCCAAACTGCATATTTCCCGCCAGATATATACTGTCAGTTGCTTGCCATTTCAGGTAAGCACCCAAGTTGGTCACATCAGTTTCAGCAGTCGCATTGGTATTATCAAAGTCTGATTTATCCTGATACTGACTAACATAAGCCCCCATCGCCAAGCGATCTGAAACCATTGCATCAGCACCCACAGAAACAGTGCTAACCTTAGATTCAACATCATCCCATCCACTCGCAGAATTTTTATTGCTCAGGTAAGAACCATTCAACCAAAGCCCACCCTGACTATTAGACAACAACTGGTAAGAACGCTGTGCAATTTGAGCATTCACCAGAGAATCATTACGCAGCAACACCGATGGAGTTTCAACAAAAATCGCCCCTGAATTAGAGTTCAGAATGGCTTGCGCTGCTTCTCTGGTCGCAACAGACTGGATTGTGCCGACATACTTGGTCAGATCAGTTACCTCACCATTTAAGGCTTGGGTATTCGCCTTATTCATCAATTCGTTCAGAAGCTCACCGGAAACCTCAGAGATACCGCTTGATACCGTACCCGCAGCTACAGTATTCGCATAATCCACATTGACAGTGACCTTGTTGGATTGATGCTCCAAGCCTTTTACCGTCAAGAATGGAGAAATTGACTTGTACTGAGTAAACTCCCCTGTCACCTTATTGGCGGTCAAAACCGTATGCTCGCCTTTGGTCAGGATTTCACGGTTTGCAGCAGACACTTCAAGCGAACCTGCAAGTGCAGCATTGCCTTTAATGGTCAGGTAATGATGCAAATCGTAGTGCAATGTACCTGATTCATCTTGGGTATAATTACCGTTTACGGTCAGACGACCATCAGCAGTAGAAACACGACCACTATTGGTCACAGCACCCACAGAGCCATTACCTGAAAGCACACCACTCTTAATCACCGCTACAGGACTTGTAATTGAGCCAGTGATACGCAGTTTGCCCTTATTCACACTGGTGGAGCCTGTGTAGGTATTTTTCCCTGACAGAACTAAAGTACCGTTACCATTTTTGATCAGCCCCGCATCACCCCCAATATTATTCGAGAAAACACTCATACCCATAACATTGGCATCAAAAGCATCACCAAACTCTTTGCTGAATAATTTGACACCTTTCAGGGCGCCTTCAAGATCTAAATACCCCCATCCAAAGGTACTATTATACAGCTTGTTTGTGCCTGAACCATCGTCTAGATACTGGGCAGTAGTCAGCAAGGTTTGACGTACTTGATCAGCTGTCAACCAGGGATACTTAGACCATACCAAGGCAGCAGTCGTAGTCACTTGAGGTGCAGCAGCCGAAGTACCTGAAAAATAGACCAAACCATGGACT
The DNA here is from genome assembly GCF_019038395.1 of Acinetobacter sp. BY419. Lineage (GTDB taxonomy): Bacteria > Pseudomonadota > Gammaproteobacteria > Pseudomonadales > Moraxellaceae > Acinetobacter. Next base: position 2,117 of record NZ_JAGFXZ010000035.1, read on the forward strand.
TTATTGCTATAAAGCAGGCCAAATCTGAAATCCGCAACCAAGCACCAGCGAGCAGAATCTCCACAAGCATTCGCTCCTTTACCATCGGCATTACGGAAAAGTTTTTGACCTGTTTCATCCACACCCGTCACACTTATCACGCCTTTTTCAACAGCTTTATTGCCCACTGGAAGCAGTGATTCAACAGAGGGATTGGCAAACCCGTCATTACCTGTAGCAAATACCACCAGAGCATCTCTCTTCGCCAGTTCGGCAGTATAATCAACCAGACGCTGTTTATAATCACCAGATGCAAACATGGTCGCAAAAGAAGCATTGAATAGCTTCACAGCATATTTTTCATTCAGGTCATTCATTGCCTGAAGATGGCCTGCAGTTGTTGCATATCCCAATTCACGATCAGCAGACTGAATGCCATATATTTGGGAAATATCTTTGGCCAATCCTTCTGTCATGGCCTTTTCCATAAAATTAGGTTGAGCAGGAATTTTGCCTGCTATGATTTGAGCAACCAATGTCCCATGCAAACCAGGGCCTATGTCTTGTACAGAGATGCCTGCATTCGTTAAATCTTCAACCGTGAAAGTACCCGCCTGATAATCATTAATGTATTTCAATACTTTCTCTACAGAATCCTGCAAGTAAGTATTTTTCTGAACACCTGTATCCGCTACACCAATTGCTATCTTATTACTACCTTTCGCAGTATCAACAACATCAAACTTGGATTTAGCATAAGTGTAAGGTGTTGGTGTTGGTGTTGGTGTTGGTGTTGGTGTTGCACCATTACCATTATCTAGATCATTGTCAATTGGCTGAGAAGTTACGATGGGTAAAGATTTAGATCCACCACATCCAGTTAGCATGAGGCTAACGACGGCGAGTACAAGAGCCGATGGAACTGTTTTGATGTTCATACTTACGCCTATTATTATATTTATTATGGTTTTATAAATTGATTAGAGTATGGTGAAATTTGCTGCTTAAAAAATAAAGATAAAGTGGAATCTAATCTCCAAACTTCAGTCCTTGCTCGCAAAGTTTTGTCTCTTACTACTGAAGGATCAGCTTTACTCAAAGCTAAAAACTATTTTTTATAATTTTGATATTTAGCTCGAACATAATTTAAGAATTTTTATTGGAGCTATTTTCTATTAAATTCGACTCCATCCCCTTTGACTGGGTTTACCCAAAACATTCGGCAAATCAGACTCTATGTTCAAGAAATTTAATCGAAAATTTAAGGTTAGTAAGTTATTAAATATATTTAAATTGTTATTGAATGAAACTACACTCATGCCAGCCATGTCTAGGCACATCAATATACGATAGGAATTAAGGTTCAATCGATTTCACAAGGTATAAGTCGAAATAGTTCTAAATACACTTAGCAAGTCAGTCGCATAGAAAACAGCTTGGATTTATCATGGATGAGAGTAAAATTCGGGCTGTGAAGTGGTATCTGATTTGATTAATCAGTAGAACTTAACTGGAACAAAGATATTGTATGGGGATAAAAGCCAGGATTTTGAATCATGCAGAGAAAAATAAAGGAAAACCAAATTCAGGCGGATATTCCCAAAAATATAATTCAAAATCCAGCACTATACTTATGAACTGGTATTGATATAAAGTCAGTCATTTAGCTAAAAATATATTTGCAAGAGTGGAACAGCGTTAAGGTATTGCAACATGTTATGACAAGCAAAAGCAGGATTTTCAAGTTCTGCTTTTGCTTCCACTTTATCTGATTGCTATGATGAAATATTAACAGTCCCTAATTTTTCCACTCAAACTCGCTAAAGCTTTCCTGCTCTTTTAGAGAAGCTTCTACTGCCTGCGCAAGCTGATTAAGCAAACTTCTTTCGGTTATACGATCCAGCCAGTCCTGCTCTTCTTCAGGATATGATGCGATTTCACAGATCAGATGGCCCTCTTCATCTCTGGTTTCGCAACTTACAGATAAAGGCAGCGCATGTTCATCCACACTAACAGCGACCTGAGCGCCACTTTGGTTTAAGGTCTGAAACCCGTATTTGCCTAATTCCTCAGCAAGTAAGTGTGCTACATATTCCTGGGTTTCTTGACCATCCCGTGGTTGCTGACTTTGGGTATGGGCCATGAATTTTAATTTTCGCATCGCTACTTCCAAATGGCTTTTTTCTTATATGGGTTTAGCATAAGCAATATAAACAAAACAGCCAAGCAAAAGCTTGGCTGTTTCACATAATTTTAAAAATTATTCTGAAACTTGAATAGGTAATCCTGCAATTGAGGTCAGTTCTGTGAAAGTCGGGAAACTGGTGGCTACCGTTTCAGTACCGACAATCTTGATCTGCTCCGAATTGCGTAAACCGGCAATCGAAAAACTCATTGCAATACGGTGATCATGATGCGATTCGATTTCGCCACCCGTAAAGATTGGCGACCAGTCACCTGATTTGCCTTTCCCTTCAATAATAATACCGTCTACAGTTGGGGTACAGTCAATGCCCAGGGTTTGCAGGCCGTCGGCCATCACTTGAATACGATCTGATTCTTTCACGCGAAGCTCGGCCGCACCGGTCAAAATCGTCTGACCTTCGGCACACGCAGCGGCTATAAACAGTGCTGGAAATTCATCAATCGCCAATGGTACCTGATCTTCAGGCATATGAATGCCTTTCAGGGTACGTGTACCACGAATATGAATGTCAGCAATCGGCTCACCGCCAGCAATGCGCTCGTTTTCAACACTGATGTCTGCACCCATCTGTTTCAGGATTTCAATCACGCCCGTACGGGTTGGGTTAATGCCCACCGCCTCAAGGGTTACATCCGAATTTTCAGTAATGGCAGCACCCACCATAAAGAAGGCTGCAGAAGAAATATCAGATGGTACCTGAATATTGGTTCCGACCAGCTTACCGCCACCTTGCAGTGAAATTCGGTTACCTTCAGTTTTCACCTCATAACCAAATGCACGCAACATACGTTCAGTATGATCGCGGGTTGGTTCAGGCTCGGTCACCGCAGTTTCACCTTCAGCCCATAGGCCTGCAAGTAGAATACCTGATTTCACCTGAGCCGAGGCCATTGGCAAATCGTACTGAATACCTTTTAAATTTTGATTTCCAGTAATCGATACAGGTGGTGTACCGCGCTCACCCGTGGTCTGAATCTGTGCACCCATTTCACGTAAAGGCTTGGCAATACGCTCCATTGGACGTTTAGATAGGGAGGCATCGCCTGTCATCACTGAATCAAAGTTTTGCGCTGCCAGCATACCGGACAGCAAACGCATTGAAGTACCTGAGTTACCCATATAAATGGCAGACTGTGGTGCTTTAAGACCATGCATACCGACACCATGAATGGTGACTTCACCATTTTTAGGACCTTCTATGCTGACACCCATATCACGAAAAGCCTGCAAAGTTGCCAGTGCATCTTCACCTTCAAGGAAACCCGTCACATGCGTGGTACCTTCAGCAATGGCACCAAACATGATTGAACGGTGTGACACAGATTTGTCACCTGGCACGGTAAATTTACCCTGAAAAGATTTGGTACCCGGCTGAATAGTAAACTGTTGTGTCACTTTGTTTTTCTCCATGAAAGGTTTCTTGGCGAGCATATGGTTGAAATGCTGGCGAGCTGCCTGTGCATGACCCAATAAGCCCATCAATGCTTGGGAATCTTCATCTTCAATCAATTTGCGGATAATCGCGAGCTGTTGTTCAAAGCCATTCACAGCATTAAGAACTGCTTTTTTGTTGGCAAAAAAGATGTCATGCCACATTTGTGGATCGCTGGCGGCTATTCGCGAAAAATCGCGGAAGCCACCGGCTGCATAACGAAATATATCTAGATTGTCTTCACGCTTGGCCAGCTGTTCGACCAGGTTAAACGCCATTAAATGCGGAAGATGACTGGTATGCGCCAACACTTCATCGTGCTTGTCCACATCCATGCAAATGACTTCCGCTTTTGCTGCTTGCCACAGTTGAGTCAGTTTATCCACTGCCCAATCTGCACTGCTTGGTAGCGGTGTCAAAATTACCTTGTGATGGGCAAAAAGATCTACTTTCCCTGCATGTACACCGGTGTGCTCTGCACCTGCAATCGGATGACCCGGTACAAAACCTTCAGGCAATGCATCACCAAAGACAGCTTTAGCCGCCTCGACCACATTGCCTTTGGTACTACCGACATCCGTGATAATCGTATCGGCAGATAAATAAGGCTTGATGGCTTCCAGCACCTTTTGCGTGGCACGTACCGGCAATGCAAGCACCACCAGATCGGCACCTTTCACCGCTTCCACAGGATCGGCATAACCTTCGGAAATCAGACCAAGAGCTTTGGCGTCTTCCAAGGTCTTTTGCGAACGTGTCGATGCAACAATGTCATGGGCCAAATGCCCGGCTCGAATGACACGCGCCAAGCTTGAACCAATCAGTCCTAGCCCGATAAATGCAACTTTCTCAAACAGTGGCTGCGACATGGTTTAAGCTTTTGCCTCTAAACCCAATACTTTAGCAAGCGCGCTCAAGAATTTCGCGTTTTCTGCTTCAGTACCAATCGATACACGAATGTGATTGGAAATACCGACCGGCCGCACAATCACCCCTTGTTTCAGCAAACCATTAAAGATTTCTGCTGGGTCTGCCTGTACATCCACCAGAATAAAGTTAGCACGAGAAGGCACATAATTAAGACCCAAAGCCTTAAAGCCTGCTTCGAGTTGTGACATACCGGCTTTATTTACTTCACGAGAACGCGCGATAAAGTCTTCATCTTTCAGGGCAGCCACTGCAGCCACCATAGCGAGATGGTTGACGTTAAATGGCTGACGGATACGGTTTAGGTAATCCGTCACTTCGACAGATGCCAGAGCAAAACCGACACGCAGTGCAGCCAAGCCATAGCACTTCGACAAAGTACGGCTAACGATCAGATTTGGATATTGCTGCAGGAATTTCAAGCTATTGAAGTTTTCCGGGAAATATTCCACATATGCTTCGTCCAGCACAACAATCACATTTGCAGGCACTTTCTGCATGAAGCTTTCAAATTCAGCTTCTTCGAACCATGTACCTGTCGGATTGTTTGGATTGGCAATGAAGATCAGCTTGGTGTTGTCTTTAACCGCAGCTGACATAGCTTCAAGGTCATGCGAGAAGCCTTTTGCTGGTACTTCAATCGCTTCAGCATTAATTGCCTGAGTGACCAGTGCATATACAGCAAACGCGTGCTGGCTATACACCACAGAATCCTTTTCAGAAACGAATGCACGGGCAAACATTTCCAGTAAGTCGTTTGAACCATTTCCCAAGGTAATCTGATTGTGATCAAAACCGAATTGGGTTTTGATCTGATCTTTCAGGATATAACCACCACCATCTGGATAACGGCCAATTTCAGCAATTTCCGCAGCTACCGCTTCTTTGACTTTATCTGAACAACCTAACGGATTTTCATTTGAAGCCAGTTTTACGATATCGGTAAGACCCAACTCACGCTCAAGTTCACTGATCGGCTTACCTGGTTGATATGGCTTTAATTTTGAGATGCCTGAATTGGCTGGAACAAACGACATTTTAGACTTCCAATTTTACGTATAAAACAGTGGTCAGCACCCTCGCCCTGACCACAACATAGCTGACTTAAAGCACAGCTGCAGGATATGAACCAAGCACGCGGACTTCTTTCACCAAAGGACTAATTTCTGCAATTGCGGCTTTGACATGCTCCTGCTCAATATGGCCTTCCAGATCAATGAAGAACACATAAGCCCATTTTTCAGGAAGTGCCGGACGCGTTTCAATACTGGTCAGACTGATATTATGCTTGGCAAATGGCGCCAGAATTTCCAGCAATGCACCGGCACGGTCATGGGCAGAGATTAATAATGAAGTTTTGTCATTGCCACTTTGCGGCACTTTTTCACGACCAATCACCAGGAAGCGTGTAGTATTTTCAGGATTGTCCTCGATATTGCTATGCATGATTTCGAGCTCATAAATGCTCGCTGCAATTTCAGAGGCAATCGCGGCAGAATGCCATTCATTACGGATACGGCGAGCCGCTTCTGCATTGGAGCTCAAAGCTACACGTTCTACGCCTGGATAATGGGCATCTAGCCACTTACGGCATTGGGCCAAAGTCTGCTGATGCGCATAAATCTGTTTGATGCTGTCTTTACGGGTATTTTCAGAAATCAGGAACTGATGGTGAATCGGCAATTCAACTTCACCAACCACGTTCAAGTTCGACGTTTTAAAACAGTCCAACGTATGGTTGACCACGCCTTCAGAGGAGTTTTCTACCGGTACCAGGCCATAATGAGCACTGCCCGCTTCCACTTCACGGAAAACTTCATCAATAGTCGGTAAAGGGCGAACCACAGCATCATGACCAAAGTGCTTCAGTACCGCAGAATGGGTGTAGGTTCCGATCGGCCCAAGAAAAGCAATGCTTTGCGGAGCTTCAAGCGCAAGACAGGCCGACATGATTTCACGAAACAGACGCGCCATCGTGGTATCTGACAATGGACCTTCATTACGTTCCATGACATTACGTAAAACCTGAGCCTCACGTTCTGGACGGTAAAACAGCGGATTCTCTTCTGAAGCAAACTTTGCTTTTGCTACAGCTTCAGCCAAACGTGCCCGACGGTTAATCAATTGCTGAATTTGCTGATCAACAGAATCGATATCTTCACGAATTTTTACCAAATCAAGAGAAGTCGTGGTGTTTTGATCGTCGTTGATCATTGTTATGTCGCCCTTCATAAACCTTATCTGTTCAGTATAACAATAGTGAGCTTTCAAATGTTACGCAATATGTCATTGATAGATTAAGTCTTAAAAACATACAGTTGATTTTAACCGTTTATCGCTTTTAGTCATATCTGGTAACACTTAGTTCAGCTTTTCCACCTAATTTACATTATCAAATTGTAAACCTTGCTCGTCCATCTTAACTGATTTTAATGAAGATGAAATATCACTATTTCTTAATCTGTATAGCGGTTTTAACCATAAGAAAATTAAAATAATACTAAGCCTAAGGATGATTAGTTAGCCTTTCAATCTCAGTTAGATTTCACAATAAAATGCATGCAACATTTTGGTAAAAATAGTTATTTTTCCTTTATTTAGCTGGTTTTTTACAAAAAATCACGTCTTGTTTACAAAGCAGAGACGCTTTTTAAAGCATTACTGCTAGTCTGATTTAAAACAAGAGGTGGGGTGTGCGTCATGCCAAAAAGAATAGCTGTACTTGTAACCAATAACTTTGAAGATCAGGAATATCTTGAGCCGGTTGCAGCCTTGCGGGCAGCGCAGCATAGCATTTGCAATATTGAACTCAACGCAGGAAAAGTGGTCTACGGTCTGCATGGCTATTCCTCAGTGACGATTGACCGGGGCATCGAACAAATCAGTATTGATGATTTTGATGCTTTACTGATTCCTGGTGGTGAATCTGCAGTTTCTTTGTCTAGGGATATACGGGTGCTACAGTTTATTCAGGCTTTTAATCAGGCCAAGAAAACCATCTTCAGTTTATGTGATGCATCTTTATTACTCTGTGAAGCAGATATACTGAAAAATCGGATTATTACCAGTATTCGTGCGCATGCGAGTCGCGTGCAGCATGCTGGTGGAACTTATTATGATGTAGAGCTGGTGAATGACAATAATCAGCTGATTTCATCGCGTCTGCCTAATGATTTACCCATTTTCATTCATGAATGTTTGAATGTCTTGAAATCATAAAATTTAAGAAGAATAACTCTATCTTGGCTAGCTCTCCCCAAAAAAAAGAGTCCTTCGGGACTCTTTTTTTTGTTTAACGTATTAACGTCCCAACAGACTGCGCGCCACGATCTCTTTCATGATTTCATTGGTACCGCCGTAAATCCGCTGAATACGCGCATCAATAAAGAAACGTGAAATGGGGTATTCAGTCATGTAGCCATAGCCACCAAATAACTGCAGCAGGTTATCGGCAATTTTCATCTGCATATCAGTAGAAAAACTTTTCAAAGCGGCTGCAGTTTCAACATCCAGTTTACCTTGCATATAAAGTTCTAAATTCTGGTTATAAAATGCTGCCGTCGCCAGTTCATCAATTTTCGCTTGCGCCAGTACAAAGCGGGTATTCTGGAATTGACCAATCGCCTGACCAAAAGCCTGACGCTCTTGCACATATTGCGTAGTTACATCAATAGAGCCACGAATGGCGCCCAATGCTGTTGCGGCAATAGCAGTACGCTCACGCGGCAATTCCTGCATCAGGTAAGCAAATCCCTGTCCCGGCTGTCCCAGTAATTGGTCCTTTGGCACTTGAACATTGTCAAAGAACAGCTCGGAAGTATCCTGCGCATGCAGACCAATTTTGTCCAGATTGGTTCCTTTTTTGAAGCCTTCCAGATGGGTATCGACCAGCAATAATGAAACGCCTTTTGCACGGGCTTGCGGATCAGTTTTGACTGCAAGTACCACTAGGTCGGCATGCTGACCATTGGAAATAAAGGTTTTTGAACCATTCAACAGATAATATTCATCCTGCAAGATGGCACTGGTACGCATGGCCTGCAAATCTGAACCGGCACCCGGCTCGGTCATGCCAATCGCACCGACCACTTCACCTGTGACCATTTTCGGTAACCAGTATTTCTTCTGCTCTTCCGTCCCGATGTGCAGGATATACGGAGCTGCAATATCCGAATGACAAGACAAACCTGTGGCAATGGCACTGTATCCGGCACGTGCAGATTCTTCGATCAGCATCAGTGAATAATCGGTCGGCACGCCATAGCCGCCATATTCTTCTGGTACATCCACGCACAAGAAGCCATTTTCACCGAGCGCATTCCAGACTGAACGCGGCATCAAGCCTTCACGTTCCCACTGTTCATAATACGGCGCGACATGTTCATTCATAAAGCGTTTAAAATTATCGCGGAATAATTCTAGATCGGCATCGTAGGCAAGCATTCTATTGTCCTTGTTGTTTATCATTTTAGTTTCCTTTTCACAGACTATCGACTTTCATCCTCCCTGTCATGTGCCGGCATTCATCTTTTTACTAACTTCACAGTCAATAAAAAAGGGAAGCCGAAACTTCCCTTTTAGACAGTAAAGACAGACGCTAACTTAGTGAGCGTTATTGCCTTCTTGTGCCATTTTTTCATCAATTTCTGCAGGATTCGCTAAAGCATAGTTCAGCTTGTCCATATCTAACTGACCCACCCATTTCGCAACGACTAAAGTTGCCAAAGAGTTACCGACCAGATTGGTCAGGGCACGCGCTTCAGACATGAAGCGGTCGATACCAAGAATCAATGCCAGACCTGCAACAGGAATGTTACCCACAGCAGCCAGGGTTGCCGCCATAACAATAAAGCCTGAACCAGTCACGCCTGCCGCACCTTTAGATGAAATCAGAAGTACCAGAAGCAGCGTAATCTGATGAGACAAATCCAGTTGCGTATTGGTCGCTTGTGCAATAAAGATCGCGGCCATAGTCAAGTAAATCGACGTACCATCCAGGTTAAATGAATAACCGGTTGGAATCACCAGACCTACCACTGATTTTTCAGCGCCAGCCAGTTCCAGCTTTTTCAACATACGTGGCAATACTGATTCTGAAGAAGAAGTACCCAGTACAATCAGCAGTTCTTCGCGAATCAGGCGGATCATCTTCATGATGCTGAAACCCGCAAAACGCGCAATGGAACCTAATACGATGAAAATAAACAGCAAGCAGGTGATATAGAAACAAATGATCAGTTGAGCCAACTGGGCAAGAGAACCAATACCATATTTACCAATGGTAAAGGCCATGGCACCAAATGCACCGATTGGCGCAAGTTTCATGATCATGTTCACAATATTGAAGAAGACATGTGAAATCTGGTCGATGAGTTTTAGGACTGGCTTACCTTGATCACTCAGCTTATGCAGCGCGAAACCAAAAATGATTGCGAACAACAGAACCTGCAGGATTTCACCTTCCGCAAATGCACCCACAACCGTATTTGGAATGATATTCATCAGGAAGTCGATGGTGGACTGTGACTCGCCTGATGCCACATACTTAGAGATTCCCGCAGTATCCAGAGTGGCTGGATCAACGTTCATGCCTACACCTGGCTTGACGATATTAATCACCAGCAGACCGATTAGCAAAGCAATCGTGGATACGATTTCGAAGTAAAGTAAAGCAACCCCACCAGTTTTACCCACTGATTTCATGCTTTCCATGCCTGCAATACCACTGACCACGGTACAGAAAATCACAGGGGCGATGATCATTTTAATTAAACGGATAAATGCATCACCAAGTGGCTTCAGTTGCTCACCTAGACCCGGAACATATTGTTCTGCGCCATTAATAATTTGTGTACCACTTGGCGAGAAATGTCCGACCAGGATACCCGCAATAATGGCTACGATCACTTGAAAATAAAGCGACTTATAAATTGGTTTTTTAGCCATAACCTTACTTCGCGATATACTTCTAAACAGAAGCAATATTCAGTTTTCACTTATTTAAGAAAATAAGTGTCCAATACTTCATTGTCTGAAACAAAAAAGTGCCTATGTATCAAGAATTAATCTGATACTAAAAATAGAATGTGTATGTACGTTTAATAATCACAGCAACCCAACTCCTCAAAAGAAGTCAGTGTATTGATCAGGAGATGAAGCAAACACAAATAATCACGGGAAATTTTAACTGCTTTTTAGACTTTTGTTTAACCCGAAATGTTAATTTTGACTAAATAATAAACGATACCCCTTATACTATAGTCTTATAAAACTATAATAATTCTGCAAAATAAGAAGGTGAAATACCAATATCAGCGTAAAGTATGCCAATACTTGATGAATATGATTGATCTATCTGTATGAACACAAAGCGAAATATTTATAAAGATGCTGAACATCCTTTTGCCCAGTTTATCCGTATTATTGGCAAGGGAAAAAATGGCGCCCGCTCCCTCAACTATGATGAAGCCTATCAAGCCTTTAGCATGATTTTGAAAAATGAAGTGCTCGATGTGCAGTTAGGTGCTTTCTTGATGTTATTACGTGTCAAGGAAGAATCCGTCGATGAATTAGCAGGCTTTGTCCAAGCAACCCGTGATCAGCTGAATTTCAAAACACTGGATGTCGATCTGGACTGGTCTTCCTATGCTGGCAAGCGCAAGCATTATCCATGGTTTATTCTGGCAGCACTGACGCTAGCCAAGCATGGTTATAATATTGTGATGCATGGTGCCTCTGGCCATACCATGAACCGCATTTACACCGAACAGGTGCTGACTTACTTAGGCTATCCAATCTGTCAAAATGATGCCGAAGTTGAACAGCGACTACAACAACAGCATTTTGCTTATATCCCGCTCGACGTGATTTCTCCCATTCTGGCGGACTTAATTGCACTGCGTAATGTCATGGGACTACGTTCCCCGATTCATACGTTGGCCCGTTTGATTAACCCGTTTAATGCCAGAGCGACGCTGCAAGCAATTTTCCATCCGGCTTATCGGGGTTCGCATCAACAGGCGGCTTTCCGCTTGGGCTATAAAAATAGTGCGGTGATTAAAGGCGAAGGTGGCGAATTTGAGCGTAATCCGGATGCCAAAACCTTGATCTGTGGTATTAAAAATGGCGAGCTGTATGAGCATGAACTGCCAAAACTGACTGATAACCGTAGCCCGGTTGAGGAAGAACTGAATCTGGCCCTATTTAAGGCTGTCTGGGACGGTCAGCAAAGCCATGAATATGGCGAGATTGCAGTTACGGAAACCATGGGCATTGCGCTTTATACCATGGGTATTTGTGACAGTTTTGAAGCTGCGATGCAGAAAGCCCAAGCCTTATGGGCGAATCGCCACCTGGTTTAATATTTTGAATATAAAGAAAAAGGCATTATTCATTCATTGAAAAATGCCTTTTTAAATATCTAGCGACTGACTCGAAGTCAGTGCTTAGACAAAACGGATTGGCGTGAATTCAGGTTCATTCTTGTGATGATCATCATCACATTCCTCACCTTCTTCTTTAGTACCGCGATCGATATAACCGCTGCGTTCATTTTCAGGCAGGTTTTTCATTTCCCAGGCATAGACTGCCTGCATGCAGGTCTGGCGCTGTTCCTGAGTTAGGGCTACACCGTTTGGCCACTTTCCAATTTCAATTGCTGTTCTTAGGCGTTCAACAATCTCAGGATTGAGTACGGCAAGCATTTGTTCAATATTCATGATTTAATCCTGCTTAAAATAATCAAAGTCCTGATTCCACCCCAGTTTGGTTCGACAGGCATTATAAAAGTCATAGCCAGGTGGATGCAGAAGATTCAGTTTAAAGGGATGCTTGCGAATATGGACGCTATCGCCAACATTCAAAGACACACTGTGTTGTCCATCCGCACTGACCATCGGCAGTACGCGATTTTCACGAATCAGTAATTTAATTTCACTGTGTCCACCGACCACAATCGGGCGTGAAGACAAAGTATGCGGATGCATGGGTACCAGGGCAATCGCATCCATACTTGGATGTACGATCGGGCCGCCACCAGAAAGTGCATAAGCCGTAGAACCGGTAGGCGTAGATACAATCAAGCCATCACTGTGCTGACGATAGACATATTGTCCGTCAATATTCAGTTCAAAATCGATCATATGCACCGATTTACCTGAATGAAGCACCACATCGTTCAGGGCAATCGCATCATAAATCACTTCGCCTTTGGAGCGAATTTCGACTTCAAGTAAAAAACGGCGCTCGGTCTGAAAGTCACCCTTTAATACCTGATCCAGCTTAAAGATCACTTCGGTCGGCTTGATGTCAGTTAAAAACCCCAGACGACCGCGGTTAACACCGATCACTGGCGTATTGTACTTTACCAATGCACGTGCTGCATGTAACAGCGAACCGTCACCACCCACGACAATGACCAGATCCACCACTTCACCCAATAAGGCACGGCTGACGGTTTGGGTATTTTGATAGGGAACAAGTTCAGCTGTCGCTGCATCAAAAACTGGATGTAAGCCTAAATTAAGAAGATGATCGTGAATAAGGCATAAGGTTTCAACCACCGACGATTTATCAGGGCGTCCTATTAACCCGATATTTCGAAAGGTCTTATGGGAAATTTGCACCAGTGTCGTCGCTCCGCTACGAATCTTGGATATCATAACATTAAGCAATACCTGGATGACAATTTATAACAGCGCTTCATGCGTATGAAATTATTTGAGATATATTTAAATTAAGGAGAAATTGTGAGGTTTCATTTTAATTTTAAGCGCATTTCTTGATTAAATATTGCAAAATTACGAAAAGCTTCGCATGATTAGCACAATTTCACAGGATCTTATAAGTATTTATGAAATCTGAACGTGGCATGGGGTTTCTTGCCTTAATTTTTTCTGTTATCGTCATTTCTATCTTTGTTGCATTCAGTATCTATCTGATTAGATTAGATAATATTGTACGCGACAAGTTTGAAGGGCAACGCTGGGATATTCCGGCCAAGGTCTTCGCACGTCCGATGGAAGTGTACGTCAATGCCCCAGTCAGCCAGCAGGATTTCCAACAAGAATTAAAATTACTCGGTTATAAAAACTCGGATAGTTATACTAAATCAGGCAATTTTGTTACAACGGGTAATACCCTGTATGTACATACGCGCGGCTTTGATTTTGGTGACCGGGTTGAACCGGAACAGATATTAAAAGTCAGTTTTAGTGGTGAACAGATTGCAGAAGTCAGCGCGACCAAGCCGTCTTCAAGTGGCATAGCCCGTTTAGAGCCGTTATTGATTGGCGGGATCTATCCGCAGCATAACGAAGACCGGGTGCTGATCAAGCTGAATAAAGTGCCTAAACCATTGATCGAAGCGCTGATCGCGACTGAAGACCGTAAATTCTATGAGCATCATGGAGTTTCACCACGTGGTATTGCACGTGCCGTGGTCAGCAATATTACCGGTGGTAAACGTCAGGGCGGCTCGACCTTGACCCAGCAACTGGTTAAAAATTTCTATTTGACCCCTGAACGTACCTTAAAACGTAAATTGAATGAAGCCTTTATGGCAATGCTGATTGAATTGCATTATGACAAGAATGAAATTCTGGAAGCTTATCTGAATGAGGTAAATCTGGGCCAAAATGGCAACTATTCTATTAATGGTTATGGTCTGGCATCGCAGTTTTATTTTGGCTTGCCACTACGTGAACTGAATATTTCCCAACAGGCGTTCTTGGTGGGTCTGGTTCAGGGTCCAAGCCTGTATAACCCATGGCGCAATCCTGAAAGTGCAAAAAAACGCCGTGATATCGTCCTGAATAATATGTTGGTGATGGGCTATCTGACTCAGGAACAATATGAAAAAGAAATTGCACGCCCACTGAATGTTATTTCCAAACCGACTTTAGGTCCTGCCCGCTTCCCGGATTTTCTGGATATCGTGCGTCGTCAATTACGTACTGACTATCAGGAAACCGATCTGACCAATCAGGGTTTGCGAATTTTCACCACTTTAGATCCCTTGGCTCAAACCCGAATCCAGGACAGTTTTAAAGATACTGTGGCGCGTTTAAGCAAATCCAATCCGGGTCGCCTGAAGGATTTACAGGGTGCAGTACTGGTTTCACATCCTGAAAATGGAGAACTCATAGCAGCCGTAGGTTCGACTCAGGATTTCACCGGTTTTAACCGTACAGTTGATGCCAGACGTCAGGTCGGTTCGCTATTAAAACCGGTCATTTTCCTGACCGCACTGGAGTCCAATCGTTATAATTGGGCCAGCCCGATTGAAGACAGTGCAATCAGTATCAAGAGTGACGGCAAAAACTGGACCCCCAAAAATTATAGTGGCCGTGAGCATGGCACAGTTCCGATGATACAGGCGCTATCACAGTCTTATAACCTGTCGACCGTTCGTTTAGGTCAGGAATTTGGCCTGTCCACTTTTATTAATCATCTGAAAAAATTTGGTGTCACTTCCGAAATTCCATCTTATCCATCGATTTATTTGGGTGCAGTAGATATGTCGCCAATGGAAGTAATGAATATTTATGGCAACTTCGCGACAGGCGGTTTTCAATACCCAACCAAAGCGATTCGTTCTGTTGTAGATGCCAATGGCCGATCTCTGGATCGTTATAGCCTGAGTGTACAACCGACCATTGACCCTGCTTCCGCTTATGCCCTGAATTATGGCTTACAACAGGTGATGTCGAATGGTACAGGCCGTGCAGCGTATAACAGCTTGCCACGCAGTCTGAATCTTGCCGGTAAATCCGGTACCACCAATGACACTCGTGACTCATGGTTTGCCGGATATTCAGGTAAGTATATGACTGTGGTCTGGCTGGGTCTGGATGACAACAAAGCCACTGGCTTAACCGGTTCTTCGGGAGCGCTCCCGGTTTGGACCAATGTCATGAAACAGCTACACCAGAAACCGGTGAATCTACCTCAGCCGAATGAAATCGAATGGCATTGGCTGGATCGTTATACCGGCCGTTTATCAGCCCAAGGCTGTGAAGGCGCCATGTATATCCCGATTTCGCGTCATGCCCTGCCAAATCAGGCAACTGCCTGCGGCATCTCGCATTATGCAACGGAACCTTATGATATTAACTCCGAGCCTGCCCCATCTGATGCAGAACAGGATGATATCGGTCGTTATATACAAGAAAGTGAAACAGAAATTGAACGTGATCTTGAGAGTGAAACCCGTATTATCGCCAGTGGAAGTTATAGCCAATAATTGAGTCTATGTTTATGTTAAGAAAAATCCTCCCTGGTTTGCTCATCCTCAGTCTGGTGGGCTGCCAAAGTATGCCTGAGCCAGAAAAGCCAATCCCGCCTAAGCCTGCGACGGAAAAACCGAAAGCTCAGACACCGGATGGCGTTGTGATTACACCTTATGACCGGCCTGATATCAAACGCCAGAAAATTGTCATTCCTGAACAGAAACCGAAAAGCAAAAAGTTTGATGATGGTCGTAATCTGCCGGCATTCAAGCAGCTAATGCAGCAAACCCAGCAGGCCTATGCCAAGCAGCAGTTTGCCCAAGCTGAATCCACTGTCATGCAGGCGCAGCGTCTGGCACCTCAGGCACCGGAAACGTACTTATATTTGGGCATGATTGCCAACCGTAAAAACCAGCCGGCACGTGCCGATGCCTTTGCCTTACGTGGCCTGAGCTATGCGCAATCCAGTGCCATGAAAAAACAGCTGTGGCAAGTCCGACTCAAAGCTGCTCAGCAGCAGAAAAATACTAAAGCGATTCAGCAAGCCCAACAGGTCCTGAAAAAGCTTTAAGATCATTTCCTGTGGAAACTGACTTACCAGCAGAAAGCTTTTTTTAAATAAAGTGTTCACACATAGCGAATGCCGGCAATGCCATAAGCATGCTGGTTTTTTGCATAATGGAGTTCTTCAGCCTTCATCCCGCCTAATGCAAAAACTGGAATCTGTACCTGCTCTGCCATTTGCTTGAATTGTTCCCAGCCTAGCGCAGCTGTGTCTGGATGCGTCGCAGTTGCCAGTACCGGACTGAGTAAAGCAGCTTCACAACCAATCTGTTCTGCATGCATTAAAGCTCGCAGATCATGGCAAGCAGCCAGATAACGATAGCCAGATTTGAGTTCGCCTTGTTTCAAGTCCATCAGTTGCGTTTGTTTAAGATGAATCGTGCGAATGGTTTGCTGCTGCAACTCATTCAGTTGTGACCACAGTTGCAGATTAATGATTAACCTGGAGAGCTGATCTACCGGATACTGCTGTAATTGCATGATTCTTTCAGGCGTTGCTTCCACACGCCAATACAGCATTTGCTCTGGATCCAGACTCTGTAAAATATCTAGATCTTCAGAGATTTTGATGCGCTGTGGCCATTGCAGCTTTTGAATCATGGAATGATTGGCTTTTGGAAAATTCAGCTGTCCAAGTTCTTCCCGGCTGTACCAGCGCCAGGACTGTTTGATTTCAGTCAGTTGTGCAGGCTGTACTGAAGCATGAAAAATATGCAAATTGACGATGAGATCTTCATATTCATGTGAGATAAAATCAGAAGCATGCCAGCGTTCAATATCAATGCCTACCTCTTCAATCACTTCGCGGCGGCATGCTTCGACTGGCAATTCACCCTGTTCAACTTTTCCGCCTGGAAATTCATATTTATTGCCCTGATGCTGCGTGGCTTCACGCCACCCGACAAGAACCTGATTTTGATAAAATAAAAGAGCAATTGCGACATGAATCGTAGCTTTAGTCATGACTTAAGGAACCATTGAAGTTTTACAGATTGTAAGCAAATTAGAGTTTTTTATAAATTGCTCAATATTTCGTTGACAGACCTACTCGATAATGATTATCATTTAAATCAATCCAAACTACACCACGGAGTCGACGGAATGAACGCCCCATTTAGCCTATTTACCCGTAATAACGATACTCATCATGCTTTGCCAATGCTGCACTCCAACAATCTGTTTGCACTGGGTCGTGAAATCCGGATCATGCATGCCGGTGAAGAATACCGTTTACGTCTGACCCGAAACAACCGTCTTATTCTGACCAAATAATGAGCACAGTTTAAAAACAACAAACGTGGGAAGCAGCAGTATGAATCAGCGCATACTGCTTTTAGTTTTTCATCTCTCATCTCATTGGGATGTATGTTTAAAACTCAATGACACTTTAAGTCCACCCAAGTCCGACGGCGCAAAATCAATTTCACCCGCATGCAGGGCCATAATTTTCCGGCAAATGGACAGACCTAAACCTGAACCCTGAGTTCGCGTACCCAAAGCCCGATAAAAACGTTCACCTAAACGCTCCAGCACATCACCAGAAATCCCCTCTCCTGAGTTTTCAATCAGCAACTGAATCTGATGTTGCTGAATAACCGTCCGGATCTCAATCTGTCCCTGCGGTGGTGTATAACGGATGGCATTATCTACCAGATTGCGAATACAGCTAAAAATTAGTTCCGGATTCGCGTCGATCACGGCATCCTCAAGGTTGAGATTCCAGTGAATGTTCTTTTCCTCTGCAAAAGGCTGCAATGCCTGCAAAACCTCCTGAACCAGAACTTTGAGATTGACGGATTGCATGGGTAATTGTTCTATCCGCTCCGGATCGAGTCGTGCCAGCAAGAGCAAATTTTCCAGCACCTGCGTGCCGCGATTGACATCATTTTGAATCAGCTGCAAGGCTTGAGGGAGTTGTGCATCATGCTGATATTGACGTTTCAGAACCTGTAAACGCATCTGTATAGCAGACAGTGGCGAACGCAGCTCATGCGAGGCATCTGCAGTGAAACGCTGTTCGGCAGCCAGCGATTTTTCCAGTCGGACGAGCATGGCATTCAGCTGGCGTACAATCGGTTGCAGTTCAGTGATTTCAGGATCAGGCGTTCTGATAGGAGTCAGATCTTGGGCAGTTTTGGAACCAATTTCACGAGAAATCTTGTTTAACGGTCTTAGCTGGCGTCTGATCGCAACCCGCAGAATCAGCCATTGCACAAGCCATAGAATGCATAAAATCCCGGCAAAGCCCAGCGTGGTTTGCCAGAGCTCATTGAAGCGTACTGAAAGCGGCTGTACGATTTTCACCTTCAAGCCGTCATCTTCTGCATTCAGGATACGGATAAAACGGCCATTTTCATAAGCGAACTGAAAGCCATTGTTCTGTGTCATGGGAATGGCATTGATCAGCTCATCATCAACCGAAGTAGTAAGTACCTGCTCGTCCAGCAACAAGGCATACTGGATATCAAACTGTTCACTCAGTTCATCGACCTGGGTGTCTTTGGCCTGAGTGATATCACCAAGCAGCAGCTCAGAAATCTGCTCCATTAACTCATCGTGCAGCTGATTGGCCTGATAACTGGAAACTCCCAGCAATAACAGCCAGGCCAATACTCCGGCCACTATGGAACTGAACAGTGCATGCTTGATTAGCCGGGTTTGCAGTGAAATTGCAGCCGACATGGTTCAGACCTCAGCTTTATGCATGCGATAGCCCAGACCACGAATGGTTTTAATCATCTGGCTGCCGATTTTCTTACGTAGCTGATAGATAAACACTTCTATGGCATTACTTTCAATTTCATCACCCCAGGCATACAGCGATTCTTCGAGCTGCTCACGGGTGACAATATGTTCAGGCTGCTGCATCAACTTGTATAAAATCTGAAATTCTTTCGCAGTGAGATTGACCGATTGACCTGCTTTAGTCAGGGTTTTGGCTTGTGTGTCCAGACTGAGATCCTGCCATTGCAAGATATGAGTGGGTGTTTGCTGTTTCTGTCTGAGCTGGGCACGTACCCGTGCGGAAAGCTCTTCCAGGCTAAACGGCTTGACCAGATAATCATTGGCACCCAAATCCAGTCCCTCGACCCGGTCATCAATACTGTCTTTGGCAGTGATAAAAATCACCGGTGTATCTTGCTGTCGGTTACGCAAACTTTTCAGAATCTCGTCTCCGGTTGCATTTGGCAGACCACGGTCCAGCAGGATACAATCATATTGATGCTGCTCAATGGCCAGAATGGCATGATCACCGCGCTCAACCCGGTCAATGACATAACCATCCATTTCCAGCCAGGTCTGGATACTGTCTGCCTGTGACTGGTCATCTTCCGCCAAAAGAATACGCATACTGTGCTCCACTTGCTTCCTTGTTCTATCTTGCCCTGAAAAAGCAGCAGACTCAAAAAAACCACATGCTTTTTGGTAACTTGCATGTGGTTTTTTGTTGCTGTGTTCAGATTGACTTCAGCAAATCAGGTGCTATTAGAAACGAACCTGTTCAACATCAATTTCAACCCGTTTTGCCGGTTTATAATCAATATCAATTTCACCCGTAATGACTACCGGTGTTTTGGCTGAAATCGGTTTGCCCTGCCAAAGTTCATCATCAATCTCAACAGTAATGGTACCTGTGCTGTCACGGAACTGGTATTTTTCATCGCCGACTGCTTTTACGATATAACCTTTAAGCTGGACCTTGCTGTCATCTTTCATGGCCAGTGCCTGTTTGACTGTGGTGGATTGAGCAAAAGCGGCCTGATTCACAGCGGTGTCACTACTTGCTACCGTAGCTGTGGCGATAGAACCCATCAATGCAGCTGCCAGAACTGTATTTATCATCATTTTCATTGCAGTTACCTCTTTAAAGTCTTACCTTATTTCGATGATGCTATTAAAACAGCCGAAGATGAATTGAATCTTAAGATTGCTTCATTTTTAAAATTAATTTAAAGGCACCACTCTCAGGACTTCCTCAAGCGTGGTCACACCTTCCAGAATCTTGCGCGCCCCGGCAATTCTGAGCGGTTCTACCCCTTCTTTTTTGGCCTGCTGACGTAATTGATTCAGGTTGGCATCAGCACCAATCAGCTGTTTGGCGGTGAGGCTCAGGGGCATAAACTCATAAATCCCGATACGGCCTTTATAACCGGTGTGCCGGCATTCTTCGCAGCCCACCGCTTTAAAGACAAATTCCGGCCGATGCAAAGGATAATCTGCTGCCAGATGCTGCCATTCCTGCTCGTTCAGGAAGCTTTCCTGCTTGCAGTGCGGGCACAGCTGACGTACCAGACGCTGTGCCAATACACCCAGGATCGTGGCGGCTGTCAAGAAGGGTTGTACACCCAGATCATGCAGACGGGCCAGACTCGACGGCGCATCATTGGTATGTAACGTCGATAGAACCAGGTGACCGGTCAGTGCCGCCTGAATCGCCATATTGGCAGTGTCCTGATCGCGAATCTCCCCGACCATGATAATATCCGGATCCTGACGCATCAGTGCACGCACTCCGTCAGCAAAACCCAGATCGATGCCGTTATTGACCTGCATCTGGTTAAAGCTGGGTTCCAGCATCTCGATCGGATCTTCAATGGTACAGACGTTAACCTGTTCAGTCGCCAATTGCTTCAAGGTTGAATATAAGGTAGTGGTCTTACCGGAACCGGTGGGGCCCGTGACCAGAATGATGCCATGACTATGACTGGTCAGGTTGTTCCAGTCATTCAGCAAATGGCCTTCAAAACCAAGTTGCTGGAAACTTCTGACCAGCACTTCCGGGTCGAAAATACGCATCACCAGTTTTTCACCAAAAGCTGTCGGCAAGGTCGACAGACGCAGTTCTGTTTCCTGTCCTTTGGGGGTCCGGGTTTTCAGGCGACCATCCTGTGGTTTACGTTTTTCCGCCACATTCATCCGGCCCAAAATCTTGATCCGGGAAATGACAGCGGTCAGTGTATTGGCCGGCATGTTGTAAATTGTATGCAGTACACCATCAATCCGAAAACGGATCTTGCCAGTATCTTTACGCGGCTCCATGTGAATATCACTGGCGCCCTGTTCAAAGGCAAATTGCAGCACCCAGTCCACCAGTTTCACAATATGCTGATCATTGGCATCCGGATTCTGTGAATCCCCCAGTTGCAGCAAGGCTTCTACGCCTTTATTTTCCCGGTCATAGGCAGACGATTTTTGAGAGCCACTGACCGCCCGGCTAACCTGATAATACTCAACAATATAGCGCTGTAACTGTTCTGGATTTAGCAATACCCGTTCAATTTTTTTCGGGGCAATATTCTGCTCAAGATTCGACACCCATTCAGTTTTATAAGGCTGATCCGTGGCTATCAGGACTTTATCTGGCTGAATTTCAACAGCCAGAATACGGTTACGTAGTGCATATTCCTGTGACATGGCATTGGTCAATGCCTGTACATCTGCCTTGAGCGGGTCGATGATATAGAACATCAATCCGGTTTTTTCTGCCAGCCACTGACATAAACGGTTCAGGGTCAACGTCGTTTGAGGATGGGATTGATCGACCAGATGAAAATTGGCGATCCACTGTAAAGGGTGCCATTTTAAGTGTTCACGTTGCCGATGAGTGGTCTGTACCAGCATTCGGTCGCGTTCACTGATTTTGCCATCTTTAAAGAGTTGATCTAAACACCATGCCGTATCAATTTCAAAGTCAAATTTCATTGTTATCAGTCCCCAAACTTGACTCCACTATAACAAGTTTTTGCAGTTCTTCGTATGCTCTATCAACATTAGCCGATCCACTAGATATCTGTTTCTCCGGTCAATAGCAAGACCATCACATTGTTTCGGAAGATAACCATTTCCTGCTTGTTTAAGCTTGAGTGTATCCCCTATATTTTAAACAGTCCGTCTTAAATCGCTGAGGCCGAATATGGATTTTAGCGCAGTGCCCCTTAATAGCATCAGCTCTTTTCAGGACCTTCTGACCATTTTGGCTGCAGCACTGGGCTGCGGTTTACTTATAGGCTTGGACCGGGAACGTCATAAACAGCGTGAAAGCCATCCTAGTTTTGCTGGATTACGCTCCTTTGCTCTCAGTGCCTTGATGGGTGCACTCTGTTTTTTATTCGGCATGGTCATTGGACTGACGGGTGCACTGATTATTGGGGGGATAGTCATTTTCTCCCTTCGAAATCAGCCTGAAGACCCGGGAATTACCACAGAACTTGCTTTTCTTATGACTTATTTTATTGGGGCAATGTGTCTCTGGAATATTCCGCTGGCTGCGGGTCTGGCAGTCTTGTTAACCATCATTTTGATGGCCAAACACTCCATGCATAATATTGCCGGAAAATGGATTAAGGAAGCCGAATTCAGGGATGGACTACTATTACTTGCGCTGATTCTGATCGGTTTGCCGCTCACTCCTGACCGTCCATTATGGGGAGATGTTCTTAATCCCTATGTCATCTTAAAATTACTGACCCTGATTTTAGTGGTGCAAGCCTTAGCCCATATTGCTAAACGTTTTTTATCAACTAAAAATGCCCTCATGCTCTCTTCACTGGCTTCAGGCTTTGTTTCCAGTACTGCAACCATTGCCCAATTAGGCCTGCAGGTGCGCAAGGGCGAAATGGATGCTCAGCCAAATGCCGGGGCTGCACTGATGTCGTGTGTCTCGACCCTAGTCTTGCTGCTTATTGTCGTGGGAGGTGTGTCTTGGGCCTGGCTTAAAATCCTGCTCCTTCCTTCTCTGGTTGCCATGGTTATTCTGGTCGTCTGCGCATTTCTATTATTGCGCAAGGCAAAACCGGTCCAAGATTTGGAATCTGCAGACAGCCCGATGTTCAGCCTGAAAGAAGCTCTCATTATTGCAGTGACTTTAACGCTGATTCAGGCCGGAATTTATGCACTTGAATTATGGCTTGGCAATGCCGGCTTATTGGCCGGCACCTTACTTGCCTCCCTATTTGAGGTTCATGCTGCAATGGCAGGTGTGGTTATTCAGGGAGATCCTTCCAATCTCCATCTTGTTTACGCCTTGCTGCTAGGTTTGGCTACCCATGCACTGGCCAAATCTGTGAATGCTGCCCTAACTGGTGGATTTAAATTTGCCCTGTATTTTGCTCCTGTACAAATTCTTCATATGGCAGTTTTGATTGGGATATTGTGGTGGAGTCTATAAATTAGGAAGGAGCATGATGGATAGCAGTAATTATCACTTGCTGAGCATGCACTTTGAAATGGATATCTACCGTAGCAAACTTCATCCCATAAATCCGTTCTTCATCATCCTGATATGCTGGTCTTGGATCTAGAGATAAAACGGCTTCCAGCTCCTGAATATTCTGTAGAGAGATTTTCCTACATTTCAATAAATGCTGTTTTTGCTGTGCAGCTTCTTCAGGCCAAATTACCGATTTACGTTGTGGCTCATCCTGTGCATAACCACTTTGTGCTTCAAGGATAGCATCCGAATATTGAATATAAGGTTTGATATCCACAATGGGTGTGCCATCAAGCAAGTCACTCCCCGTAACATATACCCGAACATGCTTGCCCACCTTGCTCACTTCTTTGAGTTTGACCACAGATAAACCAATTGGTGAGGGGCGGTACATGCTTCGCGTGGCAAACACGCCTATTTTCTTGTTGCCGCCCAAACGTGGCGGACGCACTTGTGGACGAAACTGGCTGTTGTGCTGGTTTTTATTGTCATGAAATTGCCAGACCAGCCAAAGATGACTGAACTCTTCAATTCCTTCAAAGGCCAGCAGATCATTATAAGGGCCGACCATTTCGATATAACTTTCGACCTGAACCAAATTTGGCTGCCGTGGAATGCCAAATTTCTCTTTGTAGGGTGATTGCATATAACCAATAATCGGCAATTTAAGTTCAGTCATCACTTTTTCTGATAAGCTCAATTAAATATATTCAGTTTATCGAGAATGAATTTAGATTAGAATAGCAACCTGTTCTAATTTGATAATTTATTGAGACCTTTAATGGCTGCTTTTAACGTCGAAAAGATTACTCACGTCCACCACTGGAATGATACTTTATTCTCTTTTAAAACGACTCGTGACACTGCTTTGCGTTTTAAAAACGGTCAGTTTGTAATGATCGGCCTTGAAGTCAATGGCAAGCCGTTAATGCGCGCATATTCAATTGCAAGCGCCAACTACGAAGAAGAGTTAGAGTTTTTCTCAATTAAAGTGCCTGATGGTCCTCTCACTTCAATTTTACAAAAAGTAAAAGTTGGCGATGACATTCTGATTTCTAAAAAACCGACAGGTACATTGGTACTGGATGACCTGAATCCAGGTAAAAACCTGTACCTTCTTTCCTCAGGTACGGGTCTTGCACCTTTCTTGGCGACCATCCGAGATCCAGAAACTTATGAACGTTTTGAGAAAATCATTATCGTTCATGGTACCCGTTTCATTTCAGAACTGGCTTATCAAGATTTAATCCTGAATGAAGTGCCAAATCACGAGTTCTTCTCGGAACTTGGTGCGAAAGAAAAACTTATCTATTACCCAACCGTAACCCGTGAAGAATATCCAAACCAAGGTCGTGTCACGACTGCGATTGAAACCGGTGAGCTGTTTGAAAAAATCGGTCTGCCACGTTTCAACCCGGAAACTGACCGTGCCATGCTGTGTGGTAGCCCGGCATTCCTGGACGATGTTGCTGCACTACTTGATCAGCACGGTCTGAAAGAATCTCCTAAAATGGGTGTTCTGGGTGACTACGTGATTGAACGTGCATTTGTTGAAAAATAAGATTTGCTAAAATTAAAAACCGGACGTTTAAGTCCGGTTTTTTTTTACCTTAAACCTGAACTTGCTTCGAAGATGCCCGTTCTAGCAGTGCCTGTTTGATCACCTGATATCCTGCCGTCAATCCCAGACTTGCCATAATCACAGCAACTATAATATCCGGCCAAAGGCTGCCTGTACCAAATACACCTATGGCTGCCAAGATGACCGCAAAGTTGCCAATTGCATCATTTCGGCTACAGAGCCACACTGATCTCATATTGGAATCACCTTCACGGAAGGCGTAGAGAATAGCTGCTGTAAATACATTTGCTATCAAGGCTAGCACCCCTATCAATCCCATCGTCAGTGCTTCTGGCGGAATGCCTTGAAGATAGGCATAAATCACTTTGCCAATCACCACCAGACCAAATACGGCCATGGTCAATCCTTTGATGAGCGCAACTGTTGCGCGCCAATACAGGCTTGCACCGAGTACCGCCAAAGAAACCCCGTAATTGACCGCATCTCCAAAGAAATCTAGCGCATCTGCCCACAAAGCCGATGAATGTGCATAAGCCCCACCCACTATCTCTACAATGAACAATGTCAAATTAATGAATAGTGCAATCCATAAAGCTGTTCTGAATTTGCTATTGGGCTTAGGTGGTGCAGGTTCATGACTACAACTACAGGCCATATAATTCCCCGATGATTGTTTATACTAAATACGATATAGTTATTAGAAACTATGGAGTAACTCCAAGGTCAAGCATGAGGGGTATATGTCGGTTTATTTAATTTCAGAAATGGCCAGAAAGACCGGTTTAAGCACCGATACCATACGCTTTTATGAGAAAAAAGGCTTTATCCAGCCGAATTTTCGAGCAAGTAATCAGTATCGCTATTATGGCGGAGACGCATTAAAAAGACTGCTTTTTATCAAGCGTTGCCGTGCCTTGGACATGTCGTTAAAAGAGATTGAAACCCTGATTGAACTTGAACAAAATCCGGAGCAGGAATGTGGTGCAGTGAATCAGCTGATTGATCAGCATTTAGAGGATATCTCTAATAAAATTAAAGAATTACAAATATTCGAACAGCAACTGATCACACTTAGAAAGAGTTGTAATACTCCGACCACAATTGATCATTGCCAGATTTTAAAAACGCTTGAAAACTCTAAAAATAATTGAATCGTTAAGATATTTTATAGAGGCCTCTGACTTAAAATAAAACCGGATTTTATACCCAAACACTGTATTTCCGAGTGATTTACTAGGTTGAATCCAAATTTTAGATAGCTAGAATAAAGCCGTACTTTTTCTATGTCTTTCGATTTCATCATGAGCATAACCCGCGTTACCGAACTTCTCTCACCCGCTGGCTCACTGAAAAATATGCGCTATGCTTTCGCTTATGGTGCAGATGCAGTCTATGCCGGCCAGCCGCGCTATAGCTTACGGGTTCGTAATAACGAATTTGATCATGACAATCTCGCAATTGGCATCAAGGAAGCACATGACCTTGGCAAGAAATTCTATGTCGTCGTCAATATTCAACCACATAACTCCAAGCTGAAAAATTTTATCCGTGATCTGGAACCTGTGGTCGCCATGCAACCGGATGCGCTGATCATGTCCGATCCGGGCCTCATTATGCTGGTGCGTGAACATTTTCCACAGATGGACATTCACCTGTCGGTACAGGCCAATGCCGTCAACTGGGCAACCGTAAAGTTCTGGAAAAGCATGGGCCTGACCCGTGTAATTTTGTCACGTGAACTTTCAATTGAAGAAATTGCAGAAATCAAACAGCAAGTACCCGATATGGAGATTGAGGTCTTCGTGCATGGTGCACTGTGCATGGCTTATTCCGGCCGTTGCATGTTGTCGGGTTATATGAACAAACGTGATGCCAACCAGGGTGCCTGTACCAATGCCTGCCGCTGGGAATATAAAGTTCTGGATACCAAGGAAGATGCAACCGGTGATGTGATTCCGCTAAAAAATCTGGATTCAGGCTGCTGCTCCAAAGATGCCGACGAAGCACATATGCAGGCACAACACCAGTTCAAGGAGCCCGTCCTGTTACAGCGCAATGAAGAAGAGATGTTTGCCGCTGAAGAAGATGAACATGGCACTTATTTCATGAATTCCAAAGATCTTCGTGCAGTCCAGCATGTAGAACGGTTAACCAAAGTAGGTGTGCATTCACTAAAAATTGAAGGTCGAACCAAATCCTATTTCTATTGTGCCCGTACCGCCCAAATTTATCGTAAAGCCATTGATGATGCTCTTGCAGGAAAGCCTTTTGATCCAGCACTCATGACCCAACTGGAAGGTCTGGCAAATCGTGGTTATACCGAAGGTTTTTTGCGTCGTCATGTGCATAGTGAATATCAAAATTATGAAAATGGCTCTTCCAGTTTTGATCATCAAATTTTCTGCGGTGAAGTATTAGAGCGAAATGGGGATTACATCAAGATTGATGTGAAAAACCGCTTTGTGGTCGGTGATTCTTTAGAATTGATGACTACCCAAGGCAATATCACCTTTACTTTAACCGAAATGAAAGACAAAAAAGGTAATCTGATTGAAGATGCCAAAGGCTCAGGTCATATCGTCGAGATTCCAGTTCCGGCAGATGTAGATATGCAATATGCGCTGCTAATTCGTAACCTGCCAAGCTCGACTGCAGATATTTCGGCATCTTCACTGGCTTATCAGGCGAGTTAAATATGGCACTGCTGATTACCGACAAATGCATCAATTGCGATATGTGTTTACCCGAATGTCCGAATGAGGCAATTTACGAGGGTGCGAATGTCTATGAGATCGATGTAAATCGTTGTACGGAATGCGTCGGTTTTTATGAGCATCAGACCTGTGTAGATGTCTGCCCGATTGAATGTATTGTTCCACATCCGAAGCATCGTGAAACACAAGAACAATTAATAGAAAAATTTAAAGGCTTGAATCTATTTAAATCTTAAACAATTAATAAAATAATAGATGCATTATTGTTTCTAAAAACAACCTTGGGGAAAGTATAAAAATAAGGGTTGAAAACAAAAACCATATAGAAGACTTCTTTCATAAGTCATTTTTTACTCATTTCAATATTGTAGATTCCAGCAATTAAATTGAATCTTAAACCCAATCTTTTTCCTCGATTACGATATCGCTCGGCAAGGATTTTGAAAGTTTTTAA
>NZ_JAGFXZ010000036.1 GCF_019038395.1 Acinetobacter sp. BY419
AATATTTAGTTCAGTCGTGGCGGAAATATGAATGAAATAAAAATTAACATATTTTTATAAGGCAATAAAAAAAGCCCATTCAAAGAATGGGCTTTTGGGAATCTTGGTAGGTATATCCAGACTCGAACTGGAGACCTCTACGATGTCAACGTAGCGCTCTAACCAACTGAGCTATACACCTAGGATGCAGGCATATTATAAATTTTTTCTCCTTAAGACAAGCCTTTTCATTTAGTTTTTAAAACATCCGCGCAAGTTTTAAGCAAATCCTTGAATTTTTTCACTTCTTGTTCAGTCATTGTTATTCCTGAATACAGGTTTTTTTCAAAAATCTGTATGGCTTGAATAAATACAGTCTGGTTTTCAAGCTGAACCCGTTGGGATAAACGCTGCATCCAATGATGAAAAGTTTCAGCAGGCTGTTTTTTGAGATCGTCAGCTAAAGAATGATTCAGCTGTTGGATAGCACGATCATATGGAGATTGAGCTTGTCGGGCTTTTAGATAAATTCTAAAAATATAGGCTAGAATCAGCAGTGCAATACTGCCGAGCAAAATCACGATACTCGAATAAGCCGAACCCAGGCCCAATTTTGATAACCAGCCCTGCTGTGATTCTGCATTATAACCGACCACCTTACTTTGCCACTGGTAGCTGGCATAATCGCTCCAGATTCGCATCTTGGTCATCCACTGATTATTCTGCGATGCCCAGGTCGAATTATTTGACCAGACTCTTTCATCTTGAGACATCAGGTTTTGCATCCCGTTATCTATACGCTGTGGTGCAATCATGGCGGTTGGATCAAAGCGTTGCCATTTCTGATCAATCCATACCTCTGTCCAGGCATGGGCATCCAGTTGTCGGACTTCCCAACTCTTGCGATCTGGCGCCAATTCCCCACCTTGATAACCTGTGACTACCCGTGCCGGAATTCCAACATAGCGCATCAGCATCACAAAACTTGATGCATAGTGTTCACAAAATCCTTGACGGGAATTAAACAGGAACTCATCTATCCGGTTTTGTCCCAACTGGCCCGGTTTCAGGGTATAAACAAAGTTATTCTGCTGATACCAGTTCAAGACCTGCTGCACATAACGGCGTGGATCTTCAGCACTTTGGTCATACAGCCTTAGCGCCAACTGTTGTGCTCGAGGGTCCAAGCTACGTTGCACTTGAGTATTCATTCGCGCGATATATTGGCCTGGCAAAGCCTGAGGATTATATTGTGTACCGATCCACTGAAGGGGAATTGGTTCAACGCGTTGTGTGAGCCGTCGCGGCACAATACTCCAGTCCTGACGATTGTAATAACGGCGCTCTACAGGTACCGATTTTTCCAGCCCCATGATCCAGAATACCGAAGGATCCGCAGCCAGATATTGATAGTTCCAGCCTGCAGGTACAGGAGATGTATCCATGGGTTGTCGTATTAAAGGCTGCTGATTGACGAAACTGCTGGTCCAGCGCTGGCCATCATACTCATCCAGCACCAAGGCCCGCCAATACAGTTCTGAACGTGGTGGGAGCTTGCTGACATCACCGATGATCCTGAATGCCAATGCACTGGATTGCGATAATTCAGCAATATCGCCAGGCGACATACTGTCACTAATGCCAGTTACACCTTTATTTTCTGGGATGGGAATATGCCAAAGTGGTGGCAAGCGCGGGAAGAAAATAAATAGCAGGATAAAAAATGGAATGGCGTACAGGATAAACTTGCCCACATGTTTGGCATCCTGTTGCAATGCTGCGCGCTGGGTAGTCTGTTTCTGCTCAAACTCGCTGGTCTGAATCCGGTACAGGCCAATCAGACAGCTGATTAAACACAGCATAATCACGATTGCCATCCCAAATGACTGACTGTATAAAAATGAACTGGCAGCGACAAACAGGGCAAAATTAAACAGGATAATCAGGTCACGCTTGTTTTTGCTTTCCAGTGATTTGGCAAATAAAAATGTAGATAAAACCGCCACCCCGGCATCGATGCCGATAAAACTCTGATAACTCAAATAAATACTGCCCAGTGCCAAAACCGTCAGCAGGAAAGTACCGATTTTTGGAAATTGCTGCTGACGTTTCTGGTAAATCCAGATACACACAATACTGATGGCAAAAATTATACTGAGTAGCACAGGAATAAATGCCATTTGGGCAATGAGAATCAGGCCTAGCGTCAGCACAATCGAGGTACGGATTTTTGCATTCATTATTTCTTTACCCGCGTTAGGCCTGCGCCAACAATTGTTTTGCTTTACGCAGTTGCTCTTCGCCTGCACCTTGTGGCAATTCGGCCTGTGGCAAATGCAGTGCATAAGCACATTGCTGCTGCCCGCATTGCTCTACCAGTCCCATCATAAATTCAAGTTTTTCTTCATGTGACTGAGTCGGCATATGTTCATAATGAATCTCGATACTGTGTTTATCCTGATACTGCTCAAAGACTTTGACATACAAGCCTTGTCCACGGGCAAACTGCTTCCAGGATACGGACTGCAAGGAATCCCCAGACTGGTAATTGCGTAATTCACGAAACTCATCCATATCCAGCTCAAAGCGGTTGAGATAATACTTATTTTCGGTAGTAAAAACTTCAGCTTTGGGAGCAATCCAGGCAGAGTGCTGATGATAAAGATAGGTCCATGCCCGTACCAGACCAAAGGGATAGACTGAATAAATCCGGATTACTGGATAATCAAATTTGCCACGGTGCTCTGCATAAAATGGCAAAATAAATTGCTGCCTTGCTGCATCCAGATAAACTTTCGCTAGCTGGTCCCCTGCTTTAATATACAAATAACGTGGCCGAATCTGCTGCTGGTGAAAATAAATATGCAGGTTCAGGCTCTGGCCTACTTGCCCGACATCATCCGCGATCAATTCGATTTTCAAGTCATGTAACTGTTTAAACGTCAGATAAAAACTGACACACAACACCGCACTGATCAAAAAGCAGAAACCTAAAATCAGGTTATTGGCATAATTCACCCCTGCCACAAAGGTGATCAAGATCAACACCAGATACAGATAACCCTGCCGATAAATAAATATCAAGACATCTTTCTGCGAGAGCTGTTTCTGCTGAGAAAATTGAAAGCGTTTGGCCAGCCATTTTTGCCAGGTTTTATCCAAGGGAGGACTCCTTTAGCTGACTGCAACCTGCTGCATAATATTCAAGGTTTCGGACTCACTTAAACCCAGACGATGTGAGGTCACCGCGACAAATACGGCCTGTACGTCATCCGGCGTGACAAAAGTACGTTGCTGAGTCAGGGCATGTGCTTGTGCCGCTCGCTTGAGCGCCAATAAACCACGTGTGGACAGGCCATGGCGGCTTTTACGAGTCTCTTCCGCCAGATCCAGCATATACTCCTGAATCGCTTCACTGATAAATATCTGATGTGCCAGACTTTGCAGATCTAGAATTTCATCTTCATTAAAAATATGCGCCAGACTCGCTATCAGGGCATAACGAGACTCCTGCTGTAATAGCAGTTTTTCCGCATGCCGCGATGGATAACCCATAGACAAACGCATCAGAAAACGGTCAAGTTGCGATTCGGGTAATGCATAAGTACCACTTTGAAACAGCGGATTTTGCGTGGCAATGACCCAGAAAGGTTTAGGCAAGGCATAACGTACGCCATCGATGGTGGCATAGCCCTCCTCCATGGCTTCAAGTAAAGCACTCTGGGTTTTGGGGCTAGAACGGTTGATCTCATCTGCCAGTAAAATCTGGGTAAAAATTGGACCTTGCTTAAACTCGAATTGATGTTCTTTCTGGTTAAACATATTGATGCCAATGACATCACTGGCCAGCATATCATTGGTAAACTGGATCCGCTGAAACTTCAAACCGGCCAGATGTGCCAGACTGCTCGCCAATGTGGTTTTTCCCAGTCCGGGTAAATCTTCAAACAGGACATGCCCACCAGCAATCAGACAGCAGAGTGCCAGTTTCGTCTGGGCATGTTTGTCCAGCACAATGGCATTGACTTCTTCAAAAAAACGCTGGATCTTGGGTGCATAACTTGCAATCTTCTGCTCAAGTACTGTATCGATGTGTGCAATGTCATTAATTTCCTTTTGTTTCATGCCCCAGATCACAATAAATTCCTTAATAAAACATGGCCTATGATTAACATACACTGATTTACTTATTTTCTAAATAATTCAAGGTGCTCTGTTTCAAAAAGTCACCTTATCCTTAAGCTACCTTTACTTCTTCTACAGAACTATCTTCGTGATTTTTTCTTGAATTATTGGATTTTAGCTCACAAAACCTTTTAACTAATGTAGGCTTAAAACCTTGGTAAAGTAAAACGAATCCAACTATGAATAGGAAAATTGCATTAACCCACGCATTCATAAATACATCTGAATTAATAGAAGCCTTCAAATTGAAAAAATTCATCGAAACCATGATTAGAAAAGGTAAAAGCCCTAAACTACTAAGAGAAAAATAAAACCCAACACCAGCATAATAATTTAACTTTATACGTTTATCAGACATTATTTTTTGTGGAGTTATTACGCTCTCCTCTATCTTAATATCATCCTTAATTCGGTGATAGATACGAATCGCTTCCGTTATAGTTTCTCTTGATAGAATGTAATTAGCCATTTCTTTGGAACAATATTGACAGCCAATTAGAGCTTTCAACTGTGATTCTTCACATAGTCGTTCATAATTCAGCTTCAATTCACTGTTCAAAAAATTCTTTTCATGAAACACATAAGTTTCTTCAAACTTTTGAATCAATCTTTTCTTATTGAGATCTTTAATTGTTAAAAAGCCTGTCAGTAAGGCCTGCGCTTTATATATAGTGAAACCAGCTACTAAAATAAATACAATACTTGGTGAAGGATTTGAAGCCATCAACTTCACCAATTCAAATAGATCGTTCATTTTTCATTCTTGCACTTATTTTATGTAAGTTAGCTTATTCCTATAAAGTCTATTAAATCAACCAAAAGAATTCATATTTCAAGAGTTATTTAACGTATATAATCAAGTATCAAGGCCATACCTAAAAAGTATGAGTAAAAGAGATTTTTCCCTAAAAATGAATATAAAAAAGCGCCCCGAAAGGCGCTTCTTTTATTGATCGATTAACATGGACATTTCTTTAAACCACCGCCTGCCGATGGATAACGCGAATCCACACAGTGACGATAAAATGTTTTCGGGTCCATCGCTTCCAGATCCGGATGATGCTTGCGCATATGCTCCACATAGGTCTGGTAATCCGGTACACCAACCATCAAGCGGAAACTTTGCTGCAAACGTTGCCACAAGGTCGCAATACGTGACCAGTTTTTCGGATTCAGGATCAAATCTTTTTGTGACATCACGGTCATCTTGATGATTTTATAAATCATCATTTTCCCGCTTTTGGCAAACTTCAGATTCATCACATCCCCCTTAATGAACTTTTGCTGGCTGAATCTCTTCAGGATCGCGATAAATCGCTTCTGCTTCATGCACAGATGGTTCAGGATCTGCCAAGGCACGACGGATGACCCGAATCGCGGCAAACAGCATGACAAAAGCCACAATCATAAAGAAGGCACAGAGTGCAGCATTAATCTGGTTCGACATCGCTACAGTTTGCATTTCTGCCACTGTTTTCGCTGGCGCCAGAATTTCATTATTGGCAATGGCCGTATTGAAACGATCAGCTTGTGCCAGGAAACCAATCTTTGGATTTTCATGAAAAATCTTCTGCCAGCCCGCAGTCATGGACGTAATAAACAGGAATACAGTCGGGATAATCGTCACCCAGACATATTTCTGTTTTTTCATCTTGAATAGAATGACAGTCCCGAGAATGAGAGCCATCGCAGCCAGAATCTGGTTACCAATACCAAACAGCGGCCATAAGCTGTTAATTCCGCCCAGTGGGTCAACCACACCCTGATAGACGAAGAAACCCCAGCCTGAAACTGCAACCGCAGTACCCAATAGGTTTCCGAAGAAGTTATGTGATTGTTTTACCGCAGGAATCACGATACCAACGGTATCCTGAACCATAAAGCGACAGGCACGCGTACCGGCATCTACAGCAGTTAAAATGAACAAAGCTTCAAATAAAATCGCAAAATGATACCAGAACGCCATCATTTCACGGCTATTGAAAATTTCCGTGATGATATGTGCCATACCAATTGCAAAAGTTGGCGCGCCACCCGTACGTGACAGAATCGAGCTTTCACCGACTTCCTGTGCCAGTAAAGTCAAGGCTTCAGGAGTTACCACGAAACCAAGGGTACGCACCGCTTCTGCTGCACTTTCCGCGGTAGTACCGAGTAGTGCGGCTGGCGAGTTAATCGCAAAATAAATTCCTGGATCCAGAATGGCAGCACATATCAAGGCCATGATCGCAACGAAAGACTCCATCAACATACCGCCATAACCGATCACCCTGATATCGCGTTCGTTATTGACCAGTTTCGGCGTAGTACCAGAAGCAACCAAAGCATGGAAACCGGAAATCGCACCACAGGCAATGGTAATAAACAGGAACGGGAACATGGAGCCTGCAAATACAGGACCAGTACCATCGATAAATTTGGTTACCGCAGGCAGTTTCATTTCAGGCATGGCAAACAGGATACCAATCGCCAGACCAGCAATTACGCCAATTTTCAGGAAGGTCGATAGATAATCACGTGGTGCAAGTAATAGCCATACAGGCAATACCGATGCAATGAAGCCATAAATGATCAGTGCCCAGGTCAACTCAGTCCCGGAAAGCGTAAAGAATGGACCCCAATATGGATGTTGTGCGATGTTTTCACCGTAGATAATGCCAAGCATCATCAATACAAAACCGATAATCGAGACTTCAGCAATTTTACCCGGACGGATAAAACGCATATAGATGCCCATAAAGATCGCAATTGGAATGGTGGCTGCAATACTGAACACCCCCCACGGACTATTGGTCAGGGCTTTAACTACCACCAGCGCCAATACCGCCAGGATGATAATCATCACGCCTAGGGCACCGAGCATGACAACAATCCCGGCAAAAGTACCCAGTTCCTGCTTGGCCATTTCACCAAGTGAACGACCGTCACGACGGGTAGAAATAAACAGCACCAGGAAATCCTGAACTGCGCCGGCCAGTACCACACCGACCAGGAGCCAGATGGTCCCGGGTAGATAACCCATTTGCGCTGCCAGGATCGGACCTACCAGCGGGCCTGCACCGGCAATCGCTGCAAAGTGATGGCCAAACAAAACGCTTTTGTTGGTCGGCACATAGTCCAGACCATCAGCCAGGCGATGTGCAGGCGTTAAACGGCGCTCATTCAGCTCAAAGACTTTGTTGGCGATAAACAAACTGTAAAAACGGTAAGCAATACTATAGATACAAACTGCTGCAAGTACCAACCAGACTGCATTGACATGCTCACCCCGACTCAGTGCCA
This sequence comes from Acinetobacter sp. BY419, assembly GCF_019038395.1. Classification (GTDB taxonomy): domain Bacteria; phylum Pseudomonadota; class Gammaproteobacteria; order Pseudomonadales; family Moraxellaceae; genus Acinetobacter. Next base: position 7,447 of record NZ_JAGFXZ010000036.1, read on the forward strand.
GAACTCCAAAGGAGATTGCACCGACAATGGCTACCAAAAGCCAGATTATTCTAGAAGTCAGCGTCGACTTCTTCTGTAAAGTTTCCATTCAATCCCTCATATTGTGATGCGTACAAATCAGCGCGATTATTGTTGTTCGAGGTACTGCTGTTTTCCCTTGCGACTTTACGCCTGTTCTTTTTGTTTGCCTCTAAGACTTTGGCATAAAAAAAGGGATGATTCTAGATCATCCCTTTCGATAATAGTCTATTTTAAAACCATTATGCACGTTCTAAATAGTCACCAGTACGGGTATCTACACGAACGCTTTCTTCTTGCTGTACGAATAATGGAACACGTACTACCGCACCTGTTTCAAGTTTCGCCGGCTTGCCGCCACCGCCTGAAGTATCACCACGAACACCTGGATCGGTTTCAACGATTTTAAGTACCACGAAGTTCGGTGGAGTCACGTTTAAAGGGACGCCATTGAACAACATGATGGTACATTTTTCATTTGAATCGTCTTTTAACCATTTTGCAGCCTCGCTCATTGCTGTTTTATCAGCTGCGATCTGTTCGAAGGTTACAGGATCCATGAAGTTCCACATTTCGCCATCGTTGTACAAGTATTCCATTTCTACTTCAACGATATCAGCCGCTTCTAGGTTCTCGCCTGATTTGAAAGTTTTTTCCAGAACTTTACCTGATTTAAGGTTACGTAATTTTACCCGGTTAAAAGCTTGGCCTTTACCTGGTTTTACGTATTCATTTTCCATGATTGAACATGGGTTGCCATCAAGCATAACCTTAAGGCCTGACTTGAAATCATTCGTAGAATAATAGGCCATGACTGGCGGACTCCAAACTTACTAACTTTAATCTATAGATGCTATGGGCTGTTGCGATGTCATTTAGCAAGTCTGACATGAACATAATTTGCCACAAGCACATTCATTTAATGCTGCGTATTCTAAATGAGCAATATGCTTTGCCGCAATGAAAAATTCCGCTTTAACCCGTTCATGCTGTTTAAGTTACAATCAGACATGAAAATCCTTTGTTTATTCGTGTCTTGCTCAACGTTAAAATGTCATCAGGTGAGCATGTAGATCTGTATATCTTAGCCACTATCCATTTTAGAACGCAACGGGGCATTCTGCTTCCCTGCGAACTGTTAAACTTCGCCTATCAGGCTTTGTCCTCTCACTTAATATTGTTAATCTTCCGGCATGACGAACTATTTATATCAAGAACAAAACTGGCAATCACAGCTTAGCGAGCTGATCACTGATCCACGCGAACTGCTTGAAGTACTGCAACTCGCACCAGAGCAGCTGCTTTCAGGTGCTATTTTAGCCTCTGAACAGTTTAAATTGCGTGTACCACGTGCTTTTGTCGGCAAAATGCAGGCCGGAAATCCTTTAGATCCACTGCTGTTACAAGTCCTGCCCCATCATCTGGAACTGGAAGAACATCCAGGATTTGTCACCGACCCCTTGGGCGAAGAACAGGCCAACCAGCAACCCGGCGTGCTACACAAATATAAATCCCGTTTCCTGCTCACACTGACTGGCGCCTGTGCTGTACATTGCCGTTATTGTTTCCGCCGGCATTTCCCCTATCAGGAAAACCTGCCTAAGAATGAAGACTGGATAAATATCAAACAATATCTGGGAAGTCAGCCTGATATTAATGAAGTGATTCTGAGCGGTGGTGATCCACTGACTTTATCGAACCGAAAATTAAAAATCTGGATTGAACGGCTAGAATCAGTACCACATCTCAAATTCTTAAGAATACATTCACGAGTTCCTATTGTGATCCCCAACCGAGTCGACGAAGAGCTACTTAGCATGTTAAAAAACAGTAGGCTACGTATTATTCTGGTGGTACACTCAAACCATGCATCGGAGCTGGATGACGTCACTTGTACGCGTTTAAACCAGCTGGTTCAACATCAGATTACCGTGCTTAATCAGGCGGTTTTATTAAACGGGGTCAACAATTCTGCTCAGGTTTTAGTGGATTTAAGCTATCGCTTGTTTGATGCCGGGGTCATGCCTTATTATTTACATGTACTTGATAAAGTAAAAGGTGCACATCATTTTGATTTAGCTCCTGACCATATTAATGAGATTTATACAGAAGTTTTAGCGAACCTTCCGGGGTATCTGGTTCCTAAACTGGTTCGAGAAATAGCGGGCGAGAAGAATAAGACACCGCTTTTTGGGGTTTCAACATTTTTGAGTTAAATAATAAAGATGAGCACGCATACTTCAGACATTTTTCAGACACCGACTGAACTTAAACGAGAGCAGTTGAGCTTTTGCCCAACCACTGCCAAGGCTTTGCAGGAATGGGTTACGGGAATTTCGATTCTACAGCTGGGGAATTCATCCAAATCCCTGTTTAATGCCTTATTGGAAGTTTCCGAGCTGAAATGTGCAGAAACCCTGCGCTTTGACCTGATTCAGGTTTTGCATCCAACCATTGAAAATGTCCTGAGCAGTCTGGAAAAACATTTCGTCAATCAGGGACTGATCACTTCCGACCGGAATGATCAAATCATTGAGCTGGCCATGCTGCTGCGCAGTCATTTTGCCAAAATTTATATTGATATCGTCAAGCGTTGTAACCATCAGCTGACCCATCAAAAGTTTTCGCTATTTTCTCTGGGTAAAAAGAAGAGCATTCAGACTGCCCGGATGGTGTCGATTTATTATGCCTTGCAACAGCTAAGCCTGTTGTTATATCAGCAGCATATGTTGTATAGCACGCCAGGTCTGGGGCAATGGCTGGCTGCCCATCAACTGCTTAAATGTGCAATAGACAACAATTTCTACCAAAGCAATATCAATCAGGTCTTAGGCACCCAGCATGAGATCCAGAATATTGCGCATGCCTATGCCCAGCTGATTTTACTGGATATTTTCAATACTCATCAGATCCGGCCTGCAGAAATTCAGGGGCTGTATCTCTGTAGTTTTGACTGGGCCAAACTGGTACAGATCCTGCCGAAGGAAACCACGCTGTCCCGTTATGTGGTCGATGCCAGCAAAGATCATCCACCGATCTTTAATTCACACCAAGAAGCACAGTTTCAGCCAAGCTTCTATATTTCTACTCAGAATCTGATGGATCATTTAACGGATACCCAAAGCAAAAATGCCCAGTATCTGTCGCGTAATGAAAAACTGTTCCTGACCCCGGCACTGCATTTTCATATCTATAACCTGCTTTCGAACAATGTCGAACGTCGTCATGAACGTTATGAATATTCAGCACAGATCAATATCTGTTTTGGCTTAACGGTGGCGCATTTTTACCTGTCTAAAGGTAAAAACTTTAACGAAACACTGGAACTCGACGCTAATTATAATTTCCAGAGCGAAAGCAGTTTTGTCAGCTCAATGGAAAATACCATTCCAAGCGGTTTTAGCAGCATTAAGGCGCTCGATCGTGAAACCAAGCAGATTCATAGCGCTGAAGTTCTGGATATTAGTGTGAATGGTTACCGGATTAAATGGACCGGCATTACCCCTGCCAATCTTAAAACCGGTGAATTTATCCTGGTTCAGGAAAAAACACAGAGTCAGTGGCGTGGTGGTGTGATTCGATGGATCAAACAGTCAACTGATAAGAGCTTGGAAATTGGCCTGGAAATTCTGGCACAAGAGCTCTTTCCTTGTGCAGCCTATACCCGTACCGAACGCCATCATGTTAATTATCAGCCTGCGCTTCTGGTAAAAATGACACAACTGGACCAGGTCTCGACCAGCCTCATTGTGTCCGGCTCCCATATGTTTAGGGAAAAACAAACGATTCATTTACGTCTCGGTCAGGAAGAACTCAAAGTTTATCTGACCAAAGCACAACTGATTACGCAAAGTTTCATCCGTTTTGATTATGAATTACTCAATGATCAGGAAGAAGAGATGATCGAAAACTTTATCGATCAGCATATGAATGAAAGCAGAAATCATGATTTATGGGAAGCATTGAAGTGAGAAATCCATTATTGTCTAAAAAGTTAAAACGTACTGAAACACGTTTACTGATTATTGATGATAATCAAATTAGATATAATCAAATCTGTGAGCTTCTGACTAATCACGATTATCAGGTCGATGCTGTTCTGCTGGATGATCTGAAATCTTTTGAAAAACAGTTGAATTTCAACTGGGATCTAATTATTTTTGGTCGTGCTTATGACCTTAAATATGAACAGGCCTTAAGCCTAGTACGTCTTTCGCAGCAACCCAATCTGCCGATGATTTTACTTAAACCGGATGATTACCAGGCTGAACAATATGCGCAATATATCCGTAAAGGGATCTATGACATTCTCAATTTTGATTACCTGGAACGCTTTTATGTGGGACTGGTTCGAGCATTGTCATTCAGCCGTTTGTCGCAGACCCAGCAACATTTAATGAATGAGCTGGAAACAGCACAAATTCAGACACAATCTTTAGTCGATGACAGCAACCGTGCTGTCGCTACCATTCAGGAAGGGATTCATATTCAGGCCAATCCAGACTATCTGAAACTGTTTGGCTTGCAAAATGAAGATGAGATTATTGGTCTACCACTGTTAGATCTGCTCCAGCCTTCAAATTTGAATGATTTTAAAACGCGTTTTAAAAAGATTTCTCAGGGTCAGTTTGATTTAGGTCGGATCGAAATCCAATCTCTTAATCCGCATGTGTCAGCATCTAATCCCTTAAAACTGGAATTCTTGCCTTCAACCTCTGAAGAAGATGCAGTGCAAATTAGCATTGATGCTCAGTCAAAAATGCTTACTTCCGAAAAAACACCTGGAAAACCAAGCACCTTCCAGTCACTTAAACGTGAACTGAACAAGCAGTCTGCACCGGTGAATGCCTTAGTTACTTTCTCTTTAAGTGCATATGACCCGGAAGTTCTGCAGTCTGACTGGGCCACTTTTAATGGCTACTTTGAAGCAGTCAAAGAGTTCCTCAAGGAACAGACCCATACCCCTCTGTTTAAACTAGAATATGACGTCGTTGTCGGTCTGTTTCAGGCAGATTCTAAAGCAATTCTTGAATCCAAACTGATCAGTCTAAATGCCTTAAGCAAGCCACAACTCATTACAGTGGAACAAAAGTCATTCCCTCTGAATCTACGCCTTGGCTATGTCATGCTCGAACAGGGCTTGCAGGATGAAATGCACTGCAATACGCTGATTGCACAAGCATTCTCCAGCCCTTTACCTAAAGCAGAAGTAGCATCTGAGTTTAAACTCGACATTCCAGCCTCATTGAGCAGTCCAACCTCTATAGACATGCCAAGTATAGACTTTAGTGTTGCTGAAGCACCAATTGCTAACCCAACAGTTGCAGCAGTCACCGCTATTTCTAACGCTACACCTTCTATTCTAAAAGCTTTAAGTGAATGTCTAGAACGTGGCGAAATCCTTTTAAAATATCAGCAGCTTTATGATAAAGAAGATACGGATCTCTACACATATGAAGTGACCAGTGGTTTTATCTATGAAAATAAATGGCAGGATATTTCTAACCTTGTAGAACTTCATGAAGATGACGAACTGTCCATTAAACTGGACCGCTGGATTTTAGTTGAATCCAGTAAGCAGCTACATAACTTTATTGTCCAGTATCCGGATGCCCGTTTAATCGTGAACTTAAACCGTGCCGTGTTGTTCAAAGATCGTACTTTCCCAGAGTTTATTTCCAAGCTGATTACGATCATCCGCAGCAAACTGCAGCATCCACTCACCCTGCAATTTTCTGAAGAAGATATCCTGATGAACCAGCATGATGCCCAGAAATATCTCAGAACCTTACGTGAGCATGGTGCCCTAATTTCACTGCGTGACTTTGGTCATTCTATGTATAGCGAGACTTTATTGCGCGAGTTCGATATTAATGCAGTGTCTTTAGACACCGAATTGACCCAGATGCTGAACAGTGACACTGGAATTGAACAACTGCAGGAAAAAATCACCAGCTATAATGAGATCAAGCCACTCAGTATTCTAATCCGTGAATTAAATGACATGACCTTGTTCGCCAATGCATGGAATGTGGACGCCCGCTTTATTCAGGGGAATTATTTCCAGAAAAAACTGGATCATTTGATTGATGTACAAGAGCATTAAGCGCTTTTACAAACCTGTAAATTTAGGACATGCAATTATGATTTCCTAAATTGCAGGCACAAAAAAACGGGCTTTAAGCCCGTTTTTTCATTTTGGGTATTAACGTTTAACAGAACGTGACATACCAGCAAAACGTTGTTTGAACTTGTCGATACGACCACCAGTGTCAACGTTCTTTTGCTTACCAGTGTAGAAAGGATGGCAAGCTGAACATACGTCTAGATAAAGAGTTTCTTTACCAAGAGCTGAACGAGTTTCGATTACATTACCACATGAACAAGTAGCAACTAAAGTTTCATATTTTGGGTGAATATCGGCGCGCATCGTCGATTACTCCATTAGATTCAAGAAGGTTTAGCTGTCATCGCTATTGATCACTCTCAAATGAGGAAGCAGGAACAAAGTTCATGCAGATCAACACCACAACAGACCATTCTTTTGGCCCACCGAGACGAATACCGTCAGAGCTAAGCACAACAAGTGGACATTATTATACGTGAAACGAATTCAATATGCGAATTATTCTTCTGGTTCTGATTCAGCTTCTTTGGCCCATACATTGGCAATAATCCCGCAAACCATCAATTGAATCTGATGAAAAATCATGATCGGCAGGACAATCATACCCAGTGGCTGGCCAATAAATAAAATCTGTGCCATTGGTACTCCACTGGCCAGGGTTTTTTTAGAACCACAAAAGAATGCCGTTTTCTGGTCAGCGCGGCTAAAGCCCAGCCAACGCGGTATATACAGGGCTAACAGCATCACGATAGTAAGTAACACCGAGCACGCCAGCAATAGCAACAACAAGGTGCTGAGACTGACTTCATTCCAAAGCCCGGCCACCACGGCGCTACTAAATGCCCCATAAACCACCAGTAAAATCGAACCTTGATCGAAAATCTTGACGATTTGTGGCATTTTCATCATATAAGGATAAATCCAGGGACGCAGAACCTGCCCTAAAATAAACGGTACCAGTAGCAGCAATGTAATCTGGATAATCGAGGTGGTCGGATCAAAACCATGATCAGATTGACCGAGAATAAAGAATGCCACCAAGACCGGAGTTATAAACATGCCGATGAGATTGGAAAAAGAGGCACTACACACAGCCCCTGCGACGTTGCCATGTGCCACTGAGGTAAAGGCGATTGAAGACTGCACCGTAGATGGCAAAAAACACATAAACAGAAAGCCCCAATACAGCTCCTGCCCGAGCATCGGCAATAAAACCGGCTTGGCCAAAAGTCCTAAAATTGGAAACAAGGCGAAAGTCAGCGCAAAAACCAAAGTATGCAATCTCCAGTGCATAATGCCTTCTACGACTGCTTCACGGGACAATTTGGCGCCATGCAAAAAAAACAGGATAGCAATAGCTCCCGTCGTCACCCAGCCAAATACTTCAGCTGCCTGCCCCGAAACTGGCAATACACTGGCCAGCACGACCATCACAAATAACAATATCGTAAAACGATCCAATGCCAAGAATTTAAGCATATCCCTTTAATCCCTCAGATTTTAGATTTTATTGTTTGATATAAAAATGCCCGGCTATCTTAACAGATGCCGGGCCCATGCTATGCACTCAGATTGATGTAATATTTTCATCTATACGTGAATGTATTTCATCTATCACGCTACCTAACACTTAGTTATTACGTGCATCCTGATCTTGCTGGATCAGCTCGATTTTATAACCATCTGGATCTTCTACAAATGCAATCACAGTCACGCCACCTTTCATTGGACCGGCTTCACGCACAACATTACCGCCACGCGCTTTAATCTCTTCACAAGCCTTGTAAGCATCACCGACTGCGATTGCGATATGACCATAACCATTGCCCAGCTCATAGTGGTCTGTATCCCAGTTATGCGTCAGTTCAAGTACGGTGTGATTCTCTTCATCGCCATAACCGACAAAAGCCAGGGTGAAACGGCCCTCTTCGTAATCACGCTTACGAAGCAAAGTCATGCCAAGTACTTCAGTATAGAACTTGAGGGATTGTTCTAAATTGCCTACACGTAACATGGTATGCAGCATGCGCATATTAATCATCCTTCTGTACAGATTGTTGTTGGTGTTCACCGAGCAGTTTTCCGACCCAAACCACCAGAATCAGAATAGGAATTCCAATGAGAGTGGTCATCAGGAAGAAATTCGGATAACCGATATTGGTCACTATAGTACCCGAATATCCGCCTAAAATCTTAGGGGTAAGGGTCATGAGTGAGCTAAAAATCGCATATTGAACCGCAGTAAATGACACACTGGTCAAGCTCGACAAGAATGCAATAAACGCGGCACCTGCAAGCCCGGCAGCCAGATTATCGACAATAATGGCAAAATAAAGCCACTTGTCGCTATAAGGTTTAATCACCTTGCCACTGACTTCGATCGTGTCTGAACTACTGCCATCTACCACTGCCAAAGGCAGAATATCGACATCCAGATTCTGGGTATTGTTCAGCTGATCATTCACCTGATACACATGCGTGGTTTGCTGAAGAGCTTGGTCATCTTGCATCAAGACTGCACTGATAATATGTGCAGGTGACTGAATCAGTTGTTGTGCTGGAATTGCTGCCGTAAAGATGCCTTCACTTTCTAATTTTGTCTCAATATTCTGATCATTGATTTGCAAAACAATCTTTTGATTCTGTCGCAAGGCTTCACCGAGATATTGGCCCCGTACCACAATGGTCTTGTCCTGTTCAGCTACAGTGAGCGTATTGTCACTGGTGATCGGCAGGATCTGCAGCTGGGTGTTGCCATGTTGTGCGGTTAAATATGGCATGCTGACCTGGACAGGTGCCTGAGTAGCTTGATCCGGATTTAGATAACTTGCTGTCACTTGCAGCTGCTTACTCTGCGCTAAAACATCACTGGGGACATTCAGCTTCCAATAACCCACTTCATCGGTATCTACCTGATAAACCTGATTTCCGGCCTTCACTTCGACAGCTGCCAGTTTTTCACCAGATTTGACCAGTCCGATAAAAATCAGGTTGGTAGAACAGGCCAGTACAGCACCGACAAACATCAATTTCAGAATGTTTATCTTCTGTGCCAGTAAACCACCCAGAAAACCACCAATTAAAGAGAAAATTACCCCATAAACTTTAACCGCCTCGGCAATCTGCTCCTTACTGAAATTCAGGTCCTGATAGAACACATTGGAAATGACGCCGGCGATAATATCGGAAACCCGATAAAAACCGATCAGCAATAACAAGACCAAAGCCAGTTTTAAACCATAACGCTTAAAGAAGTCTGCAACCGGATCGACCCAGGTTTCATAGGCCATCTGCTTGTTGACCGCCCCCATTTTTACCAAGCTTGCGCCAATGGCAAAGGCCACTGCACCCGAGCCAATAAAACGTAAGGCCTCAAAACAGAACAAGGCGAAGGTATCTTCAATAGCAAACTGTTGTTTGATACTGCCTACCAGATTGCCTGAATAGATATAGCTCAGTACAAAACTGATCACCGCAACAAAGAACACTGCGACCAAACGGAAATAATCACTGCGCACATAGTGCTTGCGTACACGGTTAACGTGCGGCTCGCGGATAGACAGTGTGGTGACAATACCAACCAGCATTACGGCAGCCATGGCTATATAGGTCCATTTCCAGGCATCATAAATATAATTGCCTTTTGCGGTACCCAAATAGGCAGCAAGGAACAATGCCCCCGCACCAGCGACAATCATCCCGATCCGGTAGCCGGCATTATAGGTCGCAGCCAGCACGGTCTGCATCTGGGTTTCTGCCAGCTCGATCCTGTAGGCATCAATCACAATATCCTGGGTTGCTGCGGAAAATCCGAGCAGCACTGCCCCTAGCGCCATTTGCTGTAAATGACTCGTTCCCCGTGCCGGATCAGAAAATGCCATAATCAGAATGGCACAGACAATCAGAATCTGTGCGATCAGCAACCAGGCACGACGGTGTCCCAAGGCCTTGGTCAAAAATGGCACTGGCAGTTCATCAATGAGCGGTGCCCAGACGAATTTAAAAGAGTAGCCCAATGCCGCCCAGCTAAAGAAAGTTACGGCACTTTTACTGATTCCGGCCTCACCTAACCATAAAGACAGACTGGAAAAAATCAGAAGAATCGGGACACCGGCCGAAAACCCCAAGAACAGCATGATCAATGCACGTCGATCTAAAAATGCTGTAAATGCGGATTTCCAACCCGTCGTTTGTGTTGTCATTGCTTTATTATTTTCCGCAGAAAAACCAATTGCTGCTATTCAATCCTGTAATAGCGTATCTTTCAACAAGATTTCTATATTTATCACATTTTCGATTTTTTATTTTCTGGCAAAAGCGACATGTTGGCTTGAATTTTTCAGGCAAATCTGTATACCTTAACTCTTATCAACGTAATATTTCGTTTTGGATTTCAACAGTGACCCAGAGACTCGATCAAATTAATTCTTCTATCGCCAGCAACAATACGACAACACCAGAAAACATCCGCTCAGATTTACTCATCTCGGCATTTGAACAAAGCGAAATTCACAACACCCTTGAGCATACCCGCTTAAAATCAACACAACTGACGCACATTCCTAACCTAGAAAAAATTCCTGCGTCGACCAAACGGATCAAACCCCTTAATAATTTTCTGGGGCAAGACCGTGCACGTGCCTCGGTAGAGGCCGGGATTGCTTTACCCTATTCAGGCTATAACATTTTTGCCGTGGGTACAGCTGGCCTCGGTAAACGCACCATGGTGAAACGCTTGCTGCAACAGCATGCCAAAACCATGGACACCCCAAATGACTGGGTCTATGTCAATAACTTTCAAAACCAGCGCCAGCCAATTGCCTTGGAACTCCCTCCAGGCCAGGGTCCAAAATTCCAGGCCATGTTAAATCAATGCTGGCAAACGATTCTAAAACAGCTCGAACGTCGTTTTACAGCAGAAACCTATCACAACCGCATTGAAATGATTCGTCAGGAAACTGGTGATGAACAGCAACAGGCGCTGATTGAACTGACCCGTGAAGGTGCGGAACTGGATTTGAAGCTGATCTCGCGACATGATGAGCATTGCTTTATACCTGTGCATCTTATCGATGACAAATTACAGGAAATGTCTCAAGAAGACCTGAATGCTTTAAGTAATAAAGATCGTGCAGAACTCGCTTCCAACATGCGCTATATGGACAAAAAGCTGGAACGTCTGGGTTTGCACCTGGGTGATCTGGAAGATGATGCACGTGATCGCGTACAGGTGCTGAATCGTGATATTGCCAAACAGGTGGTTCTGCCGCGAGTAGAACAGATTCTGGCAAAATTCAAACATGTGGAAGGTCTGGAAAATTACCTGAAGTATTATGCTGAAGACATTATTAACAATGTCGAAATTGTGCTTGAACAGGAGGAAGATGATTTCACCCCGGCCCTGTTCAGCCGCGTACCGGCACGTTATCAGGCCAATGTCATTATTACGCACAAACCCAACAGTGGTGCGCCAGTCATCTTTGAAGATTTCCCCACACATTATAACTTACTGGGTCATGTGGAACAGCTGACCCAAAATGGCACCATCACTACCGACTTTACCCTGATTCGTCCAGGCACCTTGCATAAAGCCAATGGTGGCTTCCTGATGCTGGAAGCAGAACAATTACTGGAACAACCTTATGCATGGCAAGGCTTGAAGCGTGCACTGAAATCCGGGCACTTAAAACTGTCTTCGCTTGAGCACATGATCACGCTGACCGGCAGTATTTCGATCGAACCGGCATCAATTCCACTGAATATCAAAGTGATCTTGCTGGCTGAGCCTGAAATTTATTATGAAATTTTAGAGCTTGAACCAGAACTCGGTAGCATCTTTAAGATCCGTGCCGATTTTACCGACACATTACAACGTAATGACGAAAACGAGCAGGCCTATATGCAGCTGATTGCCGATTATGTGCAATCCGATAAATTATTGCCTTTTGACCGTTCTGCATTGGCGGCACTGCTGACAGATTCCAGCCGTCAGGCCGAAGATCAAAGCTCATTGTCATTACATGCTCTGACCTTGGGCGATCTGATCCGTGAAGCGCATCATCATGCTTTCAAGGCAGGTGACAAGATGGTTTCGGAAAAGCATATCAATACCGCGCTGGATCACCGCAAATATCGTCTCGGCTATTTACGTGAACTGTACTGGCAGGATCTGACCCGTGGTACCCAACTGATTGAAACCCGCGGCCATCGTCTGGGACAGATTAATGCCCTGTCAGTGATTCATTATGCTGATGTGGAATTTGGTCTGCCTTCACGTCTGACGGCTTCAGTTTATCAGGGCGGCGGCGACATTCTGGATATTGAACGCAGTGTAGAGCTTGGTGGTTCTTTGCATGCCAAAGGCGTGCTGCTGATGTCCTCTTTCCTGAAAGCACACTTTGGTCGTGAACAGACTTTACATTTCTCAGCCGCACTGGCCTTTGAACAAAGCTATGGTCAGGTCGATGGTGACAGTGCTACTGTTGCAGAACTATCTGCACTGCTCTCTGCGATCAGCCAGTTACCGATTGACCAGTCCTGGGCCATTACCGGCTCCATGAACCAGCTGGGTCAGGTTCAGCCGATTGGTGGCGTGAATGCCAAGATTGAAGGTTTCTTTGATGCCTGCAAGCTGCAAGGTCTGACCGGCAAACAAGGCGTGATTATTCCACGTCAGAATATGCAGCACCTGATGCTGCGTAAAGATGTCACCATTGCGGTCGAGGAAGGCCAATTCCATATTCATGCGATTGATACCATTGATCAGGCACTTGAAATACTCATGGCTCGCCCGGTAGGCACTCTGGACAAAAAAGGTCGTTATAGCAAAAATTCAATCTATGCCGCCGTCATGGCACAGCTGGATTATTGGCAGGCGATTGAAGATGGTGCTGAACTGGTCGAAGTACCAAAGAAAAAGAAAAAAAAGAAGAAAAAAGACAAGAAGCAAATCCTAGAGCCGAAGATTGAACTTGAAGCGGGTCATGTTCCGGTTCAAGAGCCAAACGCAACGACGGAAGAGTGATCCTGTCGTTGCTCTGTCCTAAAAATAGATATAAAAAAAGCGCTTCTCAATGAAGCGCTTTTTTTATATCTGGGCTTAATTCAAATCTTAATTAAGCATCAGCTGCAGGGCTGTACTGTTCAACCAAAGGCTTTAATTCACCTTTCTGGAACATGTCGAGCATGATATCACTACCGCCGATCAATTCACCATTGATCCAAAGCTGTGGAAAGGTCGGCCAATTGGCGATTTGTGGTAACATCGCACGAATATCCGGGTTTTCCAGAATGTTTACATAAGCAAACGGACGACCAATTTGACTGAGTGCTTCTACTGCACGTGCAGAAAAACCACATTGTGGAAATTGCGGTGTGCCTTTCATGTAAAGAAGTACTGCATGTTTAGCAATTTGGTCACGAATTAACGCTTCGGTATCGCGTGCTTGTTCAGTCATTGATAAATCCTCAACTCATCTGTCTCGCATTATACCCAAATCGAGACAAAACAGTATGTCTAAAGCAATAATTCCAATTTTATTTACAATTACCCTTTAAATCTGAGCGGGTTTTTGCTTATAGTAAGTTTTTCTTTCCACCTAACAGTTAAGAGTTAGTCATGAATAATATTACCCTCGCACCGGTACAAACTGATCAACCTTCTCACTTGATGCCTGTTTTTGGCCGTCAACCGATCAGCTTTGTTCGAGGACGAGGTGCATATCTTTATACCGAAGATGGTACAGAGTATCTAGATGCATTAACCGGAATTGCGGTATGTGGTTTGGGCCATGCACATCCAGTGCTTGCTGAAGCAATTGCTGAACAGGCAGCGACCTTGATTCATACCAGCAACGTGTTTGAAGTACCCTGGCAAACCGCTGCAGCCCAAAAACTGGCAGAAGTAGCCGGCATGGAAGAAGTATTCTTCTCGAACAGTGGTGCAGAGTCCAATGAGGGTGCAATCAAGATTGCGCGTAAATTTGGTCATATGCAAGGTATTGCTTTGCCGAAAATTATTGTGGCGGATCGTTCTTTCCATGGTCGCACCCTGGCTACCCTGTCTGCAACTGGCAATAAAAAAGTTCAGGAAGGCTTTGGTCCGCTGGTTGAAGGTTTTATTCGTGTACCTTTTGGTGATATCGAAGCGATTGAAGAAGCTGCGCTCAATCACCCGGATATCGTAGCCATTTTAATTGAGCCAATTCAGGGCGAAGGTGGTGTCAATACCGCACCTCAAGGTTTCAGCTATCTAGAAGAGATTCGTCAGATCTGTAACCAGCACAACTGGCTGATGATGCTGGACGAAGTGCAAACCGGTAATGGTCGCACGGGTAAATACTTTGCTTATCAGCACACCAACATTATTCCTGATGTACTGACCACAGCCAAAGGCCTAGGTAACGGTTTCCCGATTGGTGCCGTCATGACTCAAGGTCGTGGCGTTGGCGTATTAACTGCAGGGAATCACGGCTCAACTTATAGTGGTACAGCACTGGGTTCGCGTGTGGTGTATACCATTCTCGATATTATGCAAAAAGAAAACATTGTTGCCAACGCTGCTGAAAAAGGCGCTTACATCGTTGATCAGCTACGCAACAAACTGGCGGATCAAAATGTCATCGTGCGTGGTTTCGGTCTGATGATCGGGATTGAATTACCAAAAGAATGTGGTGATCTGGTCGCAATTGCACGTGATGAATACAAAACCATCATCAATGTGACTGCTGGCAATGTCGTTCGCCTGTTGCCTACCCTGAACATTACTCAGGAACAGGCTGATCAGTTGATTGAGCGTTTAGTGAAAATGATCAAAGCTTTTTTGGCATAAACCCCGCTCTTAAAAATAAAAAAGCCGCTTGAAAGCGGCTTTTTTATTTTCTGCATTTTATGATGCGGCTTGTAACATACGTCCGCCAGAAATCTGGCTAAAATATTGTTTCAATGTATCAAGACAACGAAGAACTTTTGTAGGTTGTGGTTCACGTTTCGGCATAACTGCATAAAGCGTAATCGGTGGAAGTCTCCATTCAGGCAAAACTTCAACCAGGGTACCGTTGAGTAAGTCTTTTTTAGCATCAAGATATAAAATTTTAGCAATACCATTACCCTGCAAGCACATCGATTTTGCCACCAGACCGTTATTGGTACTGAAACGGGATTTCAGTTCAAACTCTGCATTTTCCGCGGTATTTACATGCTGAAAATGGAAATATTGATGGTTTTTGATATGCGTTAACGGCATCACGTCATGATTTTGAAGATCCTCAGGACGTGAAATAATGGTGTTCTGATTAATATAACTTGGTGCAGCAACCAGAATTTGCTCAATCTGCATCAATGGCACAACCTCCAAGTTATGCTCATCGTTTTTCTGTTCGAATCTCAGGGCGATATCAATACGCCCATCCAACAAATCAACCTCATGATGGTTTGTTTCCAGATGTACTGCTAGGCCCCGATGTGCGGACATCCAGTGAGATAGTGCAGGAATCACATGATTCGCACACAGTTCTGGCAAAGATACAATGCGCAGCTCACCCACGAGATCATCACGTAACTCATTGATCCGGACTTTACCGCGTTCAGCAGCAGATAACATTTCTTGACAGCTATGGAAAAAAGCTTGTCCCGCTTCGGTCAGACTTAATTTTCTCGTCGAACGATTTAAAAGTACTACTTCTATATCTTTTTCTAATGAGCGAATCTGTTGACTCACGGCACTGGTTGTAATCCCTAATTCACGGGCAGCGCCGCTAAACGAGTTTTTCTCCACAACACAAGCAAAGACACCCATTGCTCGAAGTTGATCTAACATAAATTTCCCTCTAAACTTATGAGATGCTCCATATCACTTGATAAAAGCAACTTATTGTATTATACGGTGAAATTTTCAATTTGCATTATTTATTTAACTGTTTGGTAGAACAGCAGTTGGATTAATAGGTTTACCGTCTAAGCGAACCTGAAACTCAAGCATGGTACGGGTTGTACCTGTCGATCCCATTTCTGCAATTTTTTGACCAGCTGTTACATTCTGGCCACTTTTCACATTCATTTTACTATTATGTGCATAAGCCGTGATATAGCCATTGACATGCTTCACCAACACCAGATTACCGTACTCTTTCAGGCCATCCGCGGCATAAACTACCTGTCCATCTGCTGCGGCAAATACCGGATCACCGACATTACCACTATAGCGAATGCCCTTGATATTCGAAGACAGATTATACTGCTGTAGAATCGCGCCATTAGAGGGTTTAACCCAACGTAAACCTGCGGCTGTAGATACAGGGGTTACAGGTGCAGGTGTACTCACACGTGGTGTGGTTTGTACTGTTGTTGCTGGCGTAACTGGTGCAGGTGTAGGTACTGCAATTGTTTGGCGCTGGATGGGCGCTGCTTGAGTCACTGCCTGTGTGCTGGTGCTGCGGCGTGCGGTATTGTTTTTCAGGCGGATCGATTGGCCCACATAGATCCGGTAAGGTGCACTGACATCATTCATCTCGGCAACACTGATATAATTCAGCCCATAACGTGCTGCAATACCACTCAATGTATCACCTGAACGCACCGTATAGAAATCAGGAGCTGTTGCATAACGCGTTGCATTATTCACCTGAGGTTTGGTGGCACAACCGGTAATTACTCCTGTAGAAATAACAACGGTCGATAAAACTAGGGTTTTAATCAGGGCTGCAGGCGAAGCTACGACACATTTCGGTAACACCAAGAACATTATCTTCCTCTCTAATTGCTATACGGTTGCAAAATCCCGTTAAGATTATCAAAGTTTTACCGCAATATACTTGCAATCGCGAGTTTTTCACAAAGTTATAACACTAAGGACGCATTTTCTGCCAATTGTGTTTGCAAATGCCGCAAACTTTCATAATTGGTGGCATCCATCTGAATTGGCGTAATACTGACATAGCCATTGGCCACCGCAGAGAAATCCGAATCAATATCGCTAAATCCTGACTTAGGCTCGGCCACAGCTTCACCCGAGAGCCCAATCCAGTACACTTGACGACCACGTGGGTCGACATGACTCGTAACCGGTTTAGACTGACGGCGCCGACTCTGATAAGTCACTTTTTCACCCTTAAATTCAGCCATATCTGGAATATTGATATTAAAAATATGACGCTCAGGGAGCACAGGCAAACCACGTGCAATAAAATCATGCACCCACTCAGCGGCTAGCTGATAATCTTGCGGCTGCTGATAGCTACGTACATTCGGACCACTCAATGACACCGCAATCGCAGGATGTTTACTTAAACGGCCTTCAAAGGCGGCACCCACTGTACCGGAATACAGTACATCATCACCCAGATTTGCGCCGCTATTAATCCCACTGACCACCAGGTCAAATTCAAGATCAAACAGTCCGTTCATAGCCAAGTAGACACAATCTGCCGGCGTTCCATTAACAGCCCAGACATCTGGAGAAATCTGAATTGGCCTTAAAGGACGATCCAGAGTTAAAGCACTGGAAAATCCGCTGCGTTCACTTTCTGGCGCCACAATCACTACCCGCCCCAAAGGTTTTAAAGCTTGTGCCAAAGCCTGAATACCGGGTGCGAATACTCCATCATCATTTGAAACTAAAATATTCACTGAAAAAATCTCGTTACGCTAAAAAATGACTGGTTAGGACATTTCATTGTATTAGTACAGGAATTATATATATTTATCACTCAACATCTATCTTTAAAATATGTGGCTCAAGATGATTAAAAAATTCTCTTTATTTGGCGCTTTAACTTTAAGCGTGGCAGCATTTATTTCCCCTTCAGTCCTAGCGAGCGATCTGACTGTTGAAGAAAACGATACCATCGTGAAAGAAGATATCGCATCGGCGCAAGTGATGGCTGAGGTTTGCCCGGCCGTGATTGGTCAAAATGCAAAATTAGACAGCACTATTCAGCAATTAATCCAGTCTTATCTTGCAGAATATTCAGATAAAGGCATGAACTATACAAAGCTGCAGGCCGACAGCGAATATAAATCCTTGCTTGAAGAAGCACGTCAGGGTGCCAAACAAACCAGCGTTGGTGAGCAAAAAACAGTATGTAAAGAAGTTCTGGATTATCAGGGCTAAGCAACATGATGTTTACAATAAGATGATGACTGCATCATCTTATTTTGCTTACAGATTTCTTCACAATTCTACAGCTTCACTACATTTCCCCACTTTTTAATTGCAAAAATAAGTTTAAGCTAGGCAAATTATTGTTCTAAATCTTATTTTTGAGTGTTCAATGAAAAATCCATTATTCCAAGCTTTGACCTTCTGCGCATTTTCTGCCTCAATTTTTCTGGGAACATCTGCATTTGCAGCCGATGAAAATATTAATGTCACCCCAACCCAGAAAGTGACCAAACAGGAACTGGCTGCGATTTATGTCCTTTCAGAAATCTGCCCAAGCATGGTGAAAGACAAGTCACAATTCAATCAAGGCTATAACAAACTGGTGACTGAATATATGCCGGGTCAAAACAAGCCGGTTGAAAGCTTAAACCAGATGGCAAAACAAAAAGATTTCCGCAATATTCTGGCCGAAGCACAAGCGGATGCCAAAAAAGCGGGCAAGCAAAAAAATCAGGTGATTTGTGACGAATTAACCACCTATTAAAATTAAGCGATATTTGTGCCGATTACTTACAATACTTTTGAAATAAGACCGGGTTTCCCATAGAAGTCAGCCTAGCTTTGTCCTAAAATGCTAGGCTCTTCGTGCTTACATCAAGATATAGGAACCCACTAGAAATGACCCAAAAAACTGCCCTTGCTGCATTATTATTAGTTCCTAGTTTTAGCTTTGCAGCAACTGTCCTATCTGCACCCCCAGAATTGAATAATAAATCTTATGTGCTAATGGACTTTGAAACAGGGCAACTGCTCGCTTCAAAAAATGAAAATGAAAAATTAGCCCCTGCTTCAATGACCAAGATGATGACCAGCTACATCA
This sequence comes from Acinetobacter sp. BY419, assembly GCF_019038395.1. Lineage (GTDB taxonomy): Bacteria > Pseudomonadota > Gammaproteobacteria > Pseudomonadales > Moraxellaceae > Acinetobacter. The sequence goes on from NZ_JAGFXZ010000036.1 coordinate 26,572, forward strand.
TCGAACAAAAACTATTGAGCGGTGAACTCACTGAAGATGAACAAGTGCGCATGAACGAGTCAGCATGGTGTCGCGGCAGTAGCGCGGAATCATGTATGTATGTTCCTTTAAACGGTACAGCAACTGCACTTGAAATGCTTCGCGGGATTATTATTCAATCAGGGAATGATGCATCTAAAGCCATGGCCGAACATATTGCAGGGAACGAGGGTACCTTTGCACATATGATGAACCAAGAAGCTAAACGTATTGGCATGACCAATACCAGCTTTGTTAATTCAACCGGCATGCCTGCTGAAGGTCATTATTCGACTGCTAAAGATATGGCCACGCTGGCACAGCACATCATAAAAGACAGTTCCAAGTATTATCCGATTTATGCAGAAAAAGAATTTACCTTTAATAGCATCAAGCAAGGTAACCGTAATGCCCTGCTATACACAGATCCAAGTGTAGATGGTTTAAAAACTGGCCACACCAATGAAGCAGGTTATTGCTTGACCACTTCTTCAAAACGTGGCCCTACTCGCTTGATTTCGGTAATTTTTGGTGCACCAACTATGCAGGAACGTGCGACTCAGACACGCGAATTGCTTGCTTGGGGTTATGCAAACTTTGAAACCAAGAATGTACAGCCAGCTAAACAGGTACTTGCCAAAGCCAAAGTCTGGTTTGGTAAGGAAGATGAAGTTCAGATCGGACTTGCTGAAAACTTTAATGTGACCATGCCTAAAGGTCAGGCCAATGCGATTAAAACTCAACTGGTGGTTCAGCCCAAACTGACTGCGCCATTGCAGCCAGGTCAGGTTGTCGGTAAATATGTTGCAACTCTGGATGGTAAGGTGATTTCAGAAAAACCGCTGGTGGCATTAAATGCGGTTGAAGAAGCGGGTTTCTTTGCGCGTATGCTGGACCATATCAAACAGTTCTTTAGCAACTTGTTCTGAGTCTGATTTTAAAATCTCAGTTTAAGACTAAAGCCAAAGCACTCATTCAGCGAATGGGTGCTTTTTTATTTTATACTATGCACATGATCCTTCATTAATTAGCGAGCAGATCACCATGAGCCAAAACATTCGATCATATTTAGATATCAGCCCTCAGGTGGATGACTCCTGCTATATCGATCCAATGGCTATTGTGGTCGGTGATGTGGTCTTGGCTGAAAATGTCTCGGTCTGGCCGTTTGCGGTGATTCGTGGTGATGTCAATCTGATCCGGATTGGTAAAAACTCCAATGTGCAAGATCATGCCATGTTGCACGTCAGTCATAAAAAAGCCGACAAGCCGAATGGCTCACCCTTAATTATTGGTGAGGATGTCACTATTGGCCATCATGTAACCTTACATGGCTGTACCATTGGCAATCGCGTCCTGATTGGGATTAATAGTATTATTCTAGATGATGTGGTGATTCCGGATGACGTGATGATTGGTGCAGGAACTTTAGTACCCCCCAATAAAGTTTTGGAAAGTGGCTGGCTCTATGTAGGTAGTCCTGCCAAAAAAGCACGTCCTTTAACGGAAAAGGAAATGGCGTTTTTACCATATTCAGCACAGAATTATGTAAAGGTTTCTCGAAACTATCTTGGCTAGTTTTAAGTCCTCAAATCTTCATATTTCATTTTAATTATTCTTGGTTTATGTGTTGCCTTAAAATAAGCATAACTCGGAGGACTAAAATGTTTATTGCGATTTCCAGTTTCAAAATTAAACCAGTAAAAGATGAAGTTTTCACTCAGCATGAAAAACATCTACTGAAGGTATTTATCTGATTTTAGGTGCTCTAGCATCTTATTTTTCATGTTCACTCATACAACACCAAAAACCGCCTAAGTAGCGGTTTTTAATCTTTCAAATTACTATCTGCTCCTCACCAATGGGCTTAAGTTTGGTGAATACAAACTTTGCATGTGGAAGAAAACTATCGACCCCGAACTCAAAGACGCCAATAGTGTTCTTACAGAGCTATATAATCGCATTCATTACTTATCAATCCTGCTAAGCAGCAAAGTAATTAAATTAAATTATCATAAGAAATTGAAATTATTAAGTTTTATAAAATTCTTTCCAATTTTTTATAAAATAATTAAATATACATATAAGAAAATTTGATTATTTTTATTTTTGCTGTATAGTTAATTTAACTAGAAAAAAGTCTCGTTCCGGTAAATCTTCTTTAAGTATCGTAGTTTTAGTCATAATCCTTCGTTTTTTCAGATTTTAAGTCGCCTCTTTATTATTTTCAAAGTTACAAGCAGTCAATAAAATGGCTAAAAATTATTAAAAATCAGTAGGATTTATTATGTCAAACTCAAATGTTGTTAAAGGTACTGTAAAGTGGTTCAACGAAACTAAAGGTTTTGGTTTTATTCAACAAGAAGCAGGTCCGGACGTATTTGCTCATTTCAGCGAAATTGCCAGCTCAGGTTTTAAAACCTTGATGGAAGGTCAATTGGTTGAATTTAGCGTAGCTCAAGGTCAAAAAGGCCCGAATGCTGTAAATATTGTTGCTATCTAATTAATAGCAAGCAATAGAAAAAAAGCACTTATTAGTGCTTTTTTTATAATTTAAAATTTAATTGTAAAGTTCCTTCTGCTTAAAAAAGTCTTCGAAACACAATTCAAGTTGTTAAAACATATAATTTAATTGCAAAATTTAAAAATGGTATTGAAGTTATTGTCTCGTAAATTTCATATAAAATTAAAAGTTATTAGAAACTTAGATGGATAATTTTCCATCATATTATGATGAAGGGTATGTAGGATTAAGCAAAGTCTGAATGTAAAAGATTAATTTGAAACAAAGCACTCTATTCAAGACACTGTGGAGCAGCATCCTGCCGACCTGCAAGCATTTTCAAATATAAAACACATCACCGCAGATGGCGAAGATATTCAGCCTAGTTTTGATATGTTTTTTCAAAGTACCCTAAGCGGAAAATCTTCAAAATTGGCTAAATTCTGCCTATTTCACCTTAGCATTTACTTTGAATGAATATGCTGAAAGTAGAATAATCACTTTATCTAATATTATGACTGATGGTTATTACTCCAAATTCAGTCCTTCAACTTAACTAACAATATTTAATCAAAAACAAAACCGGTTAAAAAAATATCTCTTTATTATTAATATTAGGCGCTATTAAAGCATCCATAAAAAGTCAGATTATATTAAAATTTATGGTAAATTTTAATAATTCTTTCGCTTGAAATATATCTCTTTTATTGGTCATAAAGCTTAAAGAAAAACTTCAATTTATCAAATTGGTCACTATTCTTGAAGTTTTGGGATTCTTTCAAGAAGTAATAAGTTTATTCTATAATTAACCCGAATCGCGGATAAGAAATTGACTTGAAAAATAAGAGGACTAGAGCCATCAGTTGAGTTACCACACCAAACTCACAACTCTAGTCCTGATGTTCAATAGTACCGAATTAT
>NZ_JAGFXZ010000037.1 GCF_019038395.1 Acinetobacter sp. BY419
CGGATGAATACATTTCAGAAATCACTGACCGTATAAATCATCGTCCAAGAAAAAGACTCGGCTTTAAAAGTCCGAGTCAGGTATTATGGCAACAACATGGTGTTGCACTTCAAATGCTAATCTAAGTGCTTAAATAAAAGCATTTATTTCAAATATTGTTTAAAAATCATTCTTGTAAATTTTAGCATTTTTAGTCATTCTTAAATTAAATAATCAAAAAACCAAGGCTTAAAAATAATGATTCGACTTGCCACTCAGCAGGATGTCATGCCTATTGCGACTGTACATGTGCAAAGCTGGCGTGAAAGCTATAAAAACATCATTAAACAAGAAATTTTAGATGCATTGTGTGTAGAACAAAGAGCCGCCTTGTGGCGTGCTGTTCTTGAAGGGGCAAATCGACAGGTATTTGTCTATGAAGAAAATGCTCAGGTGTTGGGCTTTGCTGCTTTCAATTTTCCGGTAGATGCACAAATCAGTGAATTGAGAGCACTTTATTTGCTTCAGAATATTCAAGGTCGCGGTATTGGGCGTGATTTGGTTCAATTGGGGTTGGAGTCAAGCCGTGAAAAGCAATATAACCATATGCAATGTATTGTACTCAATCTGAATTCCAGTCGTTATTTTTATGAAAAAATGGGTGCGTATTTCATTAGGGAGGAATGTGCAGATGATCTGGGCGAGAATCTTAAAGATTTATATTATCAGTGGGACATTTAATTTTTGAATACTCTGGCCAAGCTGGCTCAACGTAGAAAAATCTAAAACCTGGAAAAAGACGATGGAAAATGAATCAGCCTTTGCACTGTATGGCTGATTTATCCTTTTATCTCAATATCTTCACCGGTCAATCAAAAGAGCATTTCATTCAGCGATCAGCAAATAACAGCTTTGGCCTCATTCAGACAATACTGAAAGTTTCAGGCAGATGTTTGGCCTTAATTCCACAATAGGTTGGATGATCAAAACCTATCGCAAAAATCGTCAGCATTATTCCAAGTTGATTTGTGTTCCTGAGTGTCAAATATCCCCTGGATTCGGCTGGGTTCTGCCCAGGAAGTTCAAGCTTTTTTGGCAAAATGTTAAAGACCGAAATAGTAGCCAATCAGACAGATAATCACGGTAATCACAATTAAGGTCAGTACATTTGCAGAAGAACTGGCTTTACCCGGATCTTGAGGTTTTTCTGCTTTAGAAATTTTTGGTGAACGATCTTCGGTACTCATACCGACAAATGGGTCAGGTGCAACTTTAGGCGTTAGCTGTGCAGTCTTATAGTGGTTGGCGACTTTGCTGATGAATTTAGCACTTAAATCATCAATTTTTTGCGAAAAATGACGCAGATTTAATTGCTGCTCGGGGCTAAGTACTTCACCATTTGCATGATAGGGGTGCTGAATTTTAGCTTGAATAAAGTCGTTTAAGGCATCTAGGCGGTATAAGGTCTGGTGAGCATAATCCGCTGAATAGTCAGTTGGAATCAAGGCTAAATGACTTTCGCTGTCGGCCTGAATGGCAGGCATGGTGCCATAATAAGGCAGACTGGTATAAGCAGGTTCAGTAAAATCTTGAGCAAGGCTGTTTTCAAATAATTCATGATCGGTATAGGCCTGAATGTCATCCCAGTTCGGTGCTTCCAGATCTACATCGATGCGCTTGGCCAGTTTGGGATTTAACTCATAACACCAGAATGTTTCATGACGTAAAGGGGACTGTTGTGATTTAGGTGCTTCGTAATCATGGTCTGCGCTGTACCATTCAGGCAACTCTTTGCCGATGATCCAGGCAGTTTTAGTTTTGGGTCCATGACTGACAATAAAATGCGCCAGTGGCAATAGTTCGACATTGGCATTCGGGTTTTTTTCATCAACCAGTAAATCAGAGCGATGCAAGCTCAGTCGGCGTACACCTTGCTTTTTCAGGCCTTCCAGCCAGATCTGAAAATGCTGGGCCAGCAGATGTTGTGACATCAGATCCCGAAAAGCAAACTGATGCTGATTAAAAATGGAATGCTGAATCCAACGAGTGAAACTCAGGTTCTGAGTCAAATACTCATTGCCATAAGTGACGAGGGTCAGCTGCTGTTTCCAAATTTGATCGAGTGCCATAGTGATTTGATCTGATTGATATTGTGTTTATCTTATACTTTTTATATTTAATCATGCCAATCTAATTTTCCTTAAAACGTATCTTCATCAAAGTGTCTAAAAACTGTTAGAATGTGGGGTTTTTAAAATATTTTTTAACCTGTTGCTTTGAGAGTTACTATGTCACTGGAAGCCCTGACCACTGAAGCGCTCGCTGCGATTGCAGCAGCTCAAGACCTTGCTGCACTTGATCAAGTACGAGTGCAATTTACGGGGAAAAAAAGCCAGCTCGCGGAACAATCTAAGTCGCTTGGTAAAATGGAGCCTGAAGAACGTAAAGTCTTCGGCGCACAAATCCATGCTGTACGTGAAGCTATTACCGCTGCATTGACCTCACGTCAGGCAGAACTGCATAAAGCTGCCTTAGAACAAAAACTGGCAAGTGAAACCATTGATATTACTTTGCCAGGCCGTGGCCAACAGGTGGGCAGTATCCATCCAGTGACCCAGGTGCAAGAGCGTATTTGCCAGTTCTTTACCAAGGCAGGTTTTACGGTTGCAACAGGTCCTGAAGTTGAAGATGATTATCACAACTTTGAAGCACTGAACATTCCGGGTCATCACCCGGCACGTGCCATGCACGATACTTTCTATTTTGATGTAAACCATTTGCTGCGTACGCATACGTCTGGTGTACAGATTCGTACTATGGAAACGCAACAGCCGCCGATTCAGATTGTGTGTCCAGGCCGGGTTTACCGTTGTGATTCGGATCAGACCCATTCGCCGATGTTCCATCAGATTGAAGGTTTATACGTGGCTGAAAATACCAGCTTCGCAGAACTGAAAGGTTTATTGATTAACCTGCTGAACGAATTCTTCGAAAAAGATTTGAAAGTACGCTTCCGTCCCTCATATTTCCCATTCACAGAGCCAAGTGCAGAAGTGGATATTATGGATGACCGTGGTCGCTGGTTAGAAGTGTTAGGTTGCGGTATGGTGCATCCAAATGTGCTGCAGGCTGCGGGCATTGATCCTGAAAAATACAAAGGCTTTGCTTTTGGTCTAGGTGTTGAACGTTTTGCGATGCTTCGTTACGGTGTGAACGACTTACGTATGTTCTTCCAAAATGATGTGCGTTTCTTACGCCAGTTTGCTTAAAACTTTTTTATAAACCCTCTCCCTAAACTTAGGTTAGGGGAAAATCGATTATTTTTAGATTTTTAAAATCCCCCTAAATCCCCCTTTGCAAAAGGGGGACTTACCCGAAACAAATAAACGTGTGGGTATTTCCCTCTTTTATAAAGAGGGGTTGGGGGAGATTCAGGAAATGAATGTATGAAAATTAGCGAAAATTGGTTACGCACATGGGTCAACCCTGCCATCGATAGCGAAAAACTTTCTGATCAACTGACCATGTTGGGTCTAGAAGTCGATGACTTATCTCCTGCAGCAAAAGCATTTACCGGTGTTGTCGTGGGTGAAGTGCTGACTGTTGAGCAACATCCTGATGCAGACCGTTTACGTGTGACCACTGTTGATATCGGTTCAGGTGAGCCCCTGCAAATTGTATGTGGTGCGCCAAACGTACGTGTCGGCATGAAAGCACCTGTTGCGACCATCGGCGCAGTATTGCCGGGTGATTTCAAAATCAAGAAAGGCAAGCTACGTGGTGTCGAATCACAAGGTATGCTTTGCGGCGCTTCAGAAATCGATTTAGAGGATAAAATCGACGGTCTGTTAGAGCTTCCTGCAGATGCACCAGTCGGGATGAATATTCGTGAATATCTGGATCTTGATGACAATGTGATTGACATCAGCATTACACCGAACCGTGGTGACTGTTTCAGTGTTCGCGGGATCGCGCGTGAGATTGGTGTGATTAACCAGCTTCCGGTGACTGCGCCTGAAATTAAAGAAGTGGCAGCAACGATTGCTGTTGAAAAACAAGTTGTAGTTACCACTGAAGGATGTCCACGTTACCTGGGTCGTGTCATCAAGAATGTGAATACCAAGGCCGCGACTCCGGTATGGATGGAACGCGCGCTAGCACGCTCAGGCATCCGTCAGCACAGTATTCTGGTCGATATTACCAACTATGTCTTGATGGAACTGGGTCAACCACTGCATGCATTTGATGCTGGTAAGGTGCAAGGTTCTGTGCATGTTCGTCAAGCCATTGCGGGTGAAAAACTGGTGCTTTTAAACGAGCAAGAAGTTGAGCTGCAAGATAATGTGATGGTCATTGCAGATGATGAAAAAGCATTGGCCATTGCGGGTATTATGGGTAGTTTGTCTTCAGCAGTCAGCGATGCAACCACTGAAATTTTCCTGGAATCAGCATTCTTCGCACCCCTACATATTGCCGGTCGTGCACGTAGCTTTGGTTTACACACGGATGCTTCTCAGCGTTATGAACGTGGCGTTGATTTTGAATTACCATTGATCGCCATGCACCGCGCATCACAATTGATTGCAGAGCTTGCGGGCGGTGAATTCGGACCAATTACGGTTGCTGAAAATGCAGCGCTACTACCAACACGTGACGCAATTGAACTAGATCAAATTCAAGTCGATCAACTGCTAGGCTATAGCGTTGACTCAGCTTTTATTACCGATTCCTTAACCCGTCTGGGTTGTGACGTGACTGTTAAAGCAGAAGGCGAATGGTCAGTGGTACCACCGTCACATCGTTATGATATGGTGATCTACCAGGATCTGATTGAAGAAGTCGCGCGTATTCACGGCTATGATAATATTCAGATCAGCTTGCCTGTGATTGATGTAAAGCTGGCGAAATACCAAGATCAATTCGAATTGGGGCAATTACGTCAAACTGCGGTAACTTTAGGTTACCAAGAGGCGATCAGCTTCAGCTTCGCAGACCTGAAACTTGAAAAGCAGCTTAATTCCAATGTGAATCCATTAGCATTAGCCAATCCAATTTCAAGTGATTTGGCAGTGATGCGTTCAACCTTGCTGTCTAGCCTGATTCCTTGTGTGCAGTACAATGTCAACCGTCAGCAAAGCCGTGTACGCTTCTTTGAGCTGGGTCTGCGTTTTGACTATCAAGAAGCTCGCAGCATCCATGATTTAAAACAGATTCCAACCTTTGCACTGATTGCCACAGGATCACGTCACGCTGAATCTTGGCATGCGAAACCCGCTGCAATGGACTTCTTTGACTTTAAGGGCGATGTAGAGGAAATTCTGGCCGCTGGTCGTGTCAAAGTGGAATATGTGCGTTCAGAACGTAGCTGGTTGCATCCAGGGCAGTCCGCAGAAATTCTCGTGAATGGTCAATCAATTGGTTACTTGGGGCGCTTACATCCTTCACTTGAAGACGAACTTGATCTGACAATTACATGGGTAGCAGAATTAGATCAATCGGCTGTTTTGCAAACTTATGTATCTAATTTTACAGAATTATCACGTTTTCCATCGGTTCGACGTGATATTGCGCTTTTAATTAGTGATAAGATTAATGTTAGCGAAATTCAGGGACTTATCGAAAAAACTGGCGGAGAGCTTTTAGACTCAACTTGGTTGTTCGATGTGTACACTGGACAAGGAGTAGAAGAAGGGAAACGCTCACTGGCATTTGCACTTCTCTGGCAGCATCCAAGCCGTACACTGGAAGATGCTGAAATTAAATCAGGTATGGATAATATCCTTCAAGTGTTGGAAAACACTTACCAAGCGACATTGAGGGCTTCATGACAGCACTAACTAAAGCAGAAATGGCTGATCATTTAAGTGAGCTCACGAGTTTAAACCGTCGTGAAGCAAAACAAATGGTCGAGTTGTTTTTCGATGAGATTAGCCAGGCGCTAATCTCAGGCGAACAAGTAAAACTTTCGGGGTTTGGTAACTTCGAGTTGCGTGATAAGCGTCAACGTCCAGGCCGTAATCCTAAAACGGGTGAAGAAATTCCGATTTCTGCACGTCGTGTGGTAACTTTCCGCGCGGGACAGAAGTTCCGTCAACGTGTGGGGAATGAGCAGGTCAACTGATCTGCTTGTTAAAATTCCAATATTTTAAATATTTTAATATTTAAAATAAAAAAAGAGAGCCAATGGCTCTCTTTTTTTGTACTAAATAATCTAAAAGATTATTGAGCAGTAGCTTCAGAAGCAGCAGTAGCGTTAGCAGCAGCGTCAACTGCAACAGCAGCAGCAGCATCAGCTTCAGCAACAGCAGCATTAGAAGCAGCAACTTCAGAAGCAGCAACTTCAGAAGTAGCTTCTACAGCAGCAGCGTCAGCAGCAGCTTCAGCTTCAGAAGCAGCTTCTACAGCTTCAGAAGCAGCTTGGTTAGCGTCAGCAGCAGCGTCGTCAGCTTTTTTAGCACAACCAACGAAAGCTAGAGTAGTAGCAACTGCAGCAGCAATAGCGATTTTTTTGAATAACATGGCATCACTCTCTAAAAATTGAGATTAAAAAAAACCTAAGTTAGTCTGTTAAGTGCTTTTATTGTTCCTAATTGTGTCAGGGACTAACAACGCAGGAGCAGTCTAACTGGTCTGCAAATATGCTATCACTGCGCCTTTTTAATTGCTACTAGCAAGACTCAAAAAAGTACTGAAAAATGTTAAAAAATAAGAAGTTTTTAACAGAAAATAACAATGGATTGAAACATTTAGATTGGAGAAAGGCTTGGTAAGTTTTTAAAAGTTATACAATTTTTAATCTGATTATTTTATTAATCAAAAACTTAAAAATAAGTTTACATAAAACAGGCTTGATTGTTTCATTGTGTAATTTATGTCAACTAAAAAAAGGCCACCGCTTAGGTGACCTTTCAATTGAAGTTTTAATTTGAAGCTTTACGTTTCATCTGATCAAAGAAATCATCATTGGTTTTGGTTTCTTTCATGCGATCCAGTAAGAATTCCATTGCCGCCAATTCATCTTGAGTATGCAGTAGCTTACGCAGAATCCAGACCTTACGCAGATTATCTTCTGACATCAGGCGTTCTTCACGGCGAGTACCAGATTTCTTGATGTTCATTGCAGGGAAGACACGTTTTTCAGCAATACGGCGATCAAGGGTAATTTCCTGGTTACCTGTACCTTTGAATTCTTCGTAAATCACTTCATCCATTTTACTGCCGGTATCAATCAGTGCAGTAGAAATGATCGTCAATGAACCACCTTCTTCAATATTACGTGCAGCACCGAAGAAACGTTTTGGACGCTCTAAAGCATGCGCATCTAAACCACCCGTCAGTACCTTGCCAGATGAAGGAATCACGGTGTTATAAGCACGTGCCAAACGGGTAATCGAGTCAAGCAGAATTACAACGTCCTTTTTGTGTTCAACCAGACGTTTTGCTTTTTCAATGACCATTTCGGCTACTTGGACATGCCGTGCAGGCGATTCATCAAAGGTTGATGCGACCACTTCACCACGAACCGTACGTTCCATCTCAGTCACTTCCTCTGGACGTTCATCAATAAGAAGAACGATCAGAATAGCTTCAGGATTATTACGAACGATAGATTGCGCAATGCTTTGCAGCAACATGGTTTTACCCGCTTTTGGCGGAGCAACAATGATAGAACGCTGGCCTTTACCAATCGGTGCCACTAAATCAATAACACGTGTGGTCAAATCTTCAGTGGTACCATTACCCAGTTCCAGGATGAACTGTTCAGTCGGGAACAATGGGGTCAGGTTTTCGAACAAGATTTTGTTACGTGAGTTTTCAGGCGTATCGTAGTTAATTTGGTTGACTTTAAGTAAGGCAAAATAACGCTCGCCTTCTTTTGGTGGACGAATGGTGCCGGTAATGGTGTCGCCAGTACGTAGGTTAAAACGACGAATTTGAGAAGGGCTGACATAGATATCGTCAGGGCCTGCTAAATAAGAACCTGCGGCTGAGCGTAAAAAGCCAAAACCATCTGACAGGATTTCTAGAACGCCATCACCAAAAATCTCTTCGCCATTCATTGCATGACGTTTTAATATGGCAAAAATAATGTCTTGCTTACGGTTACGAGCCATACCTTCAAGGCCCATAAACTCGGCAATCTTGATGAGTTCGCCAATCGGTTTTTTCTTGAGTTCGGTTAAATTCATAGGAGGTCAGATAGAATCAAAGTTCTGAGGTACAGGTTAGAAAGGGAGTAACATTCGGCCGCATACAAGCATTCAAACGAAAGCAATTGAATTTGCAAAAGAACAATTCAGAGATCTGTTTGAGTGTTTCAAAGAAAAATGTGAAAAACAATTTCTATTGCCGAGCGGCATCTTATGTAATGTGTCTTGTAAGAAATTGACAGGATTTAGGATCCTTTATCTCTTGAGTAGCAAATATAAGAGAAAATGTCGGCTTTGTCAATTTATAGTCGAAAAAAATACGCAACCGTTGGTCGCGTATTTTTTACTAAAAATGCTGAGCTTAGATATTGTCATCAATAAACGCAGTCAGTTTAGACTTTGGTGCAGCACCGACTTGAGTCGCAACAACTTCACCATTTTTAAACATCAACAAAGCCGGGATGTTACGGATGTTGAAGTTCACGGCAGTTTGCTCGCAAGAAGTTACGTCAACTTTCACGATTTTTACTTTGCCCTGGTATTCATCAGCAAGCACTTCTAGTACGGGTGCAATTGCTTTACATGGTGCACACCAGCCCGCCCAGAAGTCGACCAGTACAGGAACGTCTGATTGAAGAACGTCTGCTTCGAAGTTTGCGTCAGTAGTGTTTACGATGTTGCCAGACATGGAATGTGCTCCAGATTAATATTTTAAAGATAACTAATTATTAGTATTACATAGCCATCTTTAACAATGTAGGGGAATCTGTAAATTTTCCATGCTTAATGTTATCTTGTCTAATGGATGATCACGATAGTGATGATCGTGTCTTACTATTGTTCCCGATTGTTCCCGATATAAAAAAGAATAAGGCATCAAATTGTCGTTACAAATGGCTTTTAAATTGCATGCATGTGAATTACTCTAAGCACAATTCGTTAAAGGTTTATTTCTGGAATGTCTGACTTTTTGATTGATGAAGAATTACTTGCCGCCATCGATATGGGATCAAATAGCTTTCATTTGGCCATCGCTCGTGTAGATCATGGCGAAGTTAAAAAAGTGGCATCAATGTCAGAAAAAGTTCAGCTTGCCGCAGGACTAGACGAGAATAAAAATTTAACCGAAGCTGCACAGCAGCGTGGTTTGGCCTGTCTGGCACGTTTTGTCGGACGTTTAGGTGCAGTTCAGCCAAACCGCTTACGGATTGTGGCGACGAATGCGTTGCGTCAGGCTAAAAATGGCCAGGAGTTTATCCAGAAAGCCGCAGAAATTTTACCGAAACCGATTGAAATTATTGCGGGTCGTGAAGAAGCCCGCCTGATTTATCTGGGTGTATCGCATACCATGGCCAATAGTGGCCGTCGTCTGGTGGTTGACATCGGTGGCGGTTCGACTGAGCTGATTATTGGTGAAGAGTTCGAGCCGATCCATACTGAATCTGTACAAATGGGCTGTGTCGCCTTTACCAAGGCTTATTTTCAGGAGGGTGAAATCAGTGCCAAAGCTTTTGATAAAGCGGTCACTGCGGCGCGTAAAGAAATCTCCGGAATTGCCAATACCTATAAATCTGCCGGTTGGGATGCTGTCGTCGGATCGAGTGGTACTATTAAAGCCTGCCGCCAGATTTGCATCAATATGGGCTGGAGCAATGATCGCGAACAGTTGACGCGTGAAGGTCTGGAAAAGCTCAAAGACAAACTGCTTAAATATAAATATGTCTCGGATATGGAGTTCGAAGGTCTGAAAGATGACCGCCGTGCGGTATTGCCAGCCGGAATTGCCATTCTCTATGCCGTCTTTGATGTGTTGGGCATTGATCATCTAGTCTATTCCGATGGTGCGCTACGTGAGGGTGTGATGTATGACCTGCTTGGCCGTTTCAAGCATGAAGATATCCGTGATCGTTCCGTACATGCCCTGATTGGTCGTTATAATGCCGATGCTAAACAGGCCGAACGTGTAGTGCAGACTGCACAAAAACTGTTTGATGATGTGGCAAGTGAACTTGGTCTGAGTATTGAAGACAGTGACCTGTTACGTCGTGCGGCCTACCTGCATGAGATTGGCTTGGCGATCAGTCATAGTGGCTATCATCGTCATGGTGCTTATTTATTGCAACATTCGGATATTGCCGGTTTCTCGCAAGTCGATCAAAATCATTTGTCACATTTGGTCGCGCATCATCGTCGTAAATTGCGCGTTGATGCCAAGCATGATGTGATGAAAGTCGGTGGATCTAAACTTTTATGGTTATGTTTGCTGCTTCGTCTGTCGGTTTTGGTCAATCACAGTCGTAGCGATGAGATGCTTCCTGCCATTGAACTCAAGGTCAAGAATGCGCAACAATGGCAGCTCAGCGTATCTGGTGATGCCAAACAATGGCCATTGCTGGTTGCTGAACTGCATGATGAACAGCAGCAATTTAAAAATTGGGATATTGAACTCTCGATTCAATCCGAACAGTTTGTTAATTAATACCTTTATAGGGAAGAAAACGGTTAACCTATGAAAAATAAAGCGACTCCATCAAAAGCATGGGCGACAGTGCAGATTGCGCGTCATCCAGAACGTCCACAATTCCTGGACTATGTGGGTGAAATATTCACTGAATTTGATGCTTTACATGGTGACCGCCTATATGGTGATGATGGTGCGATGATCGGTGGTCTGGCTCGTTTTGATGGTCAACCGGTGATGATCGTCGGTCAGCATCGTGGTCGTAGTACCCGTGAAAAATTACAGCATAATTTTGGCATGAGTAACCCGGAAGGTTATCGTAAGGCACAGCGTCTGTTAGACATGGCTGAACGGTTCAACCTGCCAGTCTTTACCTTTATTGATACCATGGGAGCTTACCCGGGTGTTGGTGCAGAAGAGCGTGGCCAGGCAGAAGCGATTGCTACCAGTCTGGCCCAGCTGTCCAACCTGAAAGTGCCGGTGATTGCAACGGTACTGGGTGAAGGCGGTTCAGGTGGTGCACTCGGTATTGGTGTGGCAGACCGTGTGATCATGCTGTCTCACAGTATTTATTCGGTCATTTCACCAGAAGGCTGTGCATCCATTTTATGGAAAACTGCTGAAAAAGCCGAACAGGCCAGTGAAGCCTTGGCATTGACTGCAGATAAATTGAAGAAAATGGGTATTGTGGAATATGTGGTGGATGAAGGTGAGGGTGCTCATTTAAATCCGGATCAGGTCATGAACAGCTTGAAAGCAGTGCTGAAAGAAGCTTTGAATGAACTGCAACCAATGGAAGCGCAAGCACGATGCGAAGCACGTTACCAGCGTTTGATGAAGTTTGGCAGCGACAATTTAGGTCTGGTTTCTTAAAACGGCTACAGGATTTTCCTGCAGCGACAAAATTTCTCATCGGATGCAGTGGCGGCGTAGATTCTATGCTGCTTCTACATCTGATGTTTTTTTTATGCCCGGAAAAAGTTCGGGCAATCTATGTTGATCATCAGTTGCAAGCCATCAGTGTGGATTGGGGCAAGTTCGTTGCGCATCAATGTCAGCAACTGAACATTCCCTGTATCATCCAGCCCGTACGAGTCGCTAGCGGCAACTTGGAACAGCAAGCGCGTCATTCACGTTATCAGGCCTATTTGCAACATTTGCAAGCAGATGAAGTTCTGGTGCTGGCGCATCATCAACAGGATCAGGCGGAAACCCTGATGCTGCGTCTATTGTCTGGTGCCGGTGTGGATGGTTTGGCGGCCATGAAACAGGTGGATGTACGTGAAAATCTCACGATTTGGCGGCCACTGCTGGATATTTCCCGTGAGCAAATTTGCCAATGGGCATCGAATCTGAATGTTCAGAATATTGAAGACCCGACCAATGACGATACGCATTATGATCGGGCCTGGGCTCGCCAGACGCTGTGGCCGGTATTAAACGAACGTTATCCTAAAATGCAAGCCGCTCTGGTGCGAACCAGTGAGCTGATGCAAGATGCTCAAGATATTTTACAGGACGTGCTGCAACAGGATTTAGCGTTTTGTGGAACTGAAGTGCAGCTCGATCTCAGTAAACTTCTACAGCTTTCAAAATCCAGACAACGTCAATTACTCTCTGTCTGGATGAAAGGCAAAGGACAGTATCGTCCATCTTTAGCGATGGTAGAATGTGTGCAACGCGAAGTGATTGATGCCAAACAAGATGCTCAGGCGGCTCTACATTGGCAAGGCTTTTACTATGTGCGATATCAACAGCAATTATACCGTTTGCTCGCAGAGAACTATTTGGCCGAGCAGCAACAGGTTCAAACTAGTCCGAAAATTTTAAAATTGAGTTTAAAAGACAGCGTACAGGTTCTGTCAGGGAAATTTATCATCCAGTCTGCACAGATAGGTTTATCCGCAGCATTATTGCAGCAACCTTTACATTTGCAGCAACGTCAGGGCGGCGAAAAAATTCATTTATATGGCCGTGTCGGTGCCTGGCCACTAAAAAAAGCCATTCAGGAAGCGCAAATATTTCCCTGGACTCGGCATACTATTCAAATATTAAGCACAGATAATGTTATGCTAGGCGTGTTTACCCCTAAAGGATTTTGGCTGGCCCAATCTGCATATTGTGAAGCAGGGGGATGGCTGCCGATTTCGGTTTCTTCAACTTTAGAACTCAACGACGAGCATTGAACATGAGTGCAGCTTTAAATTGTAATATCAGTTTTATTGGTGGCGGTAATATGGCCCAAGCCTTAATTGGTGGCCTGATTTCGCGTGGTTTGCCAGCAACACGTATTACAGTTTCTGATCCGGTCGAAAAAGTCCGTGCCTTGCTCGCAGAAAAAGAAATCAATGTGACCGGGGATAATAGTGCTGCAATTCAGGATGCTGATATCGTGGTATTTGCGGTGAAACCTCAGGTTTTGGCTCAAGTGCTGCTACCTTTAAAAGGTCTGGTCAGTGATAAACTGATTATTTCCATTGTTGCCGGTGCGGAAATTTCTACATTATCAGCATTGCTGGGAACAGAGCGTATTGTGCGGGTCATGCCGAATACACCAGCCTTGGTACAGACCGGAGCACATGGTTTATATGCTCATAAATATGTAGAAAATAGTGACCGCGAGCTGGCAAGTCAGGTTCTGGCATCGACCGGACTGACTATTTGGGTCGACTCAGAAGCACAAATTGATGCGGTCACTGCAGTATCGGGTTCGGGGCCTGCTTACTTTTTCTATCTGATGGAAAGCATGATTCGTGCGGGTAAGAATTTAGGTCTGGATGAAAAAGTTGCGACTGCATTGACTTTGCAGACCGCTTTAGGCGCGGCGCAAATGGCGATTACCAGCTCGAATACGCCGGCTGAGTTACGTAAAAATGTGACCTCTCCAAATGGAACTACACAGGCTGCACTTGAAGTTTTTGATCGCGCCCAGATTTCTCAAAATATTCAGGCGGCGCTTGCCGCTGCACAAAAACGCAGTCAAGAACTGGCACAAGAGCTCAGTGAAAGCAGCAAATCTTCAGTTTAATTTTTAGGAACGTTCAAGTATGGGTGCAAATTCTGCGCTAATTTTTGGCATTATCATTAACGTCGCGATTTTGCTCGTATTCTTCCGATTTTTAATGCAACTGGCAGCGGTCAGTCCTTACAATCCTGTGGTTCTTTCTACCGTGAAAGCCACTAAAATTGTAGATGTATTTGGTCGAATTTTCCCAACTTTGGCCAAAGGTCGTGTCAATACTGCTGCTTTGGCTTTATTGGTGGTGCTGTATTTGCTGAAAATTTTCGGCATGATGTATCTGTCGGGTGGCATGCCGAATGGTCCTGTGCATTTACTCATTCTGACCTTTGTCACCATGATGCAGGATTTGATCCGTTTCTGTCGTTACTTGATTTTCGCTACCATTATTTTAAGCTGGGTGGTGATGTTTACCCAATCCCGTTCGCCTTATATTGAAGTAGTTCAAGAACTTGCCGAGCCATTGCTGGCACCTTTCCGCCGGATTATGCCAAATATGGGAATGATTGACCTTTCTCCGATTCTGGCGATTCTGGCATTGATTGTGATTGAAATGATTATGAACCAAGTGGCGATTGCATTGTTAACTGGTTTTTAATCTGAATAAAAAGAAAAGGACGCTGAGGCGTCCTTTTTTATTTTGTAAATTCCCTCTCCTGAAAGGAGAGGGTGAGGGAGAGGGATATAAATTAAAATCACCTCCATCCCCTTGCGGAATATATTCCTCACCTCCTATAAGGAGGAAGGGGCTTAAAGGCGCATTAATGCGCCTCATCCCAGTTTTTACCTTTACCGACTTCCACCACCAAAGGTACAGAAATCTGTAATACAGATTGCATCACTTCAGCCAGTTTTGGTGCCAGCTCATCTGCAATGTCCTCATCCACTTCAAAGACCAATTCATCGTGGACTTGCAACAGCATTTTGGCCTGATCTTTCGGTAACATCTTGTCGACTTCAATCATCGCCATTTTAATGATATCTGCTGCAGAACCTTGTAGTGGAGCATTAATCGCAGCACGTTCTGCTGCTTTACGCACCATCATATTACGGGCATCAATTTCTGGTGTGTATAAACGACGACCGAGCAAGGTCTCAACAAAACCTTGTTCTAATGCCACCTGACGGGTACGTTGCATATAGTCATAAATGCCCGGATAGCGGTGGAAATACTGCTTGATGTAATCCTGTGATTCCTGACGGGTAAAGCCCAGCTGACGGATCAGACCAAACTCAGACATACCATAAAGTAGTCCGAAGTTAACTGCCTTGGCCTGACGGCGCTGGTCATTGGTGACATCTTCCAGGGCAATGCCCAAAACTTCAGCTGCAGTACGGCGGTGTACATCCTGACCGTGAATGAATGCATCCAGCAGGGCTTCATCCTGAGATAGGTGGGCCATGAGGCGCAACTCAATTTGTGAGTAATCGGCTGCCAGCAAGACACGGCCTTTCGGCGCAATAAAGGCCTTGCGGATTTGACGACCAATTTCGGCGCGAATTGGAATATTCTGCAAATTTGGATCAGTCGAAGACAAGCGACCGGTCGCGGTGAGGGCCTGATGATAGCTGGTATGCACCCGATGTGAATCAGGATTGGCCTGTTTGCACAGTCCATCGGTATAGGTGCTTTTTAGCTTGGACAAGCCACGATATTCCAGAATGAGCTGGGCAATCGGATGTTCAATTTTTTCCAGCACACTTTCGCTAGTACTGTATTGTCCGGTAGTGGTTTTTTTGCCACCCTTTAAGCCGAGCTTTTCAAACAGCACTTCACCGACCTGTTTAGGCGAACTGACATTGAAGCTTTCACCAGCAATTTCCATAATCTGGTTTTCCAGATCTTGCATGGTAGTGGCAAACTCACCCCCAAGCTGGTCCAGAAAAGCCAGATCCAGCTCGATGCCATTTTCTTCCATTTCGGTCAGCACCCGTGCTACCGGAACTTCGATATTATGCAGAATATTGACCAGTTCCGGATGCACCTGTAGTTTCGCACTCAGTACTTCATACAGGCGATAGGTGACATGGGCATCTTCTGCGGCATAATGTGCAGCAGTTTCAAGCGGAATCTGGTTGAAGGTTTTCTGTTTGGCACCTTTACCGGCAACCTGTTCATAAGTTGTGGTCAGATGGCTTAAATACAAACGGGCGACATCATCCATGCCATGACGAGTGGCCACAGAATTCAGCACATATGACGCCAGCATGGTATCAAAATACCAGCCTGCCAGATGAATGCCATGATTTTCAAGAACATGTGCATCATATTTCAGGTGATGACCAATTTTCTGTACGCTGTCATCTTCCAGAATCGGTTTGATCTGCGCCAGAATCACTTCGCGATTCAGCTGTTCCGGTGCACCTTCATAATCATGTGCCAAAGGAACATAATAGGCATCCTGAGCATCGAAGGCGACCGAGAAACCGACAATCTGCGCAATACGATAATCCAGACTGGTCGTTTCGGTATCAAAGGCAAAACGTTTTTCGGTACTTAAACGCTCAAACAGCTTGTCCCAGTCCTGCTGGCTTAATACCGTATGATAGGTCGCTTGCCCTAGCTGATCATCACTACTGGTCACAGAAGCATGATCTTCTGTAGTTTCTGGCATAGTTGCCGGTTTGGCGGTAATCGACTTTGCCGCCTGTTTATAATTTGAATTATTCGGGTTGTTTGGATGATCTAAGGATTGTAGCTGATTACGGAATTCCAGCTCGGTGTACAAATGACGTAAGGTTTCGACATTCGGCTCACCCAGTTTTAAATCGTCATAACCAAAGTTAAGATCCAGGTCAATGACAATGCTGGCCAACTGATGATCTAGTACAATGCCTTCAACATGATCTTTAATATTTTGACCAACTTTACCTTTGATCTTGTCAACGTTTTCTAAAATTCCGCCAATCGAGCCGTATTCGTTAAGCAGTTTTGCTGCAGTTTTGGCACCTACACCTGGTACACCCATAATGCCATCTGAGGCATCACCCATCAGGGTCAGGTAATCAATCATCTGATTCGGCCATACGCCAAACTTTTCAAACACGCCATCGACATCCAGCGGTTTTTCTTTAAAGCTGTCTTCCAGGGTGACTTTTTCGGTCACCAGTTGTGCCATATCTTTATCGCCAGTGGAGATCAGCACCTGATGTCCCATTGCTTCAGCACGTTTCGCTAAAGTTCCGATAATGTCATCGGCTTCGGCACCCGGCAAGGTATGCAAGGGAATACCCAAGGCACGGATCAAGGCATGCAGATAAGGAATCTGTTCAGATAATTCCGTTGGCATGCTGGGGCGGTCACCTTTATAAATTGGTGAAAGCTCATGCCGGAAAGTGGGTTCTGGGGTATCGAAAATCACCGCCATATGGGTCGGTTGGGTACGACGCATCAGTTTTTGAATAGCGGAAATCGCACCACGAATTGCATTGGTATGTAAACCGGTTGACGTGGTTAATGGTGGCAGTGCGTGAAAGGCACGAAATAAAAAGTAAGAGCCATCGACCAAGACAAATGGTGGCATGTAATCAATTCCTTATTCAAAATACAGCGCTATTGTACGTGATTTTTACTGCGCTCGCTGAGGCGAGTCTGAGTTTACAGCTTAGCGAATATCGGCTGAGGATGAAATAAGCAGCACAAGCTGTTGTATGATGGAATGATTCAGGAAAGAGAAATATAAGAATGGCTGCAGGACGGAATGAGTTACGCATGATCTGGCTGATTACTCTGCTGATTGCCGGGATCAGTGCCTGGTATCTGGGTTATCAGATTGTGACTTATCTGTGTGGTTTGGGTTTTATATTTAGCGTGATGCAATATGTTAGCGCAGTAGAAGCACCGCTGAATCAATTGGTCACACAGCAGCAGATGTCCTTGGAGCATAATTCTAAAGTCCCTTTATATATTTCCTCAATCACTGCCATTGTTGGCGGACTGGCTGAACTTGACTGGCTTATGGGAGTCGGGATTACCGCCTGGGTGTTCTTTTTACTCAGGTGGCTGCAGCGTCTGGAAAGACGCTTGATACAGTTGCAATCGCAATCTCATTCTGCTGATCCATCCCCCTCGACACCAGCGACCTGGTCTGATGCTGCCCCTTTGACTTCTCAACAGGCCCTAAATTCTCAGTCCACGCCTAATCTCATAGATCAAGTTCAGCGCTGGATATTTCAAGGAAATCCGGTACTCAAAGTTGCGATTGGTATTTTGGTCATCGGTATTATTCTGTTATTACGCTTCGCGACGGAACACTGGCAAATTAGTCTGGCGATGAAACTGGGACTAATTGCGCTAGCAAGTATGAGTGTCGCCGGTCTGGGTTATTGGCTGATTGAGAAAAACCGCAGTTTTGCTTTGGCCTTAGAAGGTTTGGGTTTAGGAGCACTGTTCCTGACCTTATTCTTTGCCTATTACAATCTGGTCATTCCAACGTTGCCGCTAGCCGCTTTGCTATTCGTTATCATTTTGGCAGTGACGCTGTATTTAAGTCTGAAACAGGAAAGTATCGAACTGGCCTTGATGGCTTTGCTCATTGCTTATCTGGCGCCTTTTACCTTGCCGACCCGCGATGCTTCTGCTGTTGAACTGATTAGCTATTATCTGCTGATCAATATCGGGGTGGCAGTGCTGAGCAGCTTTCGCCCCTGGAAAGTTCTCAACCAGATTGCTTTTCTGGTCACGACCATTGTCGGCGGAGTGTATAGCCTGATTCATGGTTATACCTATGAACGTTATGCCATGACTGCGCTGATTCTGGCGCATAGTGCACTATTTATCTGGTTGGGGTTTCGTTTTAGCCAGTTGCTGGCGCGACAGGATCTTTCCGGGTTTCAGCTAAAACCGGTACTAGACTTGGCCTTGATTTTTGCCGCCCCAATCACTGCTTATATCTTCCTGTATCTGATTTATTTTAATCAGCCCGATCAAAAACTCTGGCAAGCCGGTCTAAGTTTGTTATTTGCCGCAGTATTTGCTATTTGCTGGATACTGCTACGCCGTAAGCAAGCCATTCAGATCATTTCACAAAGTTATCTCAGCTTGATGCTGATTTTCCTGGCACTGGTACCTCCGATTTTATTGACAGAGCAATGGAGTGTGGTCGGCTGGGCAGTGGAAGGCGTCTTAATTTATTTGTGGGCCTTGGAAAAAAATATTCGGGTGGCGCATTATTTAAGCATGGGATTATTGCTGATGGCCGGATTCAGCAGCCTGTATTATCTGGTCGAGATCAACCCAACACCGCGGATGATTTTCTGGATTTTGAGTCTGTGTTATGTGGCAGTCGTGGTAATCAGTCAGTTAAAACAACAATACCAGCAGCAACTGGATAGTCTGAGTGTCAGTTTTTTAAGCAGTTTAAGTGTCGCCGCCAGTTTAATGCTATTTGCCTTGCTGGAAGATGAATTTTCGAGTCAGCATGCCTATGTGCTGAGCTTATTTGTTATCACACTGGGCTATGTGCTGTTGAATGAAATAATTCTGCGCAAAAATCAGGAATGGTCCTGGTTACTGCCGAAGTGGAGTGGTATCTCACCCTTGATGGTCATTGCAGTGATTCTGACGCTGGATCGTAGTCAAAATGCTGTGATTGTCTGGAATAGTGATCTGGAACGTGGGATTTTTGCTCTTACGGCGATGCTATTAGCTATTTTATGGCTCAGACCGCTGGCTGGCTTGCAGCTATCCAAAGAATGGATGAGTTTAGGTGTTTTTAGCAGTCTGGCTTTGGCAAGTCTATGCTTGATTCCACATATGCCTTATTTGAGTATGGTGATCTTGCCTTTATTGTTTTGCCTGTGGTGTTACCGTCAGGCTCCACAATCAGGCTGGCAGCAGCTTTGGCAAACCAAGAGTTGTTTATTGCTGATGGCAACTTGGCTGGTATGTTCACAGCTGTTTAGCCAGCAAGCATTTCAGTATTACTGGCTGCCGATATTCAATCCTTTTGACCTGATCAGTATTGCCATGTTTGCCAGTTTTATCTGGATGCTGTTGCAACAAATCAAGGTTGGCCGTGATAAGGGCATGATGGCAGTTTTGATGGTGCTGAGCCTGTTATGGCTTTCCAGCTATATTGTGTTAAGAGCTTTACATGTGTACCTGCAGACGCCATTTAATGATCTGGAACTATGGAGTAATGCTACGGTTCAGCTCAGTCTGACCATACTCTGGGTATTACTCGCCTGGATCACCATGTGGACGGCAACCTTAAAAAACCTGAAACCAATGTGGATCTTGGGCGGTAGTATTCTGGTGATTGTGACCTTGAAGCTAGTACTATTTGACCTGTCACATATTGGCACCTTGACGCGGGTGATTTCATTCTTGCTGGCTGGCGGCGTGATGCTGCTGATTGCTTACATTGCTCCCATGCCGGAGAAGGAGCATTGAATCCTCTCCCTAACCCTCTCCTTTAAAAAAGGAGAGGGAACATTCTTCACTGATGCAGGTTTTTGGTTTCGATGTTGCTCTCACCTAAAGTCAATTTATTTTAAATCTGGCTCGCGCTTTAGTGCCTTGTCATTGGCATATTGATCGATCTCTTCATTTTCTAGAGAGCGGGAAAGTGGATGGTCGACAAAGCCCATTTTTGGTACCGGAATCTCAATCTGGTTATCGACAAAGCCGTTTCGAATCCGCTCCTGCATTTCATCACGTACTTTCAGGTAGTTTTCCTGCTGGCACCACACCGCAAAGAGCAGCTCAATCGAAGATTCACGGAAAGCGGTAACGGTTACTGCCGGTTTCGGGTCGGCCAGTACCAACGGATACTTGTTGGCAACGTCCAGCAGCACTTCACGCACTTTAATAATGTCTTCGTGGAAATTGATTGCCAGAGTAATCGGAATACGCCGTATCGGGAATTTCGACAGGTTCTGCACCGGTGCCCGAATCAGCTGTTCATTCGGCAAACGCACATAGATATTATCCTGAGTGAGCAGTTTGACTGAAAGCAGGTCAATCGAAATCACTTCGCCTTCAATGGTATGTCCGCGGATCAAGGTCAGCTGGATAGTATCGCCAACTTCAAAGGAACCCTCACCAATCAGGAAAAGCCCACTGATCAGGTTGGATGCAGAGGTTTGTGAGGCAAAACCCAGTGCTACGGTTAGAATCCCGGCAGCCCCAAGGAAGACACTGAGTTTAAAACCGGCTTCTTTCAGGCTGGCCATTACAAACAGCAGGAAAATAAAATAGAAAATTCCGCGGCGCCAGACCAGTTGCTGATGGGCATTAAAACGTACGCCAATGGTGCGAATAAAGGTATTGGAAATAAAGCGCGCGATCAGGAAACCAATAAAACACAGCACTACTGCGACCAGAACTTCAGTCAAACGGTCTGTGTTGATATTGGTAAATACTCCCTTCAGGCTGTTGGTGACTTCGGTCGGAATATTTGAACTTGGCATCAGACGCCCTTAGAAAAATGAATCAAACATATTAAATAATGCGCCTGCCGGATCACGCGGCGGATGCAGATAGGCGACTTCGCCGGCATTTGGGGGTGTGCGATTTTCCACCCGAATGCGTGGTGGGCGGTCCGAACTTTCATGCAAGACCCGGATTTGTGAGGTCCATAAGCGGCCGGTACTTTCACTGTAAAATAAAGGCAGGGCCGGTACTGGAACATTCATCCGGTCAAAACGTAATTGCTGGTTACTGGTATTGTGGAACTCAATCGGTGTGACTGCACGAAAAGCTCGTGGATGTAATTGTTTCAGTTCAGTTCTGCCATCGACTGCAGTGGCGTAGCAGATTTCTCCCGAGCGGTGATTGGGTCCAAACCAGGTATCCTTGGGCAGGATGACCGGCAGATCAAAAATCGGTTCGCGTTGACCCTCAATAAAACCGGCAATCCATAAAGGCGTACTGATATAAAGCGTACCGCGTTGTCCGGCAGGAATATAAATCGGATCGACCGGTTTGATCACCACTGACCGGTTCGCGAGGCGAGGCATCAGTTGCAATTTATTTTGTGTGGATTTGAACATATAGCGTTCAATATTCACCGGTGGTGGAAAGGCAAAATTCGGATCATCAATCTGATGCCATTGCTGCTCATAATCGTATTGCACGACAGGACGATAGTATTCCAGCCGCCATTCCTGAATTCCTCGGGTCAGACGAAATAGCAAGGAGCCCAACTGCCAGGCTTTGGATTGATTTATTTCAAACTTCTGCTCTCCCCACCAGCGCATTTTTGCTGTATTCGGGGTTAATTCATCTTTATCTTGCGGCAATGTTGGCACCCTTTCTTGCTAAATCTTTGAAAACATACTTCACGCTGTCATATGCTTAGAGTACACTCAATTTAAATTTTTTCATCATTATTATAATTCGCGATGCAAGTACTTAAACAATTACAAATCCCATATAGCTTCGCCAAGCGCCATGGTGTGCTGTTGCGTTATGAGGGAGATCAGGCCTTTATTCTGCGTCGTGACAATACCTCCATGCTTGCATTGCAGGAAGCACGCCGTCTGCTTGGCTATCCGGCTCATTTTCAGCTCTGTAGCGAGCAGGAATTCAACCAGTTATTAAGCTCCAGCTTTGCCGGCGATAGCGGGGAATCGCAGCAGGTCGCTGCCGGTCTGGAAGATCATCCGGATTTACTCAGTCTGGCCGATTCAGTACCAGAAACAGAAGACCTGATGGATCAGGAAGATGATGCGCCGATTGTCCGGCTGATCAATGCACTATTATCTGAAGCGATTCGTGTCGGGGCTTCCGATATTCATATTGAATCCTTTGAAAAAAAACTGTCGGTACGTTTACGGGTAGATGGCCAGCTACGTGAAATTGTCCAGCCACGCCGTGAGCTGGCCCCGCTACTGGTTTCCCGTATTAAAGTGATGGCCAAACTGGATATTGCTGAAAAACGTATCCCGCAAGATGGCCGTATTTCTTTACGTCTGGCGGGACGTGAAGTCGATGTCCGCGTCTCCACTTTGCCTTCATCTTATGGTGAACGTGTGGTCATGCGTCTGCTGGATAAGCAGGCGGGCCGTTTAAATATGATTCATCTCGGTCTGAGGAATCAGGATTATGACCGTTTGAAGACGTTGGTGCATCGTCCGCACGGGATTATTCTGGTGACCGGGCCAACCGGTTCCGGTAAAACGACGACGTTATATGCGGCACTTTCGGACCTCAATGATGGTTCCAAAAACATTCTCACAGCTGAAGATCCGATTGAATACCAATTGGAAGGGATTGGTCAGACTCAGGTCAATACCAAAGTGGATATGACCTTTGCCCGTGCTTTAAGAGCCATGCTGCGCCAGGATCCTGATGTAGTGATGGTCGGCGAGATTCGTGATCTGGAAACCGCAGAAATTGCCGTGCAGGCCTCATTGACAGGGCATCTGGTATTATCGACTTTGCATACCAATACCGCCATTGGTGCAGTGACCCGTCTTAAAGATATGGGAATAGAACCCTTCCTGCTTTCAAGTTCGCTGATTGGCGTGATTGCACAGCGCCTGGTCAGAACGCTATGTCCACATTGCGCGACCTGGCATGAAGCAGATGCTTTTGAAAAGAGTCTGTTTGAAAATATTGAACATCCAAATGATTTAAGGCTTCCTCAACCTCAAGGCTGTGAACGCTGTGGCAATACTGGCTTTAGCGGGCGTACGGCAATTTATGAAATTGTACCGGTCAATGATCATATGCGTCGTCTGATCCATGGTAATGCTGCTGAATATGAACTTGAAAGTTATGCGCGCCAGCAATCCGGTTCCATTCGGGATGATGGCTTACGTAAAGTATTGGCTGGAAAAACCACGATTGAAGAAGTATTGCGGGTAACCAATGAAGCAGCAGAGTAATTTTTTAATCTGCTGCATTTAAAGAATTATCGTCAGAATTGCTAGGTATTTACCAGAGACTGACGATTTTTTTCATGAGTTGTGCGCGAAATGGGGCAGTCGGATTACCCGGATTGCGCAGAGTTTCATTTTCATAAAATGTCTGCCAAGCTTCTGCCATTTCCAAGGTCAGTCCTTCCTGTTTCATTTTTTCAACCTCTGCTTGAGTAATATTGAGAAAACGGGCTTCAGCATCTTTGGGGCCTGCTCCCCAGCCAATTATACCTTTACCAAATTCAGGTAGAATCATGTGGTTTGGGGTTGCAGGAATGGGCAGGCGTTCAATCCCGCTATTGACCAGAGACTTCATCTGCGGACGGATTTTTTCTGAGATATGAAGATCTGCAAAAGTTGCAGTAGTTGCGGTGAGTAGAAGAGAACTCAGAAGAACAGGCTTTAACATAAATACAAACTGGCTAAATAGAAATAAGAATTATTATATATAACTGTTCAGGTTTGTGCTTTTATTTTGAAAAAGGAAACTGATTTTTGAGGGAAGATAAAGCGATTAAAATTTTATAATAGAGGTATAGCTATCCTGAAGCTCTTTTTCAGGATAGCATTTAAATTAAAAGTTTAAGTAATCTTAAGTAATTACGTTTAAGTTCACATCAATATTATTGCGGGTTGCATTTGAATAGGGGCAGACAATATGCGCGGCATCTACCAGTTTTTGAGCTTCTTCCTGATCCATACCTTCAAGATGGATATTTAAAGTCACTTCAATACCAAAGCCGGTCGGAATTGGACCAATACCTACATCACCTTCAATATAGGCATCTTTACTGATATTGAGCTTGTCACGATTGGCGACAAATTTCATTGCACCCAAGAAACAGGCCGAATAACCTGCGGCAAAGAGCTGTTCAGGGTTGGTCCCACCGCCTGGACCACCCATTTCTTTGGGTACTGCCAATTGGACGTCTAGAATCTGATCGTCAGAAGTGGCGCGGCCATCACGACCTCCTGTGGCTTTAGCATGTGCGGTATAGACGGCTTTTTCTAATGACATGAGCTGAATCCCTCTTTATTTTTCATGAAGCTTCTATGCTCGGCCATTTCGCCTGAAGAATAAGCAGGGATTTTGTTATTTTCTGCAAGCAGAAAAGAAGCTTTCTTAAGAAAGTTGTAGCAGTTTACGATGCTGCATTAATGGCATAGATTCACGAACTTTTTGCTGTTCATCCAAATCGAAGTCAACCGTAATCAGATCTGCACCGTCTGTATGGATCATATTCAGGAGCTGGCCACGACTGTTGGTGGCAGCTGCATGGCCCCAAGTCTGGCGTTTTTCACCATGCCAGCCTTGTTGAGCTGCACCGAGCACAAAACATTGGGTATCCATAGCACGTGTTTGCAGGAGAAGCTGCCAGTGCATTTCACCGGTGGTGTAGGTAAAGGCAGAAGGTGCGGTCAGAAGGTTTGCACCTTTGGCCCGCAGGTTTAAAGCGAGTTCCGGGAAGCGCAGGTCATAACAGACCATCAAACCGATATTGCCAAAAGGAGTTTTTGCTACGACAACATCTGTGCCAGGTTCAAAGAACTTGGATTCCTGATAACCACCCACCGCATCGCCGACTTGTACATCAAACAAGTGGATTTTGTCATAACGCGCTTCAGTCCGTTCTGGACTGATACACAGACTGACAGTACGTACCCGGCCATCTTCAATCACTGAGCCATCTGGACGATAAGGGCAGGGTAAAGTCCCGGCCACAATCCAGGTTTCATATTGATGGGCAAGTTGTTCGAGACGTTGCTGAATGACTTCAAACTGTGCAGCAGTTTCGCGCTGTTTACCTGCTGCGAAACAGACAAAGTTTTCCGGGAAGACAATCAGTTCAGCGCCATTGGCCTTACTTTGTTGAATTAAGGATTCAATCTCCACGAAATTGGCGTCAATTTCATTTTGAGAATTCATTTGTGCAACAGAAAGTAAAGTCATGCGGTCCTCTTCTTATAAAGTCGTTATACCTTTTGCTCGGAGATTTTATCTAAATTGTCTTGCTCTTTCTGTAGCTGTTTGACTAAAGGCTCAAACATGTTCTGATTGCTTTGATTCAGCTTCATCAGGGTTTTATGCGCATCCAGAACGGTATTCAGCATATTTTGATGGGTAACATGTTCTTCCATCAGTGCACGTGTGCAGACATTTGGATCGCCACAGTAATTCAGAATTACAAATACCTGGCTCAGCCCCATACTGTTCGCCAGAGTGGTAATATCGGAATTGGTGGAAAGCATGACAGCTTGAATATTATGTACTTGTTTGAGCTTCAGTCCTAACTTTGCCAGAACACCCAGTACAGTACTGTCAATAAAACTGGTTTCGGTTAAATCAACGATAGCGCCAACTACGTTGTCTTGCTGTTCAATTTTGTTCAGTAGTTTGTCTAGACTAATACAAGATTGGGCACGCACTTCGCCGATAAGCTTAAAAATATGCGTTCCATTTAGACTTGCATATTCAACATGACCTGTTGACATATAAATGCCATTTGCAGAGAAGGATACCAAATTATCCCATAGGGTCTAGGGATACTCAAGTGGCTGAAAGTAGTAATCAAATTAAGTGCTTATAAAGTCTGTAAATATATCGCTAATTCACTCTTATAAAGCTTAAAAAAGCAATATCATCGGCCACATGTTCCGGGGCGTGAAAAGACTGGTTCTGTAAGTGATGTAATAGTTGCGAGAATTGTTCATTTAATCCGCCCTCAAATGGTTCCAGTGCACCATCCGAACAGATAATAAAGCGGGCATTGCGACTTAATACCCATTCATTTTCTTCAACCTCAAGATCTTCAGTCAGGCCTAATGGGAAGCTGCTCGTAGAGAAAATCTTGGGTTCCTGATTGGGTTCAAATATAATCGGTGGGGGATAATGTCCGGCACTGGACCATTTCAATACATGAGTTTCCAGATTGAGAATTCCGGCAATCATGGTGATGTGCTTTTCAATATTTTCCTGCATCAACATCCCGTTGAGCTTCTTGATCAGCTCGCGCGGCGTTTTGGAGCGACCATGGAAGGCAGCCATCCAGGAAGTGAGCAAACTACTGGTGACACCATGTCCGGATACATCAGCCAGATAGAAAATTACTTCTTTATCGCTGATTTTCCAATAATCATACCAGTCTCCTGAAAGATAGGCAGAAGGCTGAAAATAGGTTTCGACCTCATAATTGTTTAATTCAATTGGATTCGGTAACAATCTTTTTTGCAATTCTGCGGCAGAAGGAAGATCCCGGCTATCCTGGTTACGCTTGTATTGTGCATCAATTTTTTGCAAGGCCAGGTCTGGGTACTCAGGGAGCTTGTTCCAGATCCAGCCGGCCAAAGCCCCTTGTTCCCAAGCTTGGGCCAAAGCAGTACCTTCATTTTCTAAGGCCAGTACAATCGTAGGCAGATTCCACTTATATTTCAGATAGTCATGTACATCTGCAATCGCAATAATCGTAGAGTCATACAGTTCATGATCATCCAGATAGATCATCTGAACATGCGGAAGCGTATCAAGTACTTGATCTAAATAAGGAATATCACGAGTCGGTTGAATGAAATACATAAAAAAGTGATTCAATCCCAGGATTGGTTATAAGATGTACTATAACAAGCAAAGTATTGCTAGCGAAGATATTTCACTAGCAATCATACCTGAAGTATAAACTTAAAGATCTTCGTCTGAAGATTCAATGCTGCTCTCGCTAAAAGGTACATCATTCGAATTTTCATCTTCAAAATCATCTTCCAGGAACAGCGTATCTTGTTCTGTACCTTTCTTTTCTGCAATTACATAGTTGGTACGTTGCAAATAAATATCGCGAATCTGTGCATAACGGTCACCAGTCAGCACCCCCTCAACATCCAGAATTTCGCTGCGTGAGTTAACTACTCCTCCTGCTTGATCACCCCAGTAAATACCATCGTCATTATCCAAAATATATTTTTGTGGACGAGCCTGACTATCTACAGCGCTACCAATCACCCCGCGGACAGAACTTGGACCTAAAAATGGCAGCATGATATAAGGGCCGGAAGGCACGCCATAATAACCTAACGTCATTCCAAGCTTTTCATCTTCATGACTTAGGCCCAGACGACGTGCTGGATCCGCTAATCCTAAAGTAGTTAAGGTATTAATGGTAAAACGGCCCAGGGATTTAGCAGCCCGGGCAGGACGACCTTGAATCAACTGGTTGACCACATTCCAGGGTTCCCCCAGGTTGCTGCGGAACTGGATATAGCTGCCGCGAACATCCTGAGGGACTTTTTCCACATATTGTACGGCTATAGGACGTAACACAGTGCGGTCAATCGCATCATTAAACTGATAAATCTTTCTATTGAGTGGCTGAAAAGGATCTTTAACTTCTTCAGCCTGTGCTGCCCGGGCATCGACATTCAATTGCGTCTGTAACTGTTGCGCTTTGTTTGAGATCTTTGTTCTCAGCGGTGTTTTTGCGGGCTCGTCTTCCAGATTTTCCACATCGGTGGTCACCTCGGCAAAAATATGGGCGCTTGAGGCTAAAGAAAATAAACATATAGATAAGTAAATAGAACGATGCATAAGGTAACCCGAGGCCTTGTGTGTGTAAGTAGCACTACTTATTAAGATGAAAATAATAAACGTTATATTCACGAATAGACATCATTTAAGCAAATTTGTATAAAAAATGAATGAAAATACACGAAAAGATTAAAAAATATACATACAAAAAGATTTTCTTGAAAAGGGGGTTGCAAGGGATGTGAAATGCTGTAGAATGCACATCCATCGGCGGTGATGAAGATTAAAACTTCTGATAAAACAGCAACTTAGCACGAAGTGTTGAGATTGGGTTTTGGAAAGAAAGTTTAAAAATAGTCTGCATTACCGGTTGACTTTCTAGAGATAGAGAGTAATATAGCCGACCTAGCTTGCTGGTGACGAACCCGCAAGAAGATCATTAAGAGCTTATGAAGAACAACTTGTGTGGATTTTTACTGGTTGATTGATCGAAATTATTTTCATTGATTGATGGTAGAAATTACTCGAAGTTTATTTGAGAAATATTTGTCAGAAAATTGATGAGCCAAGATTGGTGCCCTTTAAGGCACTAAGCAATATTAAAC
>NZ_JAGFXZ010000038.1 GCF_019038395.1 Acinetobacter sp. BY419
TTCTTGGGTAAGGTGAGTATAGTTCATGATGCAACTTTGACTTTGGTCGGTCGGAAGCAAAATGCTAGCTCATCTTGCTTCTTTCCAATAATTTAATCTCTGTTGCACTTCATTTGAGAATCTAAGGTCTAAAAAAGGGGCAACTTATAAGTCTAAAAAAGGGGCAACGGGGGGAGCGTTGATTAAAATATATAAGCTTTAAAAATAAAAACAGCGGCTCGAAGGCCGCTGTTTAAAACAATCTATTGCGAATTAGTCTTGCTGAATACCTGCAACCACCCAGTCCTGATTTGAACCTGCTGGTTTAGTGAAATGCCAGATTTCTGCAAACGGTTGTGGCAAGCTGTTTAAGTCTTCGCTTACTGTACCGGTAAAACGTACGCTCACAATATACTGACCATTGTCTGTAGATGAGTCTACTACCAAGGCATTCAGATTTGAAAACTCGGCAACATCCTGATCCTGATTGTTCATGATGTCATTACGCATTGACTGATAAAGATCAGGAGTCAAGTAACGTTGAATTTCCGAAATATTGCTTGCTGTATTCATTGACTGAATATGGTTAAAACGCTGACGCGCTACACGCAAGAATGCTGCAGGTTCAGTACCATCCGGTAACTGGCTGCCACTTTGGGTATAAGCCGTGCCGAAAGGCGCAGTATTTACCGGTGCAGAACCAAACGGTGCATTATTGCTTGGTGTTTGCCCACCAACATTCTGGCCAAAGATATTGCTATTGTCACTACCGCGAGGTGCAGTCGGTGCTTGACCAAAAGGTGCTGTATTACCAGCACCGCTATTTGGCGAAAATGGATTAGAGGCTACTTTTTTTTTTGCGGCCATCTTACGGAAAATGAAGAAGGCAACAGCAGCAGCAAGAAGGATCCAGATCCAGCCTGGAATACCACCTTTTTCTTCTTCCTGTGCTTGAGCTGTCTGAGCTTCAGACGCTGCTACACTTTGATCGTCTGCCAAGGCATTGGCAGCTACGGCACCAATCGCGGCACCCGCTACACCGGCAGCAACCATACCACCTACACCTGGGCCAGATTTTTGCTGGGTTGCAGCACCGGCAGCTGGCGCTTGTTGGGCAGGCGCAGCTTGACGAGGTTGTTGATAAGATTGAGTAGGCTGTGCAGAACGTTGCATACCGTGACTTTTACCGCCACCGGCACGTTTTGCTTCAGCAGCAAAAGGCGCAACCAATAATACTGCTGTCAAGATACCTGTGATCAAACCGCGCTGTCGAACTTCCATTCATTTTTCCTATGAGAATAAAACCTGTTTGTACAGTCTATTTATATAGGCTTTGTGTGGAATTTCAATCAAAAATCTGTATTTTTTTTACGGTTTACTGCAAATTCACTGCCTTACGCTTAATTTAACTCATCACTTAAAGACATAGCTTCGCTCAGGGCTTCATGTAAACGGGCAACGGCAATGATTTGCACTCCTTCAATGGTTTTTTGCGGTGCATTACCTCGCGGTACGATAATGTATTTAAAACCATGCTTGATCGCTTCTTTCAGGCGTTCCTGTCCATTCGGCACGGGACGAATCTCACCAGACAGTCCGACTTCGCCAAAAACAGCCAGTTGTTGCGGTAAGGCCTTGCCACGAATACTCGAAGCACATGCCAGTAGTACTGCAAGATCTGAACCTGTTTCCGTGATTTTAAGACCACCGACAATATTGACATAAACATCCTGCCCGGAGGTTTGCACACCACCATGCCGGTGCATGACGGCCAAGAGCATATTCAGGCGGTTCTGATCCAGGCCCAGCGCGACCCGTCGAGGTTGTCCATGCGCATCATCGACCAAAGCCTGTACTTCGACCAGGAGCGGGCGAGTTCCTTCACGACTGATCATCACAATCGAGCCCGGAATCGCTTCATCATAACGACTTAAAAATATGGCTGAAGGATTGGAGACTTCCCGTAGACCTTTGTCGGTCATACCGAAAACCCCTAACTCATTGACTGCACCAAAACGGTTTTTGACTGCGCGGATCATCCGGTAGCGTGAGTCTGACTGACCTTCAAAATACAGCACACAATCCACCATATGTTCCAGTACACGTGGACCTGCCAGCGCACCTTCTTTGGTCACATGACCCACTAAAAATAAAGAGGTGCCACTATTTTTGGCAAAACGAGTTAGCAGGGCAGCAGATTCACGAATTTGCGACACTCCACCCGGCGCTGATTGCAAGGTCTCGGTATACAGAGTTTGGATCGAGTCCAGAATTGCTACGGCAGGACGTTGCTGAGCCAGCACTTCACATATACGTTCGACACAGGTTTCTGCCATGACTTTGAGTTGATCTGTGGGTAGGTCTAAACGCTGGGCACGTAACGCCACCTGAGACAGCGATTCCTCGCCGGTTACATATAAAGCCTGATTTTTGGCAGAGGCCATATGAGCAGCTGTTTGCAGCAAAATGGTCGATTTACCAATTCCGGGATCACCCCCGATCAAGACTACGGAGCCGGTCACCAAGCCGCCACCCAAAACCCGGTCAAATTCGCTGATACCAGTCGGTAAACGCGTTTCATGGGATACAGAAATCTGATTTAAGGTGGTGATCGTCGATGCCTGGCCTGCATATCCACCAGCGATTTTTGGCTGAGCGCGATGCGTAACTGCTGGTGCAATGGTTACTTCAACCAGACTGTTCCATTCTCCACATTCCGAACATTGTCCCCCCCATTTCGGATGGTCGGCACCACATTGTTGACAACGATACACACTTTTTGCTTTAGCCATATTTTAAGATGAAGCGATTGAAATTGAATGACAGCATAGCGGTGAATGCCATCTAAAACCAAGCCTCTCACCTGAAAAATCATGGTTTTTACGACAAGGCTTGTCGTTTTTATTTAGGCTTATTTGGAGAATATGCATCAACGCTGTCTATAATACCCGTCTTGTTATGCTGGAATGGAACAGATCTTGTCACAATTGCTGAAACATATTGATGCGATCGCACGTGAAAAAAACCGTGATGTGCTGTTTGTGCATTTCGATCATTATGTACACCCGGATCAGGATGCCCACTCGGTTCGCCAGATGCTGATTGATTGGCTAGAGCAACAGGACATTGTCTATATACCGTGTTTAGGGGTGGATCAAACCGTCCATAGTGAAATCTATCTGGGTGAGCTTTATCTGGATGTGCCTTTTGATCTGCATCATAAAACCTATCAAAAACTGAGTGGATATCTGGAAGATGAGCAGGGCAATATGAAAATTGAAGGCATTCAGTTTTTTGTTTTATCTTTAGGATTGGCACTGGAACTTGAATCTGATTGGGACAAGCTGGCCTGTAGTGGTTTACGGTCCTAAATTTTCATAATGAAAAATAGAAAAACTGAAGCATAAAAAGCCACGATTGACGTGGCCTTTTAGTATTTGGATTGAGAGTTTATACAATAGAGCGATTAATAAAGTTCACCAGATTTGCGTCTTGCTATGAAGTCTTTCGACTCCTTGGCAATCACGCCAGAGAGCAATAACAGAGCGATTAAGTTTGGAACCGCCATGAGACCGTTAAAGGTATCGGCGAATAGCCAGACTAGATCCAGCGTTGCAATGCAGCCGATAAAGACTGAGGCAATATAAATAATACGATACGGCAGAACGAATTTTTCACCGAGTAAATAGCTGGTACATTTTTCGCCATAGTAGCTCCAGCCTAAAATAGTGGAATAAGCGAAGAAAATGACTCCAAAAGTGACTACCCAGCCACCCACACCTGGCAGCAACTTGTCGAACACACCGATGGTCAGTACAGCACCGGTTTGGCCTCCAAATGAATTGCCCGCCATGATATAGCCCATGACCAGGACAATACCGGTAATTGAACAGACAATAATGGTATCAATGAAAGTACCGGTCATGGACACCAGACCTTGACGGGCTGGGTGATCGGTTTTTGCTGCTGCGGCAGCAATCGGTGCAGAACCCATGCCGGCTTCGTTGGAAAATACACCACGTGCCACACCATAACGAATCGCCGCACCAATCGCACCGCCCACTGCGGCTTCTCCAGTGAAGGCATAGGTGAAGATCATTTTCAGTGCGGGACCAACCAGTTCCAGGTTATTTAAAATAATAATTAAACCACCAGCCACATAGCCTATGGCCATAAAGGGAACAATCAGTGAGGCTGCTTTGGATATCGATTTAATTCCGCCCAAAATCACCAGTGCCGAAAAAGCAGTGATAATGATACCCGTCATCCAGGTTTCGATGCCCAGGCTGTTTTGAACCGCCAGCGCTACGGTATTCGACTGTACCGAACTGCCAATACCAAAAGAGGCGATTGCCCCAAAAAAAGCAAAAATCAGTGCCAACCATTTCCATTTCAGTCCGCGTTCGATGTAGTACATCGGGCCACCGGACATTTCACCTTTCTCATTTTTGATTCGGTATTTGACTGCCAGGACACCTTCGCCGTATTTAGTCGCCATACCAAACAGGGCAGTCATCCACATCCAGAACACTGCACCTGGACCACCTAGGACACAGGCAGTGGCCACGCCGGCAATATTACCGGTACCAATCGTGGCAGAAAGTGCGGTCATGAGTGAAGCAAATTGAGAAATATCACCTGCGTGGTCTGGGTGCTTGCCAAAGACCTGTTTAAAGGCTAGTGGGAGCATGCGGAATTGCCAGAACAGTAAACGGAAGGTGAGGAATACCCCGGTACCGACAATCAGTACCAGCATATAAGGACCCCAGACCCAGCCACTTAAAGTTTCCATTAAACTTTGTAAATTTTGCATAAAATTCTTCTTATTGATCCATGTCTGTTTAGTTCGAGATATTGATTAAAAAGCAATTGCTATGCCAGATGCACTCATCCAGAATGTATAAATTGGCTGAATAGTGTTCTATTTTTTTACATAATTTTAAGGCTTTGACAAGAAATTGCTGGCATATCACAGGTCAAAAATAAAGCGGAAATGTAACTGTAGGGCGATATAAGAAAAATAAATTAACTTCTTCAATTAATCAGGAAATACAAATGATGTGAATTTTATTTTTGTATTCAGCATTTTTTACGTTAATTTGTCGCAAGTAAAATTCGAAGTTGAAATCAATAATGTCAGAAAAATATAACAATTCGTCGGCAGAGCATGATGAATTAAAGCGGAGTTTATCCAATCGGCACCTACAGTTAATTGCCATTGGAGGCGCTATCGGAACCGGCTTGTTTATGGGCTCGGGTAAAACCATCAGTCTTGCAGGACCTTCGATTCTGGTGATCTATATGATCATTGGTTTTATGGTCTTTCTGGTAATGCGTGCACTGGGTGAACTGTTACTCTCCAATTTACAATATAAATCATTTATTGACTTTGCCACGGATCTGATCGGGCCTTGGGCGGGATACTTTGTCGGCTGGACGTACTGGCTATGCTGGATCACCATCGGGATCGCGGATCTATCCGCCATTATTTACTATCTGCAGTTCTTCAATAACGGCTTGCCCTTTAGCCCTGAAGAGGGGGTAATGATCAGTATTGCCTCGATTGTGTTTATCATGGGCCTGAATCTGGTCACGGTAAAACTGTTTGGTGAAATGGAATTCTGGTTTGCCCTGGTCAAGATTATCGCCATTGTGGTACTGATTGCTGTCGGCCTCTGGATGGTCTTTACCGGATTTACTTCGGACACTGGAACGGTCGCTTCATTTAGTCATATCTGGGAGCATGGCGGGATATTTCCTACAGGCGCCATGGGCTTCCTGGCTGGATTCCAAATCGCCATTTTCGCCTTTGTCGGGGTAGAGCTGGTGGGTACTACCGCGGCTGAAACCAAAGATCCAGAAAAGAACCTGCCGAAAGCGGTGAACTCTATTCCGATTCGTATCATTATTTTCTATGTATTGGCATTGCTGATTGTGATGTCAGTGACTCCATGGAACCAGATTGACCCGAATGTATCGCCATTTGTAAACCTGTTCAGTCAGGCCGGTATTGCTGCAGCTGCGATCATCATGAACCTGGTGGTTTTGTCCTCGGTAATGTCATCGATGAACAGTGGCGTATTCTCGACCAGCCGGATGCTGTTCGGTCTGTCGCGCGAAGAGCAGGCACCGGTTGCCTTTGGGCACTTGAACCGTCGTGCGGTCCCGGCAAATGCCTTGTATTTCTCTGCCGTGTGCTTGTTGCTGGGCGCAGCGCTTCAGTATTTTGTTCCAGATACTGTTCGCGCCTTTACCTTGGCAACGACTTTATCGACGATTCTGTTTATTTGTGTTTGGATCATCATTATCTGGAGTTACATCGTGTACTACAAAACACGTCCAGAGCTGCATGCCAAATCGACCTTTAAGTTGCCAGGCGGTTTGGTCACGTGTTGGATGGTGATTATATTCTTCCTGAGCATGATCGTGGTCTTGGCGCTGGAAGAGGATACCCGCCAGGCGCTGATGATCAGTCCGCTCTGGTTTGTCCTGCTGATCATTGGATATTTTGGTTTCTATAAACAGAAACATAAATAAACCTTATCAATAAAAACGTCAGCGATCTGCTGGCGTTTTTATTTGTCTAAAGATACTCTCTAGCGTTTAACGCTTGGGTCATGCTGAATGATCGCGTTATACTTCATCGAAACTATTACATTAGGTGGTCAGATGCGCCAAGTCATTTGCTACATCAGTATCTTAGCAACAGGTCTTGCTCTTGCAGGTTGTGGACAGTCAGGTGCCTTGCACTTGCCGAATGATCCGAATTATGACAAGCGTGCCAAGTATTTGTTATATAAAAATACTGACGCTAAGCCTAAAGCGTCCGATGAAGAACGCGAGATCCCCATGCCACAACAGTTTGCTGCACCTGCCGGTTCAGAAGACGCTACAACCACACCATAACGCTTTCAAAGAAAGGATACCTTCATGAGTTTCACCCGCATTAATGGGGTATTGCACGCTGAGCAATGTTCATTACAACAGCTCGCGGAGCAATTTGGCACACCTCTCTATGTTTATTCCAAAGTCACCTTGGAAAAGCATTTTTTAGATATGGATCGTGCTTTTGATTTTATCGATCATCAAATCTGTTTTGCGGTAAAGTCCAACTCCAATCTTGCGGTATTGAATGTATTGGCCAAACAGGGCGCCGGTTTTGATATTGTGACCGGTGGTGAATTGGCACGTGTGCTGAAAGCCGGTGGTGATGCATCGAAAATTGTATTTTCGGGTCTGGGTAAAACTGAAGCAGATATCAAAAAAGCTTTGGAAGTCGGTATTGCCTGCTTCAATGTGGAATCTTATGCCGAGCTGAACCGTATTCAAAAGGTCGCGGCTGAATTGAATGTCAAAGCACCGATTTCATTGCGCGTGAATCCGGATGTAGATGCCAAAACCCATCCTTATATTTCAACCGGCTTAAAAGAAAATAAATTCGGTATTCCATCTGATAGCGTGTTTGAGACTTATCAATATGCGGCATCATTGCCAAATCTGGATGTCGTCGGAATTGACTGTCATATCGGTTCGCAGCTGACCGAAACCCAGCCATTTGTCGATGCACTGGATCGGGTCATTGTCATGATTGAACAGTTAAAAGAGCATGGCATCCACCTTAAACACATCGATATCGGTGGTGGTCTGGGCGTGACGTATAAAGATGAAACCCCGCCATCTGTTGAAGAATATGCCAATGCGCTGCGCCCGGCTTTAGAAAAATTGGGCTTGAAAGTGTATATGGAACCGGGACGTAGTATTTCTGCCAATGCAGGCGTATTACTGACCAAAGTGGATCTGCTCAAACCAACCAATCACCGTAATTTCGCGATCATTGATGCGGCGATGAACGACCTGATTCGTCCTGCTTTATATGAAGCATGGATGGACATTCAACCTGTTACACCTCGTACTGATGTCGAAAGCAAAGAATGGGATGTGGTGGGTGCAATCTGTGAAACTGGTGACTTCTTGGGTAAAGAACGTGAGCTTGCGATCAAGGAAAATGATGTACTGGCAGTGCTTGGCGCAGGTGCATACGGTTTTGTGATGAGTTCAAACTACAACAGCCGTGGTCGTGCTGCTGAGGTGATGGTCGACGCTGATCAGGCGCATTTAATTCGTGAACGTGAAACGATTGAATCACTGTGGGAACGTGAGCATTTATTGCCTTAAGGAGTAGATCAGGATGTTGTTAGAATTTACCAAAATGCATGGTCTGGGCAATGACTTTATGGTGGTTGACCTGATCAGCCAGCGTGCTTATCTGGATAGCGTGACCATTCAGCGTTTGGCCAACCGTCACTTTGGGATTGGTTTTGATCAGCTATTGGTGGTTGAGCCACCAGATATTCCAAGTGCGGACTTTAAATATCGGATTTTTAATGCCGATGGTTCTGAAGTGGAACAATGTGGCAATGGTGTGCGCTGTTTTGCCAAATTTGTGCATGATCGTCAGCTGACCACCAAAACCAAAATCAAGGTACAAACGAAATCAGGCATTGTAGAACCAGAATTGGGCGCGAATGGCTGGGTACGTGTGAATATGGGCTATCCGAAATTCCTGCCTCAAGAAATCCCGTTTCTGGCCGATGCTCCAGAAAGCCTGTATGACATTGATCTTGCTGATGGTGAAAAGCTGACAATTGATGTGGTGAATATGGGTAATCCACATGCGGTAACCATTGTGGCGGATGTGATCGCTGCAGATGTTGCACGTATTGGCCCACAAGTTGAATCACATGCGCGTTTCCCGGCCCGGGTCAATGCTGGATTTATGCAGATTATTGATGAAAAACATGCACGTTTACGCGTGTATGAACGCGGTGTGGGCGAGACCTTGGCCTGTGGCACAGGCGCCTGTGCCGCAGCCATTTCAGGTATGCGCCGTGGTCTGCTGTCGAGCAAGGTTGAAATCGAACTGGCAGGTGGCAAGTTGCAGATTGAATGGAAAGAAGGTGATGTGGTCTGGATGACTGGACCAACGGCTACCGTGTATGAAGGACGCCTGGATTTACGTTACTTCCAGAGTTAGGCTTTATTCAGCTTGAGAAAAGCACTGTCTGATCGATGGTGCTTTTTTTTATGCTAGGATGGGGAAAATTGTAGAATTTGAACGAGATGAACACGCTTGTATTTTTGCCAGGTGCTTCAGGAATTCAGCATTTTTGGCAGCCGTTAAGGGCAGCATTAACTGAATATACGGATCAGCAGGTCATTGCCTATCCCGGCTTTGATGGTGGGGCGCCAAATTTAGCCATTCAAAACCTGTATGATTTACAAGGGTTCGTGAAAGAGCAGGTTAAGGATGATTCGATTCTGATTGCCCAGTCGATGGGAGGAGTACTGGCAGTTGGGCTGGCACTTAAGCATCCGCAGAAAGTCAAAGGACTGGTATTGTTGGCGACATCCGGTGGCCTGAATTTGAAATCATTTCACTGTGCAGACTGGCGAACAGATTATCGTGAACAGTTTCAAGCAGCACCGGACTGGTTTGTACAAGATCAAACTGAATTTAACCCCGATCAGCTCGCCAGCCTTGAAGTTCCAGTTTTGCTGATCTGGGGCGACCATGATCCATTAAGCACTGTTCAAGTAGGACAATACTTAGAAAAAAACTTTAAAAATGCAAAACTGCATATTATCAAAGGCGGAGATCATTTCTTTGCCAATACTCATGCAGATCAGGTGTCAGTACAGATTCAAGATTTTCTGGAGCAATTTTAAATGGAGCATGCGGTGATTGTGCCGCCTCAGCTGTTGCTCAATATGTGGCTGAAAGAACGAGAGATCCAGAACCAGTCCAAACATACTTTGCAGGCTTATGATCGCGATGTCTCGGATTTTTTGGAATTTTGCCAGCGTGAGCAGCTTAATTTAAACGATGTAGAAGCCACAGACTTGCGCCAGTTTCTGGCTCAAAAAGTTGAACAGCATCAGTTAAGTCCCAGCAGTCTTCAGCGCATGCTTTCGTCTATCCGTCAGTTTATGAAGTGGGCAGAGCAGGCACGGCATCTCGCTTTTAACCCCGCTGATGATTTTCAGTTAAAGCGCCAATCGCGTCCTTTGCCGGGTATGGTGGATATTGAAACGGTCAACCAGATTATTGATCAGCCTGCTCCCGAAAATGAAATACATCAGCAAATGTGGCTTCGGGACAAGGCGATTTTGGAATTGCTTTATTCCAGTGGCCTGCGTCTGGCAGAGCTGCAGAACCTCAGAATTAAAGATATTGATTTTAACCGGCAGTTGTTACGTATCACCGGTAAAGGCAATAAAACCCGGATTGTGCCTTTTGGCTCCAAGGCCAAAGACAGCGTCATGGCCTGGTTGCAAGTCTATCCTTTATGGAATGGCGATTTTGTGCCGGAGGCAAATGTATTTATTACCCAGAAAGGCAATCCGCTGGGTGCACGGCAAATTGAAAATCGGGTCAAGTTCCAGGCGCAGCGCGCAGGCGTCAATGTGGATTTACATCCGCATTTATTAAGACATTGTTTTGCCAGCCATATGTTGTCAAATAGCCGGGACTTACGTGCGGTGCAGGAAATGCTGGGACACAGTAATTTAACCACTACGCAAATTTATACTCATGTTGATTTTGATCATCTGGCACAGGTTTATGATCAGGCGCACCCGCGTGCACAGCATAAAAAGGATTGATCAGGCGCCAAGTGCTGTAGAGTGAAAATCATGAGCATTGTGTTTTTGGCACAAAACTTTCATATATAAACCTTAAAATGGAATTGAACTGAAAATTGGCGTTCTGTGGGGCACATCACTATTGTCTTATTTGTAAAGTGCGCCATTTCAGGTATAACAAGAACAAGTAATTAATATTTAAAATGAAGTATTGCTGAGCAGAGTCTCAGTATTTGGCGGAGGGGAGCTGGTATGGACACAATGGTGATTGCAGGTATAGAGCAAAAATATGCACGGTTAAGTGCAGCTCAAAAAGAGATGTTTGCAGGTTATGGTTTGCGACAAATCAAGCATTTTGTGGACATTAGCTTACCCAGTCTTGCAGCGACTTTACCTGAAGATGCCATCATTCAAGGGATTAATGCCGATGGTAAAGTTCAGGCATTTAATGCGACAACGGGACAATACTATTTATGGATTTCTGATTTGCAATGGCAAGTATCGAATCGTGCAACCCAAGCTGTCGATTTAAAAGAAGATGCAATTGCGATTTGGAAAATTTTTGAATTATCAGACCATGAACTGGTTGCTTTAAGTCATGTACATCGTGATTTTTTAGCACAAGAAACTCCCTAAACTCTCCAGCATCCATACAATAAAAAATAGGGTTCAATCCAGTATCTTTGCTTTGTTCAAGAAGAAAAGGTTGTCTTTAAATTATAGGCAACCTCACATTTTCTTTATCTTGGAACTTGCGATCTATGGACTTTCTGTACAGTTGGTGATTTAAGCTGGCTATTATTTACAGAGCTGAAATTAATAAACGCCGTTGCCACTTTTAATCAATCAATTCACTTATAAATCTTCTAAAGGCAGCTGGAAACTCTGTTTAATAATCTGACTCGGTAAATCCGTTTTAACACTGGTAATGCCATTTTTTTTGGTCAGATGTGTCGACTGGAATTTACGGTAACTTTCCAGATCAGGTACCACGACTTTCAGCATGGCATCACTTTCCCCCAAAATAATGTAGCACTCCATCACCTGGGGTAGCTCTTTCATCGCCTCAATAAAGGTGTCAATGGTTTCGGCGTCCTGACCGACCAGCCAGATGCGCGAAAATAAGATTAGCTGAAAGCCAATTTTTTGTTGATCGACAATGGTGGTGTAATTCTGAATGACACCTGCATCTTCCAGTAATTTTACCCGGCGCAAACATGAAGAAGGTGAAAGTCCGATTTCACGTGCCAGATCATTATTTTGAATACGGCCATTGGCTTGCAGATGTCGAATGATATTTTTATCAATCCGATCAAGTTTTACCCGCACAGACTTGGTGGATATTTTCATAAATTAGAATAATATTTGAAAAATAAGACTTATTATAAAATAAATTGAAAGCCAATTTTGTAAAAAAACGCAGATACTTACTTCACTTTCTGGAGCTTGAAAGGAAAAGGAAATGTCCGTATTTGTACTCTTTGCACTAACCGTGCTTCCCCTGATTTTTACGCCTGGACCCGATATGTTGTTTATCCTGTCTCAAGTGATGGGTAAAGATGCAAAAGCAGGCATGATGGCAACCGTAGGGGTGTGTTGTGGTTATCTGGTGCATTCAATTCTGGTGGCGCTGGGAATTGCAGCCATCATTGTCTCTTTTTCGGTGTTATTTGAAACGATTCGCTGGCTCGGGATTGCTTATCTTTTGTATTTGGCTTTTGGTTTGCTCAAATCGGTATTCAGTAAGAATGCACTAAATATTGAGAAAAAGACGTCAACCAATCCGATTCAAAAAGGTTTTTTTACCGCACTGCTCAATCCGAAAGGCATGCTGATTTATTTTGCAATTTTGCCGCAGTTTATTGATAAATCAGCCAATACAGTCAGCCAGGGTTTGATTCTGTCCTTTATTTTTATTAGTCTTATTTTTG
The DNA here is from genome assembly GCF_019038395.1 of Acinetobacter sp. BY419. Lineage (GTDB taxonomy): Bacteria > Pseudomonadota > Gammaproteobacteria > Pseudomonadales > Moraxellaceae > Acinetobacter. The sequence goes on from NZ_JAGFXZ010000038.1 coordinate 12,552, forward strand.
TCGTGTATTGTGGCTTAAGCATTCTATTCAGCAAAATCAGTCAGAAAACTCAAATTGATGAACGTAAACAAAAATGGGTGGATGGAACTTCTGGTGGTTTACTGGCGCTTGCAGCAAGCTGGCTCATCATCAATTAATCTGGTTCCGAAAAGCATACTGTTCGCAGTATGCTTTTTTATGCTTGAGATGATTTAAAAATAACATTTACATTGTTGGTCTTGGAGTCAAGACACTGGTTTTTGACTGGGTCAATTTGTCTTTTTATGATATTTAATCCGCTTTCAAAAAAATCTGTCCAAAATGACAAAAAATGACATTGGTCTAAGCGGCCTGTTTTGCTTCAAGCTGCTTTAAATCGATTTTGATTAAAAGTGATCAATCAGAACTACTGATGTGATTAATAAGATAAAAAAATAATATAAATCAATGGTTAAATTTTAAGTAAATATTGATGCTTTTCATTGTAATAAAACGATAACAATTAATTGTGAACGCATCGTTCAGGTAAAATTACGCATTTTTACAGCTCTTTGTTGAATTGTGACTTGACCGAAATGCCGTCCACATTGCAAGATAGGGCACCTAAAAAAATTTAAGTGAAGAGTTACACTAACTTTTCTCAATATTTACATTTGCTAAAACAGCCGAGGATTACATGAAGGCTCTTGTTGCTGTAAAACGTGTGGTTGATGCCAACGTTAAAGTTCGTGTTAAACCGGACAACAGTGGTGTTGACTTAACTAACGTTAAAATGTCAATTAATCCATTCTGTGAAATCGCAGTGGAAGAAGCGGTTCGTTTAAAAGAAAAAGGAACTGTTTCAGAAATCATTGTTGTTTCTATTGGTCCTAAAGAGGCGCAAGAACAGATCCGTTCTGCAATGGCGCTTGGTGCTGACCGCGGTATCCTGGTTGAAGCTGATGCCAGCCAACTGGGTGCGCTGGAAATCGCTAAAATCCTGAAAGGTGTTGTTGAAGCTGAACAGCCCCAATTGATCCTTCTGGGCAAGCAAGCCATTGATGACGACTCTAATCAGGTTGGTCAGATGCTTGGCGCTTTACTGGGTGCCGGTCAAGGTACATTTGCTTCTGAAGTGAAAGTAGACGGCGACAAAGTACAGGTAACACGTGAAGTAGACGGCGGTTTACAAACTGTTGAGCTTACACTTCCAGCAATCATTACCACTGACTTGCGTTTGAATGAGCCACGTTATGCAGCTCTTCCAAACATCATGAAAGCGCGTAAAAAACCGCTTGATACCAAGTCACCTGCAGATTTTGGTGTAACTACCACAACTCAACTGAAAACAGTGAAAGTTGAATCACCTGCAGAGCGTAAAGCTGGCGTACAAGTGAAGTCTGTAGACGAGCTTGTAGAAAAATTGAAAAACGAAGCGAAAGTGATCTAATACAGAAGGATAAAAATCATGAGTATTTTAGTTATCGCTGAGCACGACAACAAAGCATTAAACGCTGCTACTTTAAACGTTGTTGCTGCGGCACAAAAAATCGGTGGCGATATCACTGTATTGGTTGCTGGTTCTGGCGCTCAAGCAGTTGCTGAGCAGGCAGCTAAAGTATCTGGCGTAAGCAAAGTATTGCTTGCTGATGATGCTGCTTATGCAAACCAGTTGGCTGAAAATGTAGCGAAACTGGTTGCAGAGTTAGGTAAAGATTATAGCCATATCCTTGCTGCTTCTACATCAAATGGTAAAAACATTTTGCCACGTGCAGCTGCGCTTCTTGATGTCAGCATGATTACTGACATTATCGCAGTTGATGGTCCTAAGACGTTCAAGCGTCCGATCTATGCAGGTAACGCAATTGCGACTGTGGAATCAGGCGAAAACGTCGTATTGGCGACTGTTCGTGGTACGGCATTTGATCCTGTCGCTGCTGAGGGCGGTTCTGCTGCTATTGAAGCGGTTGCTTCTACTGGCGATGCTGGTATTTCTAAGTTTATCAACGAAGAAATTGTAAAATCTGAACGTCCTGAACTGACAGCTGCGCGTATTGTGGTTTCTGGTGGTCGTGGTGTGGGTTCTGGCGAGAACTACCACACGATTCTTGATCCATTGGCTGACAAGCTTGGTGCAGCTCAAGGTGCGTCGCGTGCTGCGGTAGATGCTGGCTTCGTACCAAACGATATGCAAGTAGGTCAAACAGGTAAAATCGTTGCTCCTGACTTGTACATCGCTGTCGGTATCTCTGGTGCGATTCAGCATTTGGCTGGTATGAAAGAATCTAAAGTGATCGTGGCGATCAACAAAGATGAAGAAGCCCCAATCAATGCAGTAGCTGACTACTGGCTGGTGGGCGACCTGAACACTGTTATTCCTGAATTGGTTTCTAAAATCTAATTCCTGAATCAGGTTCGAAAAACACCTCTTGGTCTTTGTACGAAGAGGTGTTTTTGATTGTCCATTATTTTTAATTATTATTTATTTTTAAATATTTATGAGATAAATTAAAATAATAAAAACTTTAAATAAGAAAATAAATGTCAGACTTACAGCAACCTGAAAAAAATATGATTTTAAAAGATCCTTTATTTCAACGTATTTTTATTTTTATTATTGGTTTGATTTTCTTTCTCCTAAATGTAGGTAGCTTGGTCTATTGCATCCAGTCGAGTCTATCTTTTTGGCTAGTAATTGGTTTTTTGATATGTGGATGTTTTGCCTATGTTGGTATGTTATTTATGTTGGCAGCGTTCGCTGATACTGAAATACTTAATCGGAGGACAGGCTGGCTATTTGAAGGACCTTCAGCTGATCCCATTGGGCTGGTGATGTATATCTTGCTTATAATTACTGTTGGATTAGTCATCGGTATCATTGCATTGATTTTAACGTTTTTAATTAGATTGGTGATGCCGTTTCAGAAGTATTGAAGCATTCAGGGCTAAAAATTTATCTATAAAAACCTGGGTTTTTTTAGGATCATATAGAATATAAGAGGTAGATGCGCCTTAGGCGCTGATTAATCTACAAAGATCAGGAGACATCAATTCACTGAGTTGCTGATGACTGGTTCAGTTATTGAATAAGTATTTTTATTCCGGAAAGGTTTTCAAGATACTAATTTTTTAATGCTGCTTCGAAAAAATACTATAAGCAGCTTTTTGTCTGGAAAATACTCGGTAGTCGAAACTAGAGTATGTGATTTGTATGAAAAGTGATAAAATCCCGGTTTAATTTCCCTCCTGTTTTTGATCATGTCCTTTTCTAAAACCGCCCACATCCTGTTTATTAGTTTTCTGCTGATTGCGCTTTATCTGGGTATTTGTATTCATACTGCCCTGAATGCGCCGATTCCGGTGACCCAGTATTTGTTTAGTGAATCAGGTGCTTTTGAAGTCATGAGCCCATGGCTGTGGTACTTACTGGCAGTGCTGTGTTTGCTCAATGTGGAAATTAAGCCCAATACCAGAGTGTTTACAGCTTTAGCGGCAGTGTTGCTGGGATTGCGGGAAATGGATTTTCATAAGCGACTGTTCGACATGAGCTTTATCAAAACTAATTTCTATCGCAGTGCTGAAATTCCGTTTATGGATAAACTGCTTGGATTTGTTTTATTGCTCGGGATTATTTTTGTCTTTCTGGTACTGGCAAAAAAATTGGTACAAACTATACGAAGCATGAAAGATTCTTTGAATATTGCGCATTATTTTATCTTCCTCACCATTGCCTGTGGCGGACTGAGCAAAGTACTGGATCGCACGACTTCCACCCTGAAAGAGGAGTTCGGAATCCAGTTGCTACAACAGAATCAAATCATGATTATGACCATTGAGGAAGGGGTGGAGATGTTATTGCCAATTTTATTAATTGTTGCAGTTTTGAGTTATCATAAAGTGCTGAACCAGGCACAATAAAAAAACACAGAAAAACGAGGAAGATGCGCCAATCAACTGGCGCATTTTTTTTGCGCTGCAATATTTCTGCATATTTTGAGTATTGAAAAAGGCTGGGTGGGTGCACTGATTTTCAGTTTTGAAATAACAAGAAAATGATCACTAAAATGAAGATAATTAACAAGGTTAAGCTGAATATTTCGACACAAAAATACAAGTGTTTATGCTATAATTTATGGCTGTATTTTAGTTTTTAACTCAGTCGTTTGAGTTAATGATTTTGCTAGTTTTACGACATATAAATACAAGCCAAAACTGGCTTGTAGAATAAGGAGTATGCATGAGCGTATCGGAAATTAGACCGATTGCCATTGAGGATGAACTTAAAAGCTCATATCTCGATTATGCGATGAGCGTGATTGTGTCACGTGCATTGCCCGATGTACGAGATGGTTTAAAACCTGTTCATCGTCGTGTGCTTTTCGCAATGCACGAATTAGGCAATGACTATAACAAAGCTTATAAAAAGTCTGCACGTGTAGTCGGTGACGTGATCGGTAAATATCACCCGCATGGTGACTCTGCCGTATATGAAACCATTGTACGTATGGCGCAAGATTTCAGCTTGCGTTACCAGTTGGTAGATGGTCAAGGTAACTTTGGTTCAGTCGATGGCGACAGCGCAGCAGCCATGCGTTATACCGAAGTGCGTATGCGTAAACTGACCCACGAACTGTTGGCAGATCTTGAAAAAGACACAGTCGATTGGGAAGACAACTACGATGGCTCTGAGCGTATTCCTCAAGTCATGCCAACGCGTGTACCGAACTTATTGATTAATGGTGTGACCGGTATTGCAGTCGGTATGGCGACCAATATGGCACCGCATAACCTGACTGAAGTCGTGAATGCGTGTCTGGCCTATGCCAATGATCCAAATATCAGCATCGAAGGTTTGATGGAGCATATTTCTGGTCCAGATTTCCCGACAGGCGGTATTATTTACGGTAAATCAGGCATCGTGGATGCATACCGTACCGGTAAAGGTCGTCTGCATATTCGTGGGAAATATCACTTCGAAGAAGATCCGAAGAACGGCCGTATCACGATTGTATTTACTGAAATTCCGTATCAGGTCAATAAAGCAAAAACCATTGAGCGTATTGCTGAACTGGTCAAAGAGAAAAAACTGGAAGGAATTTCGGAGCTGCGTGACGAGTCTGATAAAGACGGGATGCGTATTGCGATTGACTTAAAACGCGGTGAAAACGCTGAAGTTATTGTCAATAACCTGTTCCAGAATACGCAATTAGAAAATTCATTCAGCATCAATATGGTTTGCCTCGACAATGGCCAGCCAAAATTGATGAATTTGAAAAATATCATTGCGGCGTTTATTCGTCACCGTCAAGAAGTCGTGACCCGTCGTACCATGTACGAGTTACGCAAAGCGCGTGAACGTGGTCATATCTTGGAAGGTTTGACGGTTGCACTGGCCAATATTGATAAGATCATCGAAACCATTAAAAGTTCTGCGAATCCGGCTGAAGCGCGTGAGCGTTTACAAGCAGGCGAGTGGGCTGGTGGTGGTGTTGTGGCGTTGCTTGAACGTGCCGGCTCGATTTCTGTACGTCCAGACGAAATTGAAGGCGAAGATTTAAATCGTCCATTTGGTTTAGATGGTGAAATCTATCGTCTGTCTCCAACCCAAGTCAATGCGATTATGGAGCTTCGTCTGCATCGTTTAACCGGTCTTGAACAAGACAAGTTACATGCAGAATATAGCGAAATTCTGGCTACCATTACTGAATTGACGGCCATTTTAAATGACTTCAATTTGCTCATGAATGTGATTCGTGAAGAATTGGCATTGATCATTCAGCAATATGGCGATGGTCGTAAAACAGATATTGTTGAATCACGTATCGATTTCTCGCGTGAAGATTTGATCCCTGAAGAGCAAATGGTGCTGACGGTTTCAAAAACAGGTTATGCGAAAACTCAGCCATTGTCTGACTATGCTGCACAGCGTCGCGGTGGTCGTGGTAAGTCTGCAACCAGCATGAAAGAAGATGATTACATTCAGCATCTGATTGTGACCTCTAGCCATGCAACGGTACTTTGCTTTACCAACGTCGGTAAAGTATATCGTCTGAAAGTCTATGACGTGCCACAAGCCTCTCGTGGTGCAAAAGGTCGTCCAATGGTGAACTTACTGCCACTAGACGAAAACGAAACGATTACAGCAATCTTGCCTGTGATTGATGCACCGAAGAAATTCAAAGAACGTCTGGCGGACTTCAAGGCATTTGTGAAAGCCAATGCAGAACAGTTGCAAAGCAATGAGGTGATCAATAGTCATTTTGCTGCACTTGAAGCTGCATTGGCTGAATCTGAAGATGGCGCAGACGATATTTCTGATGCACTTCGTGCGCAGCTGAAAGAGTTAGGTCAAGCACTTTCGACCACGGATCTTGATGATGACATCATCAATGAGTTTGCACAGCAAGCGGAAGCTGTTCGTAAGAACTTCTATGTGTTTATGGCGACTGAATACGGTACGATTAAACGTGTAGAACTTGAACAGTTCTCGAACGTTCGTTCAAACGGTTTACGTGCGATTGAACTCAATGGCGATGACACTTTGATTGGTGTTGCGATTACTGATGGCGAACAGCAAATCATGTTGTTCTCAAATGAAGGTAAAGCCATTCGCTTCGCAGAAACTGACGTGCGTTCAATGGGTCGTTCGGCCAAAGGTGTGCGTGGTATGCGTGTAACCATTGGTGCGGCAGCCTTGCTGGAAGAAAGCGAAGAAACTGAGATCGAGTCTGATGATGAAGATGGTTCAGATTCAGCATTAGTCAGCCGGATCGTGTCTTTAGTCGTTGTACCTGAAACAGGTGAAGTACTGTGTGCTTCAGAAAATGGTTACGGTAAACGTACCCCTGTAGATGACTTCCCGACCAAGAAACGTGGCGGTAAGGGCGTGATTGCGATCAAGACCTCTGAACGTAATGGCCAATTGGTGGGTGCAGTTGCCATCGATGCTTCTAAAGAACTGATGCTGATTTCTGATGGTGGTACGCTGGTTCGTACCCGTGCATCTGAAGTGGCGCAAACTGGTCGTAACGCACAGGGTGTTCGTCTGATCCGTTTAGGTAATGACGAATTACTGGTCGGTGTAGTTTCAATTGAAGCTGTTGAAGAAGACGAGTTTGTTGAAGCGATTGAAGGCGAAGACGCTTTAGTGGCAGAAACAGATTCAGCAGCTGAAACTGGGCAAGTTGAAAAAGACGGTGAAAATTCAGTAGAAGAATAAGTTTTTTACTGATAAAAAGGGCGCTTCGGCGTCCTTTTTTATAAACCTTGACGAGATAGAGGTAAGCGATGAAAACCAAATTAATGTCATTAGCAGCAGTGCTTGCATTGAGTGGTTGTAATTCAGTGGACAATATTCCAAATCCGAGTCCTGAGCAGGAAAGATCAGCCGAGTTAGCTTATGAAGATTTGCGTGACGGAAAATATGAGGAATTTCTGAATCACCTGGAACCACAATTACAGGTGCAGTTTAAGGACAATGAAAAGTTGATGAAACGCTTTTCACGCTCGATTCCTCAAGGTGAATACAAGTCTAAAACTTTAATGACCAAGCAGATTGAAGAAGCGACTAACCAGCCGGGCCAATATAAGGTCAGTTATGAAATTGCCTATCCGAATAATCTGGTTCAGTATGATGTAAGTTTTGACAAACCGAATGGCAGCGACAAGATCCGTAATTTTAATATCCAGGTGTTTGGCAAATCCAATCCCTAAACTTGGAGAGAGTCTTAATGGCCACTGTCTGTCAGTTTTTAGGAACCTGAATCAGGCGATGATAGCCTAACAAGAAACACAGGCTGCCGACCACTCCAAGATAAATTAGTTTGGGTACAACTAGTGCTGTAGGTACGCCCATCTGGTTAAGTTGAATAAACATCTGCACAATTTGGGTAGAGGGCAGGATTTCGGCCAGAAATTGCATCCAGAGTGGCATAGAGGAGTGGGGCCATGCGATACCAGAGAGTAAGAACAGGGGAATAGAGGTAAATACAATAATATGACCTGCCCGTTCTGGCATATCCAGAAAGCTGGCGAACAGCCAGCTAATACCAATAATACAGTAGATGAAAACCGGGACGGCAATGAGCATGCCGATAAAATTCCCGCCACGCGGATAATCAAATAACCAGAATGTAAAACCGAATAAATAAAAACAACCCAGACAGCCGATGGTAAATATCGCCAGACAGATCCCGATGAAAGCATTTGAGTTCAATTCTACTTTTCTTTCCCGGTATACCAAGATCAGCATGCTCAAACCTAAAAAAATAGTTTGATAAATAATTAAGGGGGCAACTGCAGGAAATACATAACTGCCATAGCCGGACAGAGTATTAAACAGTGGAATCTGATGTACAGAAAGCGCTGGAGAAAATTTTGATATATGTTCAAATTGTGCAATATAGTCTGATAAGGTTTGCTCAACTGAAGCAGCCAGGCCCAGACCAATCTGTTTGGTTGCCAGAAAATTTGAAGCATTTAAATAGAGTCCAATTCCGCCCGATTCACCATGGATCACAGCTTGGGACAAATTGTTAGGTAACAGTAAAATTCCGTTTGCTTCTTCAGATTCGACCATGAGCTTAGCTTCCGCGAAATTGCCTGTAATCGCCTTGACCGTGACATTCGGACTTTCCCTTACCTTTTGGATAATACTGGCCGTTAAATGACTTTGTTCTTCATCGACAATAATAATGGGCAAGGCTTCTGCCGTCTGTGCCTGATATGCAGTAGGATAAAAAAAACTGTAAAAAAGTACAGAAAAAATCAGTGTGGTAAAAATACTTTCGTGCGTAAAAATATCTTTAAAGGTGCGCAGATAGTAAGACCAGCATGATTTCATGGGACTATTCCTTTAGCGACTCTTTTTAAAAAAAGATAGGCCAGCAGTGCCGATATTACTACAAACATTAACAGCACCAATAAGGGCTGTAGTGAAACAGACATGGGACTACCCATTACCCACTGTTCAGTCTGTAATTTGGCATAGGAGGTATAGGGAATAATATGAGCCCAGAAATGGGTAAATAAGGGGGCATTATTTAAGGGGAGCGTTACGCCTGCAAAACTTAAAGATGAGCCGCCATATACTGCAATTAAGCCGAATGATTTGGTTAAATCTTTGGTTACTAGCACGATGGCGCTACTCAAGAAAGCATAGGCGCTATAAAATAGCAATTGAGCCAATAGAATCAGACCAAGAGAGCCAGCTACAAACCAGCCGCGGATCTGAATCAGCCAGAACATCCAGACCCAGGTCCATATGCTAAAAATGGTTACATAAACTAGATTCTTTGATAGCAAAGCCATCCAGAGTGAATGATTGCTAATCCAGACTTGTAAGGTTTGCCGTTTGAGTTCCTGACCCAATGAAAATGCCACGCAACAACAGAGCAGTAAATGTAGAACTGCTGGAATGACAAAAGGTTCTAAATAAAACTCATAATTAAGATCTGGGTTATACAGCGGGGATAATTTGATCTGGGGTATAGGAAGGTCGAGATAAGGCAGCCGGTTTTCCAGATAATACTTTCCTAAAAAATCAGCTATAGCTTCTATTGTGCTGATCAGCAGGGCAGATGAAATAGTATTACCAATACTAAAATAACTCTGATTATAAACAATACTGATTCCCGCATCTTGAGCACGAACAAGACGTTGCTCGGCCCCCTGCGGAATATGAATATAGCCCCAAATATTATTCTTATTTAATAGAAGTTCAGCTTCTTCAGTTTGTCCAGTGACAATATCTACTTTAAGTGTCTGATTGAGTGAAATATAGGTATAAATATTCTGGCTCAGTGCACTTCGGTCCTGATCAATAATCGCAATGGGTAAATGCTCAGGTTTACCTTGGAGAAACATGCTACTGAATATAATAATGACGAAGGCAGGAGCAAGCGTGACTAGGCACAGATCCCATTTTTCCCGGAGCAGATAGCGCAGTTCGCGCCCTATCCCCCTCCACATCAGGAACCCTCTTTTAATTTAAACAAGACACTCATGCCAACTTTAAGTCCGGGTATGGCGGGTACTGGAACAAGATGCACTTTAAAGCTTCTGATATCATAACCCCCAGTTTGGCGTGTAGTTTTAATAGTCGCGAATTCACCTTCGGCACTGATATTTTTGATGCGGAATTCAGCTTTTTTATCTAGGGCCGGAATATAGCCTTCAATCGTCGTCATGTGCTGAAATGGCGCATACTGGTCTTCACGAATATTCAGACTCACGCGCATATCATCTTTAATCAGGCTCACTACCGGCACTGCAGTTGCTACCAACTCCGATACTTCACCATAAATTTGAGATACCGTTCCATCGATTGGGGCAAGTAGTTTTGTTTCTGCGACCAGTGAATTGGCTTCTTCTAGGGCAGCCCGGGCAATTTCAACCTGTGCCTCCGCAGATGTTTTCTGTTGGGGAGTGCTGCCCCGGTTAGCGCGTAGATACTGCTGATAGGCTGCTTCAGTCATTTGGGCAGCAGACTGGCTGGCTGCATATAGTTCATCACGGCGTTGACGGGAAATGACACCTTCTTTAAACAGATTTTCACCACGTTGAAAGGAAACTTTGGCTAAATTCTGCTGTGCTTTCAACGCTTGCCAGTTGGCATACAGGCTGGCGATATTCTCCTCTTGAGAACCCCGGTCAACAGTCGACTGTAAGGCCAAGGCAGATTGCAGGGCAGCGGCAGCCTGCTGTTTTTTAGTTTCCACTTCGGGGCTGTATAAGCGGACAAGCATGTCACCTTTTTTGACATGCTGGCCTTCCTGTACATAGATTTCTTCAATGCGGCTAGGTACCTTGGTGGCGACCTGTATTGTTTCCGCTTCTACCTGTCCTTGTAATTCAAGTGTCGTCGGGTGATAGCTTTTCCAGAGACCAAAGGCAATGATGGCCAGTAAAACAGGTATTGCCGCCAGTAACAGATATTTTATTGGTTTAGAGAGTCCAGAGGATTGTTCATGATCAGCAGAAGTTGCAGCGTTTTTTTCTTCCAGCGATTCGGACTCAATCTGTGAGGTGGAAGGGCTACTTTTATTGTTTGAGGTAACCGAACCATTCACAGGATCATCTGGCTTTTGATCTTTGTCCATGTCTGGCTCCATTAGCGAATATAGTGGGTATTGGCATGTTGAATATAGCTAGAAAACTCGTTAATCGAGCCATAACTTTGTAAAAGTGTGGCAAGTGACATCACGTATTTATAAGCGTTCAAGGCAGTTTCTGCTTTTAGCCCGCTCAATATGTTTTGTGCATCAATGACCTGTGCCGCCGTACCCATATCTTCTTTAAATGATAATTGCTGGATACGTAAATTTTCCTGAGCCGCCTTTAGATTTTGTGCCAAAAGTGTATCGCTCTGCTGCGCATTCACTGCTTCACTATAGGATTTGTAAATCAGGTTTTCAATTTTTTGCTGAGTACGTGCAGTGAGCAGTTCAGTAGCGTAACGTTTAAGTTCAGCTGCCTGAATATTTTTATTTTTATCAATTCCGGAAAACAGGTTATAACTGGCAGCCACCCCGACAATCCAGTTTTCGTTGTGGTTCAGACTGTATTCACCAAAGGCAAAGACACTCGGTTTTTTCGTGGCTTGCTGGACTTTTACATTGGTTTGCGCCAATTGAGTATCTAATCGCATTTTTTGAATCAATGTAGAGTTTTGGGTAAAAGTCTTCAGTAAATGATTTAAGTCCTGAGATTCGGTCTTATTCACAAATAAAGGAGTGGTCAGTTCGGTCAGGTTGCCTTGTTGAAGCAGGTTATTCAGCTGAAACAGACTCGCATTCAGATTGGCCTGAGTATTTTTCTGGGCGCGCTCGGCATCATTGCGTGCGACTTCAAACTGCATGCGCTGGCCTTTGCTGATAAAACCCTGCTGCTGCATTTTTAAGGCATTCTGATAATGCTGCTGCATGGCATTCAGGTTAAAAACCGCCGCTGCATAAAGTTGTTTTTGTAGTTGAACATTAAAATAACTCTGAATGAGTTCAAAACGCTGAATATCTTGCTGTTCTTTGTTGCTCAGTGCACTACGGTTCGCCTGAATATTGGCAACTTCCTTGGCATTGGCGGTCAAGCCTCCAGTATAGAGGGGCATGATGACTGACACCGTAGGGCGAATGACCTGATCTTCAAGGACTACATTGGAGGTGTCCGGAATCAGGCCGACTCCGCTATGAATGACATTGTTGATTCCTTCCTGAAGAGGATCGGTAATGTCAGGAGGCAGTATAATCCCAAGATTATCTTCCCATTGGTTGATTTGCCCCGTGATACCTTGGGACAGTACATTTTCCAGATTGTTTTTAAACTGCTTCAGGGGAATATCCACTTCACTATGGAAGGCATAGGCACGAACATTCAGATCGACGCGTGGCAATCCCAAACCTTTGGTTGCTTCAGCTTCAAGTTGCGAGGCCTGTTCCAGACTTTGATAGGCCTGACTGCTATAAGAAGACTGTAATAATTGTTGTTCAGCTTCTTGAAAACTCAAGGCTTGGGCATATAAATTCAGACTTGTACACAACAGTCCTGAAAATAATCCGCACCCCAAAAATAATCTACTTATATCGTTTATCGTATTCATGAAAGCAAGTTGCCAATTTGAATAAGGTGAAATTTGTTTACTGACATTATAAATCAGTGCTTTAGAGCTCAGTCAGTGGCATGGTTGTAATATTGTTTATTTTACAATTGTCTAGGAAAAAGGAAGCTTGTATGACCTGAATTAACTTGTTGTTATACTTTTAAAATTATCATGAATGATGCAAAAGTCTAGACAGTCTTTTAATACGCCTATGGATTTAGAACTATGGATAGGTTGATCTGAACAGATTTGTCCATTATTTAACACTTTTATACCCGCTCTCTTTAATACAGGTTTATGTCTCTCATCAATGGGAGGGATAAAGTGAAGGGTGGGACATTTTCGGTTTAAATCATAGCGAAATATATCTCTCCTATTTTTATCTTGATCAAGAATGAAATAGGAATTCTCGGCAGTCTTTCCAGTCAGTTCATTTTCAGGGAAAAGCTCATTACTACTGTTTGGCCAGTTTTGCTTAGTTGCAAGTTTAACATGCGCAATAGCTAATCTGAAACGATGAACGAAATGATCCATTTTTATCTCACTCATGATTTTCTAATTATTATGGTTTTATCATAATAGTTTTATTTTTAAACTCAAACATTTAATTAAAATATGCATCATAAGTAGGATTGTTCTTATAAATGGTCAACTTATCTTATGAATCTACATTGTTTTTTTGACTGTAATTACAGTTTTGTATTGAAATAATTTTGTGCAAGACCCTGCCAGATATGGTTAAATGCCATCATTTTATTGTGTTTCACTCTGAAAGGAAAAATCATGCGCGCGTACAACTTCTGTGCTGGTCCTGCTGCATTACCGACTGCCGTACTTGAAAAAGCTCAAGCTGAAATGCTCGACTGGCATGGCAAAGGTCTTTCGATCATGGAAATGAGCCACCGTAGTGCAGACTATGTTGCTGTCGCTGAAAAAGCGGAAGCAGACCTACGTAAACTCATGAACATTCCTGAGAACTACAAAGTATTGTTCTTGCAGGGTGGGGCGTCACTACAGTTCTCGGCAATTCCATTGAACCTGCTCGGTAAAAATAACAAAGCGGACTATATCGATACCGGGATCTGGTCTGAAAAAGCCTTGAAAGAAGCGCAACGTTATGGCGATATCAATGTTGTAAAAGCGGGTATTAAAATTGATGGCAAACACGCCATCAGCGCACAAAGCGAATGGAACCTGTCTGCAGATGCAGCCTATGTGCATTATGCCGATAATGAAACCATTGGCGGTTTGCAATTCGCATCTATTCCCGAAACAGACAAGCCTCTAGTTTGCGACTATTCATCTAGCATTTTATCTGCACCACTGGACGTATCTAAATTTGGTGTGATCTATGCAGGTGCACAAAAGAATATCGGGCCTGCCGGCTTAACACTTGTGATCATTCGCGACGATTTACTCGATCAGGCCAAACCTGAAATTCCAAGCATCTTGAAATACTCAGATCAAGCGAAAAACGGCTCAATGGTTAACACTCCATCAACCTATGCCTGGTACTTATCTGGTCTGGTGTTCGAGTGGTTGCTGGAAAATGGCGGTGTAGATGCCATGCATAAGGTCAACCTTGAAAAAGCCAATCTGCTGTATGGTTATATTGATCAAAGCGATTTTTATGCGAATCCGATTGCAAAAGCAAACCGTTCGATCATGAATGTGCCATTTACCTTGGCCAATGCAGATCTTGAAAAACAGTTCCTGAAAGAAGCGGAAGCACAGTATTTATTGAATCTTGCGGGTCATCGTTCAGTGGGTGGTATGCGTGCAAGTATTTATAATGCTGTTCCACTTGAAGGCGTACAGGCATTGGTGAATTTTATGGATGACTTTGCCAAACGCAATGGTTGATCCATGAAATAAAAAACCCAGCATATGCTGGGTTTTTTATGCATTAATGTTTCTTCTTGCACGATTTTCATAGATATTTATTGTCCGATCTATTTATCGTTAATACTATTTGTTGTGAGTATTTTTATCATAAAAAATTGATTAAATAAAGTACATTCTTGATTAAAGGTCATAAATTTTTATTTTATTTAAATATCAAATTTGAGCGACAATAAATTATTTACATGAGAAATCAACCGCTTATTTTTATAAGGTTTTCGAGCTTAATTTAAGTATTTAAAATAAAGTGGTTTGAATTTAAAAATGTGGAAAACCTGGTTTTTAATCGATTTAAATAGATGGTTAAGCGGTAAATATTAGACCTCTTGCGAAAGTAAAAACTGCCTCAATACAAATTAAGATGGATGAAAAGAAGATACGCATCAAAATGGGTATCTTCTTTTTTGGGTTTGAGCTTAGACCGCTTTTCTATAAATATTAGCCTGAATCCATAAGTTGCCACGGATATACTGGCCAATTTCAAAATTCTTATACTCTGGATTGCGTGTTGCAATGCGGATCAGGGTCGCAGGCTGGCCTTCATCATGAATCAGGGTGACATCATACAGGGTATAGTCCTGATCCATAAACTGCATGGCAGTTTTCCCAACAATATTGCCCTGAAACCAGGCTTCATCTTCCTGACCCATGGTTTCACCATAAAGATAAGCCACCATTTTAGAAAAATCTACAGTGACAGGTTCTTTATCTTCTTCTGACTGCGGCTGCCAGGCATCAATCTGTTCTTGCAAATTATCAGGGGCTATCCCATTATTGCCCGTCAGAATAG
The DNA here is from genome assembly GCF_019038395.1 of Acinetobacter sp. BY419. Taxonomy (GTDB): domain Bacteria; phylum Pseudomonadota; class Gammaproteobacteria; order Pseudomonadales; family Moraxellaceae; genus Acinetobacter. The sequence continues at coordinate 27,797 of NZ_JAGFXZ010000038.1, forward strand.
AATTCAAGGCACGGTGATGTTTGATCGAAGCCGGATCATCGACCACTAAATGCTCATGATCTGCAACCGCTTCCAGTTCATAGGCCCAGGCATTCAGATTCACCATATAGGGCTGATCTTTTTCATAATGTGGATGATTGACGCTATACAGACTATCGAAAGCATAAACGATGTTGTTGGCACCCAAATTCAAGCGCAATACCGCCTGGGTATTGGATTTGCAGCTAATAATCCGGTCAATCGTGGCTTTGACCTGATAAGGACTGTCAAAGCATGGGAAAGCAGTTTTTACCGCTTGAGGTTTATTGTTTTCAACGGCAATCACTTGACTCAACTGCACCGCAGCTTTGCTCGGTCCCTGAATCAGCCAGGTCTCTGTATC
>NZ_JAGFXZ010000039.1 GCF_019038395.1 Acinetobacter sp. BY419
TATCGGTGAGCTGCATCGTATCGATGAAAATGGTCATCGGATTAAACAGCACTTTGCCACGATGCTGGCGCAAAAGGTTTAAGTAAGAAATTGAGGACTTTAAAAATTCTTGAATTTAAATGAGACCATTTAAAATAAAAAAGATGTCGGGATGACATCTTTTTTATGCTTTAAAAAAGCTTAAGCAGCTTTCTTGAACCAAGAGAACCAGCCTTTTTTCTCAGCTTTTGCTTCTGCTTTTTCAGCTGCCGCATCTTTGGTTTCTACTACTTCAGTTTTTGCAGCTTCAACTTGCTGCTCTGCTGTTGCTTGCGCTGTTTCTACTTGGGTAGTCGCTTCCATTTTTACTGCTTCCACTTTAGTTTCAGTCGCTTGTTGAGTTGCAACAACAGTGGCTTGAGCAGCTTCAATTTTCGCTTGTGCCGGTGTAGCAGCTTCTTTGGCTACAGTTTGAGTTGTTTTAGCCACAACAGTTGCTGGAACAACTTGAGCTTCAGTTGCCATTGCAGATGCAGAAGTCGCTACAATTGCAGTTGCGATCATTGTTTTTAGCATGTTCATATCAACCTTTTTAAGGAAATAGAAAAAAGAGGCTTGATCATACACGTATGAAATTTAAGTGATTAATAACTATAATTTTATTGGTTGAATATTCAGCTAAATTTACAAAGGGATAACATTGCTTAGAAAGGCTCGAGTTCAAAAGAACTTTATAAGTTGGATTAGGTACATTAAGGTGGTCTCCGAAATAATTCATATAGATTAAGTTATTTTTATAAATCCAAGCAGAAATCATATCTAGCTTATAGCAACGATAGTTTAAAATTTCTTTTAATAAAAAATCCCCGCATAAAGCGAGGATTTTCTTGATCAAATTGTTTAAGAATTAAACACGTTCAATCACTGTGGCAATACCTTGACCCAAACCGATACACATGGTCGCAAGACCGATTTGCGTATCTTGTTGCTCCATCACGTTAAGCAATGTAGTCGTGATACGCGCACCAGAACAACCTAATGGGTGACCAAGCGCAATTGCACCGCCGTTTATGTTCACACGGTCCTGTTGGTCATAAATGCCTAAGCCTTTAAGAACAGACAGACCTTGTGCAGCGAATGCTTCGTTCAATTCAAAAGTTTGAATATCAGAAATCGCAAGACCTGCGCGTTTAAGCGCTTTGTGTGTTGCCGGAACCGGACCGTAACCCATGATCGCAGCATCACAGCCTGCAACTGCCATAGAGCGAATTACAGCGCGTGGCTTAAGACCTAAGGCTTGAGCACGCTCGTAAGACATCAACAGCATTGCAGAAGCACCATCAGACAATGCTGAAGATGTTGCTGCAGTCACTGTACCGCCTTTCGGATCGAACACAGGACGTAAGGCACGGAATGTTTCGATATTGGCATCCGGACGGATCACTTCATCGATATCACACAGAATTTTATAGCCATCTGCATTATGACCTTCAATACCAACAATCTCGTTCTCGAACAGACCGTTTTCAGTCGCAGCCCAGGCACGACGATGTGATTCCACACCGAACTCATCCTGTTCTTCACGGGTAATGCCGTTCATACGACCCAGCATTTCAGCAGTCAAGCCCATCATGTTCGACGCTTTTGCATAATGCTTAGACGCTTCAGGGTTCAGGTCGATGCCGTGCATCATGCCCACATGGCCCATGTGCTCAACACCACCGATGATGAAGATATCACCCTGATTGGTCGCAATTTGCGCAGCCGCAGTGTGAATCGCCTGCATAGATGAACCACAAAGACGGTTTACCGTTTGACCTGCAACAGTCTTCGGCAAGTCTGCCAGTAATACGATATTACGGGCAATGTTCATCCCTTGTTCCAGGGTCTGGTTCACACAGCCCCAGATTAGGTCTTCAACTTCATGCGGGTCGAATTCGTTACGTACCAACAGGGCACGGACAAGCTCAGCAGACATCGAGTCGGCACGTACATTGCGGAACATGCCGTTTTTGCTTTTACCCATTGCTGAACGTACGCCATCAACGATGACAACGTCACGTGGATTTAAAGTAGCCATTCACGTTGCTCCTTAACCGTAGAATTTTTTGTTGTTAGCAGCCATTTCGCGCAACATTTCTGGCGCTTCATAAGCTTTACCAAGGTGCGCATACTTATTGCAAAGCGCAACATACTCAGCTACACCGGTTTGATCGATGTAACGGCATGGACCACCACGGAATGGCGGGAAACCAACACCCATGATCATCGCCATATCTGCTTCAGCAGGAGTCGCAACAATGTTGTCTTCCAGGCAACGAACCGTTTCGTTACAGAAAGCCAGCATCATACGGTCAATGATTTCCTGAGCGTGAAATTCACGTTTTTCTGCAGTCGCAACAGATGCCACAAGCTCATACGCAGTTAGATCAACCACTTTGGCTTTTTTGCCTTTACGGTCAAGTTCATACTTGTAGAAACCAACGTCGTTCTTTTGACCCAGACGTTTGTTTTCGTACATCACCTGGATCGAACCTTTGAAATCAGGTTTCATACGGTCCGGGAAGCCTTCAGCCATCACTTCTGCACCATGTACGCCAGTATCAATACCGACCACGTCCATCAGGTAAGCAGGGCCCATTGGCCAGCCGAATTTTTCCATTACTCTGTCGATTTGCTGGAAGTCAGCACCATCTTTAAGCAGCAGGTCAAATGCACCGAAGTAAGGGAACAAGACGCGGTTCACCAGGAAGCCCGGGCAGTCATTTACCACGATTGGTGTTTTACCCATTTTCTGGGCAAGAACCACAGTCGTTGCAATCGCTTCGTCAGAGGTCTTCGCACCACGGATAACTTCAACCAGTGGCATCATGTGTACCGGGTTAAAGAAGTGCATACCGACGAAGTTTTCAGGACGCTCCAGGTTTTCAGCCAGACGCGTGATTGAAATCGTAGAAGTGTTTGAAGCAATAATCGTGTTTTCACGTACTTTCGCTTCAGTTTCTTTCAGTACGATACCTTTGACTTTTGGATTTTCAGTCACGGCTTCGATCACGATGTCCACTTCTTTAAACTCGTCATAGCTTAAAGTTGGACGGATGCGCGCAAGAGTTTCACCCATTTGAGCAGGCTTCATTTTCTTGCGTTCAACTTGTTTGGTCAGTAAACCATTGGCTTCTTTCATACCCAAAGCAAGTTGCTGGTTACCGATGTCTTTCATGATGATCGGCGTGCCTTTGCTTGCCGCCTGGTAAGCAATACCGCCACCCATGATACCCGCGCCTAGAACGGCAGCCTGGTTCACCGGATGTGCGCCTTTTTCATAGCGCTTCGAGGTTTTTTTTACGATCTGGTCGTTCAGGAACAAACCGATCAATGCATTTGCTTGTGGCGTTACTGCCGCTCTGGCAAAACCTTCAGCTTCAGCTTTCAGCGCGTCATCACGATGCAGGTTAGCACCCGCTTGTAATGAATCAAGCAGTAATTTTGGCGCAGGATATTGAGCCGGATTGGCTTTGGCCAGAACCATGCCTTTCGATGAGTTAAACGCCATCATCTGTTCGATCGGGCTCAGTTTAACTGGATCGAGTTTTTCCTGACGCTTGCTTTGCCAGTCTAAACGGCCATGAATAGCCTGTTTTACCAGATCAATTGCTGCATCTGTCAGTTTGTCAGCAGCAACCACCGCATCTACTGCACCGTCTTTCAGCGCAGCAGCAGGTTTTTTCGGAGCTGCCATTGCCATCCATTCTACGGCGTTGTCGATACCGATCAGACGGCTTAAACGAACTGTACCACCGAAGCCCGGGAAGATTCCCAGCTTGATTTCAGGCAGGCCCACTTGCGCCTGTTCTGACATGACACGGTAGTCACACACCAGGCACATTTCGAAACCGCCGCCCAGTGCCATGCCATTAATGGCAGCCACTTTAGGAATATCGAGGTCTTCGAAGCTGTTAAAAATTTCATGTACCGGCATTGCCCAGTCAACAATCGCTTGTTCACCCTGAGCAAAGTTGTCGCCGAATTCTGTGATATCAGCGCCTACAATAAATGTAGATTTGCCTGAAGTGACAATGAGGCCTTGAATATCGGCATGGGAGACGGCTTCGATAGCAGCCTTGAAATCTTCAATCGTTGCACGGTTGAATTTGTTAACGGACTCACCTTGTAAGTCAAAGCGGAATTCTGCAATACCGTCCTCAAGCATTTGGACGGTAATGGCATTGCCAGCGTGGATCATGCCCTGATCTCCTTTATTTTGGAGGACTTCTAAGTTGATGTTGTGAAGCAAATGCGCATATCCCGCGCACTTTTAGACTTCGCTAATCTTACGATAACTATATCCAAAAAGAACATAACAAGTTGTATCAAGCCGTGACGCAATGGTCATCAATTTCTGCCGGATGGATCTGACCGGTTATGATTTTCCCTTTCAGTTTTCTACAAGTATATGAACTAAAGATTTTGTTTCAATTCATTATTTTTTATCGATCAACTAGATTGATATGGAGCAGAGTGGCTGTTTTTCAAGGCTCATTTCTCGCTGAGTTTTGTCAATTCAGTCAATTTACAGCCTTGAAAGTGCCCTGATTCGTGGTGAAGCATGCTGAGAGCAGTGCTTCCAGGTCTTTATAGATATTTTCACATCACCCCCAAATAAAACTACATTAGCTCATTTTTGTGGGTGTGATTTTCTGCTTAGAGCGAAGGTGATCACCATCCTGTCGATGCCCGATCTAAAATAATCCCTCCTGTGGACTGTAATCCCTGTCATCTGCTCCGGAATTGTTTATGATGATCGTGCACCTGGATATGGGGGATATCGATGCACGTATTTCGTTCTAAAAAAGACTGGTGGCTGGTCGCTTTTCTGATTTGTATGAGTGGCCTGTTGCTGCAACTGCTGCTGACCATGCAGGCCAAAGGTACCATGCAGCAATATCCGCTGCATACGGCCGTGTATGTCCTGACCATTGTCATCCTGTGGTGGCCACTGTGGAGCACGCGCTATGTGGTGGAAAACGGGATATTGACCATTAAAAGCCTGTGGTTGAGCTGGAAGATTCCGTTGAGCGCCATCCAGTCCATTCAGCCGACCGATCATTCTATTATTGCACCAGCCTTGTCATTGAAGCGTTTGCGGATTGACTATACCGAGGCTGGCGTACAGAAATTTGTATTGGTGTCACCCAAAAAACCGACTGCTTTTATGCAGGCGATTCAACCGAATAAGAACTGATATAAGCATGGATCATTTAAGCTTCCGCATGCTCGGGCAGTACCACAAGCTGGCCATCGACACAGTCCAGATGCAAACGGAATTGCGCTGGCTGGCTTAAAAAATACAGCGCCAGAATTGGTTCCAGTTCGGTGCGCATCTTGCGGCCCAAATGCCGTGCGCCGTAACGAATATCATGGCCCTGATAAAAATAGGCTTTGGCCGCAGCGCTTAAATGAACGCTGCGTTGCTGATGCTGCAAGCGCTTGTTGAGTTTATCCAGTTCAATTTCGACCAGACGCGGCAGAGCATTGCTGTGTACCGCCTGATAGTGCAGGCTGCGGTCAATCCGGTTCAGAAATTCAGGGTCGAATTTACGCTGCATGACTTTTTCAATGATGCGCTGGGTGGGTAGCCGTTTTAAACACAGCGCCTGCATTTTCTGCGGCAGGTAGTTGAGTTTTTCCAGATATTGCTGTGCAGCCTGTGCCCCGATATTGCTGGTCATAAAGATCATGCAGTTACGAAAATCGATAGTTTTGGTTCCGGCAGTCAGGGTTAATCTTCCAGTATCCAGCACGTTCATCAAACCGCGAATCACCTCGGTACTGGCTTTTTCCAGCTCATCAAACAGCATAATTCCGGGACGGGTATGACTACCGGCAATCGCAGTTTCATCAAACAGGCTGTGGCCTTCCTTGGAGCCGACATAACCTGGCGGCGCCCCGGTTAAAGCAGCGGCATAGTGCTCTTGTGCCAGGGTATTCATATCAATACAACAAAAGGCATCCGGACGGCCATAGATCGCTTCGGCAATCAGACGCACGGTTTCAGTTTTACCCACACCGGTTGGGCCGAGCATCAGGGTGACCGAAAGTGGGCGATCCGGACTGGAAAAATCTGCCTTGACCACCTGCAGCATCTTTTCAATTTCGTTTAAGGCTGCATCTTGTCCAATAATCCGTTCACGTAGCAGTAGCATCACGCTATTGGGTTCAAAATGAAAACGCGGTTTGCCAATCAGGCGATCACGTTCAGACAGATGATGTGAGGAGGTAGATGGTTGAACAATATGAATGCCCGATTGCTGCATGGTCATGCGAATCATCTCAAAACTAGACCTTTTGAGCATAGCAAAGTTATATCTTGAAATTTAGAGCTTTTAGCAATTAGAACACGGTGAAAGCGATATAGATCAATAGCATGATGGCTTGGATAATTAACTTTAGGTGGCAGCTTCAGGGGAATTTTGTGTTTTTGCTTGAAAATGACGTAATAATCATCACATATATCTGCAGATTGCATGTGAAAAATAGGCTTTAGGTGAACGAAAACGCACGCCCCCATATCGAGAAAATCCTGGCTAATATGACCAGCTTGCCCGGGGTCTACCGGATGTATGGCAAAGACGGCGAATTATTGTATGTGGGGAAAGCCAAAAATCTGAAAAACCGGGTCTCTAGCTATTTTGTCAAAACGCTGGATCATCCAAAAACCCAGGCCTTGGTGGCGCGGATTTATGATATTCAGACCTTGGTGGTGCGCTCTGAAACCGAAGCCTTGTTGCTGGAACAGAACCTGATCAAGCTGCATCACCCGCCGTATAACATCATGCTGCGCGATGACAAATCTTATGTCTATATTTTCGTTTCGGCAGATAAGCCCTACCCACGTTTAGCCAGTGGGCGCGGCAAGGGCAAGCACCAGGTTGGCAAGTTTTTTGGGCCTTATCCGAGTGCGTATACCGCCCGAGATACTTTGGTGGTGCTGCAAAAACTGTTTAATGTGCGTTCCTGTGAAAACAGTTTTTTTGCCAATCGAACCCGTCCCTGTCTGCAATACCAGATCAAGCGCTGTTCCGCGCCCTGTGTCGGATTTATCTCTCCAGAAGACTATAAAGCAGATGTGGATAACTCGATCCGTTTTTTGCAGGGCGATACCAAGGAGCTGAATCAGGAACTCATTGCAAAAATGGAAGCGGCAGCCGAAGCACTGGAATTTGAAAAAGCCGTGTTCTACCGTGACCGGATGGCGTTGTTAAGAGATGTGCAGTCACAGCAGGCCATTTATAAGCTCAAAGGCGAGGCCGATATTCTGTCGATTGCCTATCAGGCCGGGGTGACCTGTGTACAGATCATGCATGTGCGCAACGGTAAAATGCTCGGTGGCAAAAGCTATTTTCCGGATATGCTCAGTGATGACTTGGGGCAGATGCTGGCCGATTTTATTGCCAACTTCTATTTTCAGGTAGCGGATGAAATTCCGGCTGAACTGATTGTCAATGTTGAAGTTGCTGACCGCAAGGAGCTGGAAGCGGCACTGTGCCAGCATTTTGGCAAAAAAATCCAGATCAAGTCCAAAGTCCGAGAAACCCGTGCCGAATGGCTGGAACTGGCGCAGATGAATGTACAGCATGCGATTCAGGGTAAACTGGCCAATCATCTTGAACTAAACGAGCGTTTTCATCAGCTGGAACAGGTGGTCGGCCGTCCGGTGGACCGGATTGAGTGCTTCGATATTTCGCATACCATGGGTGAAGATACTGTTGCATCCTGTGTGGTATTTGATAGTGGTGGGGCACGTAAGCGCGATTATCGCCAGTTTTCCATTCATGATATTCAGGCTGGCGATGACTATGCCGCCATGCGTCAGGCACTGACCCGTCGCTATAAAAAAGCCATGCTGCCGGACTTGTTACTGATTGATGGCGGCAAGGGGCAGTTACATATGGCTATGGAGGTGATGCAGGAACTGGGACTGGAGGCCTTTATGGTCGGTGTGTCCAAAGGTGAAGGACGTAAACCTGGTCTGGAAACTCTGCATTTTACCGATGGCAGCAAAATTCAGTTACCTGAAGATCATAAGGCATTGCATCTGATTCAACAGGTGCGAGATGAAGCGCATCGTTTTGCGATTACCAAGCATCGTGCCAAACGTGATAAAAAACGCGGTTCATCGATACTGGAAGTGATTCCCGGACTGGGGCCAAAACGCCGTCGTGACCTGCTAACCCATTTTGGCGGGATTCAGGGCGTGCTGAAAGCATCGGAGAGAGATCTGCAACTGGTGCCGGGACTGGGTTCAGTCATGGCCCGGATGATCTATAAAGTGTTGCATGAATAATTTGAGACTCGAATGCAAGGGCAAAAGTGCGCATTGACGCATGGGTCACAGGGCATTCACAACATTAGAAATTTTGCCCAATATAGTGAGCATCAAGACTCACCGAGGGATCAACATGTCTTTGCATGCACTTTATGCACAAATTGCCGAACAGGAATGGATAGAATTCCCACAAGGATGGTTACAGGGACGCACCCTGTATGGCGGTCTGGCTGCCGCGATGATGATGCAAAAGGCAGTCACACAGGTCAATGATCCAGCCAAACATCTGCTCAGTTGCAGTGTGACTTTTGTTGGTCCGATTCAGCAAGCCAAAGTGCGACTAAGTGCTGAAATTCTGCGGCAGGGCAAGTCGGTGACCACGCTTGAAGTGCGCTTATGGCAGGACAATGCCGTGCAAAGTATTTTGATTGCCAGTTTTGGCATCTTCCGTGATTCAGAGATTCAGGTACAGCAAGAAGCTCAGGCCCCTGACTATGCGGTGCCTGAGCGGTTGTTACAGATTCCTGCAGGGTACGGCATGCCAGAGTGTTATAACCATTTTGAAATCGCTTGGGCGGATGTCAATTTACCCTGTAGTGCCAGTTCACGGCCGGACTTTGGTGGCTGGTGCCGTTTTCATCCCGAAAAGCATGGCAATCGTGAATTTCTGGTCGCAGACCTGATGGCAATCTTTGATATCTGGCCGCCCGGTGTGTTACCGATGTTTAAAAGTATGGCACCAGCCAGTAGTCTGACCTGGACCGTAACTTACGTGCATCCGGTTCAACATCAATTGCATGATTGGTTTAAATATAAAGTATTTACTGACCATGCTGCGGATGGTTATGCAACGGAACATGCCTATCTCTGGGATGCCGAAAATCGCCTGATTGCGATGGCAAGACAAACAGTGACGGTGTTTGCCTAGTGACACTGACAGTCAATTCGTATAAAGTGAAGCCTATTAATGATGGATCAAACCTCTAAAAAAGTGTGCATTTTCATCGTACATGAGGGGAACAATTGGCGGTGTCTATGACTACAGGTCGTATCCTGAATATTCCAAATATCTTGACCTTGGCGCGTATCGCTCTTATTCCGGTATTTTTATTGGTGGCATACTGGCCGCCTGCAATGGGTTTTGATGCTTATAACCCCGATATGACGCGGCATATTATTTTGACCACGATTTTTGTGGTGGCTGCAGTGACGGACTGGTTTGATGGCTATCTGGCACGAACCTTAAATCAGACCTCTGCTTTTGGACGGTTTCTCGATCCGGTTGCTGATAAATTGATGGTCGCAGCTGCCCTGATTGTACTGGTGCAATGGCAGCCTTCCATGTCGATGGCTTTTGCCGCGATTGTGATTATTTCGCGTGAAATTACTGTTTCGGCCTTGCGTGAATGGATGGCAGAACTGGGTGCGCGGACCAATGTCGCGGTTTCAACGGTGGGTAAATACAAAACTGCTTTCCAGATGATTGCCATCACAGTATTTCTGTTGAACTGGCCGCCGCTGGAAATGCTGGCCTATGCCTTGCTCTATACCGCAGTGGTGCTGACTTTGTGGTCGATGTTTATTTATCTCAAAGCAGCCTGGCCATATCTGAAACAGCCTTAATTGAAATAAAAGAATAAGCTCCTTGAAAGGGGCTTTTTTTATGTGACTCAATCATCAAAAAAAATAGTAAATCACAGGCAAAAAAATACCCAGCCTTTGGGGGAAGAACTGGGATAAAATCGGGGTATTTGTTACTTATTATTATAGTTATTCAAAGATGTCTCATCTTCTTCTTAGAGCTCATTATAGAGAGACACTTTTTCAAAATCATATGACTTCTTGTAGCAGATTGTTGTGTTTTGTGATCACTCTGTATATGGAATTTACAATCTATGATTTTGATACAAATCTAAATGTTTTTCAGCAGGATAGTAGCTGACTAGATCAGGGGAATAGAGTAGGTGAAAATCCTTTTTGATAGCCCAGTTGTTAGCTACAAACGTGCAGAGCAACTCTGGTTACCTGATCAAAACCCTCAACTCAAGATATAAATGTTCTGGTGCACGTTATTAATCTGTTCTTAAAAGTGGACAGCTCTGTCAGGGGAGAGTGGCGAGTCTCGAGAATGACAAAGAGCCTCAAAAGAGAATCTTTTCAGATAAAAACCTACGCATACCTCCGGTGTTTGTCTTGCGATATGACAGGGCAGTATGCAAGTCGTTAAAAAAAGGAGCTTGTTAGACTCCTCCTCGACAGTTGAAACTACGTGCTTCGGCTTGTCTAACTTTTAGAGCAGGTTAAAAAACAAATCCTCAGTGATGAGGATTTGTTTTTTATTAAAGTCCTTTTCTTGCGTAATTTTTAGAGCAACGCATTAAAAAAGAATCCCCCATAATGGAGATTCTTTTTTAATTCAAGCCTACGCGCGCTTTCAGCGATTGTCTTGCTTAAAAAAGAAAAGCAGTGCTTTAGTTTTTCACTCGAAGCCTAGCTTCTCGTCTTGCGTTCGGGTGGAGTGGGGCTTCTTAAACTAAAAAGGGAACCCTTAATGGATTCCCTTTATGACAATTAAAACTACGCGCTTCGCTTGTCTTGCAGAAAAATAAGGCAGTGCATTCGATTTTCACTAGAGGCATAGCTTCTCATCTTGCGCAAGGGCAGAGCAGTGCTCTGCTTATCCTTGCTCAGGCTTTAGGCCTTCAGCTTTTTCTAGGGATGCATCATTGTTAAAGAACTTTTCACGCTGTTCTTCAAGAAACTTTTTCGCATCAGGTTCAAACACATTTAGACGCTTTTCATTAATCAGCGTGGTCTGGTGCTTTAACCATTCCTGCCAAGCCTGTTTAGACACGTTGTCAAACAGTTCCTGACCCTTTGCACCTGGGAACGGTGCAAAGTCTAGGCCTTCCATTTCTTTTTGATACTTACGGCAAAATACTTGTCGAGACATATCGGTCTTCCTTAGGCGTAAAGGTTTTCTAAGCGAGTATAAGCACGTGCAATCGCAGCTTCGACTTGCGCAGGTGCAGTACCACCAATGTGGTTGCGTGCATTCACAGAAGCTTCAAGGGTTAAGGCTTTTTCAAATACATCTGCCTGAATCAGGTCAGAGAACTGTTGCAGTTGTTCGAGCGTCAGTTCAGAAAGGTCTTTCGATTCCTGAACCCCGAGCGCAACTGCTTTACCCACAATCTCGTGCGCATCCCGGAATGCCACGCCATTTTTCACCAGGTAGTCCGCCAGGTCAGTCGCAGTGGAGAAACCACGTAATGCTGCTTCACGCATTTCAGCAATGTTTGGAACCAGCGCAGGAATCATGTCGGCAAATGCCATCAACGACCCACGAACGGTATCAATTGCATCGAACAATGGTTCTTTGTCTTCCTGATTGTCTTTGTTATAGGCTAATGGCTGGCCTTTCATCAGGGTGAGCAGGCTCATTAAATCGCCATAGACACGGCCGGTTTTACCACGGACCAGTTCAGGTACATCCGGGTTTTTCTTCTGCGGCATGATTGAAGAACCAGTACAGAAGCGATCCGGAATATTCACAAATTTGAACTGTGCTGAAGTCCATAGAATCAGTTCTTCAGACATACGTGATAAATGCATCATGATTAAAGATGCAGCAGCATTAAATTCAATTGCGAAATCACGATCTGATACTGCATCTAAAGAGTTTTCAGCAACGGCTTCAAAACCTAATAGCTCAGCAGTATAAGCACGGTCGATTGGATAGGTGGTGCCGGCAAGTGCAGCAGACCCGAGCGGCATACGGTTGACACGCTTACGGCAGTCAATCAGACGCTCTGAATCGCGTACCAGCATTTCAAACCAGGCCATTAAATGGTGACCAAAGGTCACTGGCTGTGCCGTTTGCAAATGGGTAAAGCCCGGCATGATGGTGTCGGTGTTTTTAGCTGCCAAGCTTAAAATGCCTTTTTGTAATTTTTCTAATAATTTTAAAATGGCATCAATTTCATCACGTACATATAAACGAATATCCGTGGCCACTTGGTCATTACGGCTACGGCCAGTATGCAGTTTCTTGCCAGTGATGCCGATACGCTGAGTCAGGCGTGACTCAATGTTCATGTGTACATCTTCTAGGTCAATGCGCCATTCGAACTTACCTGCTTCAATATCGGCTTGAATAGCAGTTAGACCTTCGATAATGTCATCACGTTCCTGTTCAGTCAGTACGCCTACTTTTGCCAGCATGCTTGCGTGGGCAATCGAGCCTGCAATATCTTGTTTATAAAAACGTTGGTCAAATTGAACAGATGCTGTAAATTCAGCAACAAAAGCATCAGTCGCTTCAGAGAAACGACCACCCCACATGCCCGAAGTTTGGGCTTGTGATGGATTAGAGGAATTAGAAGATGTGGTCATGTCGGCTCAATCAGATTAAAAGCAGTAGAACGAAAAAGAGTATAACAAATTCAAAGCCTCTTGCCGAAGTCACATCTACTCAATCTTTCGTATCTATGAACAGGCAAGCACAGAGTTCCTATTTTTTTAGCCAGATCGGCAATCTGCACTATTTGCTGGAACTGTTTGTCGGCGGCAATATTTTGGCGATGATCTTGGCACTGGCAGAAGCGCAGTCCTGGCAGTCCTTGAATCTGCTGAATCTAATTCAATATATGCTGTATATCAATTGGATCCTGTTATGTTTTGCAGCACTGGTGGAATTATTCCATCAGGCCTTTCAGCGAATGGGCATTAAGCTGGCCTTGATTTCCGGATTTTTACTGTTACAGGCAATTGTACTGCTCACCACAGTGAGTCTGAATACCTTGATCCATTTTGGGCAGAGTTTTAATTTTCAGGATTTAAACCTGGCGATTGCTCTAGAGCAGGTCGGACTCCACCTAAGTCTGGGAATTTTGTTAGGTACTTTCTGTTTTCGCTATCTTTACTTGCGTGAGCAATGGGAGCAGCAGCAGCATAGTGAGCTGAATGCCCGGATTCAGGCGATGCAAGCCCGGATTCAGCCCCATTTTCTGTTTAATAGCATGAACAGTGTAATCAGCCTGATTAGCATTGATCCGGACAAAGCTGAACAAATGCTGCTGAATCTGTCACGGCTGCTTCGTGCCAGTTTTCAGGAATTAAAACTGGTCAGCCTGCAAGAAGAAATCGATTTGTGTCAGCGTTATCTGGCGATTGAGAAAATTCGCCTCGGTGAGCGTCTACAGGTTGAATGGAAGTTAGAAAACAAAGACTTATACTCACAAGTACAAATTCCATTATTAACTTTACAACCACTGCTAGAAAATAGTATTTTCCATGGAGTTGAAAAAATTCTCACAAAGAGTACCATAAGCATATTGGTTGAAATATTGCAAAATCAAATTAATATCATTATAACCAACCCTTATACGCAGGATAATAAAACTTTAAAAAAGGGACATGGAATTGCAATAGAAAATGTCAGACAGCGCCTGCAAGCTTATTACGGGCCCAGTATGACTTTTCAAACCTTTGCCGGCGAAGGGATGTTTACGACGGTAGTGCGATATCAATATAAATAAAAATAAATCAAAGAAATCGCAGTTAGCTTTATCATGCATTTGATGATGTTAACTGGGTAAGGAGGAGAAATGGACATCCTGATTTGTGATGATGAGCCTCTGGCCGTCGAGCGTTTATCACGTTTGGTCTCTCAACTGGGACATGATGTGGTGGCGACAGCAAGCCATGGCCGTCAGGCGATTGATCTGGCTCACCAATACGAACCTGATGTTATTCTGTTAGATATTCAAATGCCTGAAATGAATGGACTAGCTTGTGCGGAATATTTACGTCAACTGGATCCAATGCCGGCCATCGTCTTTTGTACGGCCTATGACCAACACGCGCTGGATGCATTTAAATCAAATGCCGAAGGCTATTTGCTTAAACCGGTGATGCAACAGGAATTGGCACAGGTTTTAGAGCACTTAACTAAACTTACCCAAGCTCAAATGAGCCAACTAAAACAAAAAGAAAATATGGACGAAATCAATATCAGCCGCCAGCAGATTGCGGCAAAGACTTATCGTGGTGTCGAATTGGTGCCAGTTGAAAATATCTATTATTTTCTGGCGGATCAGAAATATGTCACTGTACGCCATAAAAACGGCAGCGTACTGATTGATGAAACTCTAAAGGAGTTAGAGCAGGAATTTGGGAACCAGTTTATCCGGATTCACCGTAATGCCTTGATCTCGGTGAATTATCTGGATGGTCTGGAAGTGGTCAGTTCAGGTCAGTATCAGGTGCGTTGTCGTGAGCTGGACGACCGTTTGGCAGTCAGTCGGCGACATTTACCCTTTTTAAGGGATCGGATTCAAAAGCTGTAGCAGGGGGGATGAATGAGAGCATTCAGTGGAAACTTGTATAAATTCACTTGCATTTTCAAGTGAGCAGGTTAAGTTTAGACTATTGTTCTCATTTACTGTTATTGAAATTTATGAAGACCCTAAAAATTGCAACTCGACAAAGTCCACTTGCGCTTTGGCAAGCGGAACATATCCGTGCGCGCCTACAAGATTTGCACGCTGGTTTGCAGGTCGAGTTAGTCACTTTTGTTACACAGGGCGATAAAATTCTGGATACACCACTGGCCAAAATTGGTGGAAAGGGATTATTTGTAAAAGAATTAGAAGCCGCTTTACTGGATGGCCGTGCGGATCTGGCCGTGCATTCTATGAAAGATGTCCCGATGGCCTTGCCAGAAGGTCTCGGTCTGGCGGTAATCTGTGAACGTGAAGATCCGCTGGATGCCTTTGTGTCGAACACTTATGCCAGCTTTGAGGAACTACCACAAGGCGCCAAAGTCGGAACCTCGAGCTTGCGCCGTAAGACCCAGATTTTAAAACAGCGTCCCGATCTTGAGATCATTGACCTGCGCGGTAATGTGGGCACTCGTTTATCCAAGCTGGATGCAGGTCTGTATGATGCGATTATTCTGGCCAGTGCCGGCTTGAAACGTTTGGGCCTGGCAGAACGTATCCGTCATACTCTGACACCTGAAATCAGTCTGCCTGCTGTGGGACAAGGTGCGCTGGGCTTGGAATGTCGTACCCATGATCAGGCAGTGCTGGACTTGATTCAGCCACTCCTGCATGCAGACACGGATGCTTGCGTACGTGCTGAACGTGCCTTTAATGCCTATCTGGAAGGTGGCTGTCAGGTGCCAATTGCCGGCTATGCCACGCTCCAAGAGGGGATAATTTCAATGGAAGGCCGTGTCGGCAGTGTCGATGGAGCAATTTTGCTGCGTGCACAGCACACGGGGAAAATTGCCGAAGCGGAGCAATTGGGGGTGGAATTGGCCAAAAAACTACTCGATCAAGGTGCGGGCGAGTTACTAAAAGCACTCTATTCCCACTGATGTTATTGATTAATACTCGCCCCAGAGACCGTGCTGCAATCTTGACTCAGCAGTTACAGGCAGCGCAGGTTTCTGTTTTAGAATTACCCTTGCTTGAACTGCATGCCGTGCCTTATTCCGATGAACTGTTAGGTCTGTATCAGCAGCTGGAGCAGGCAAAGATTATTGTCGTGGTTAGTCCGACGGCTGCCCAGATTGGCATGCAATATTTACAGCAGGCGGGAGTCGCGCTCTCGGCTTTGACGCAGGTACATTGGGTGGCAGTAGGTAAAGCCACTGAGCAGGCATTGGCCTGCTATGGTATTCACAGTCATGTGCCTGAGGTTGAAACCTCGGAAGGCATGTTGCAATTAGCGGTGTTGAAGCAGTTGGCTGCTGGCTCGAATGTCGCTTTCTGGCGCGGAGAAGGTGGTCGTCAGTTTATGATGGACCACTTACGTGCCAGCAGTATTAAAGTTTTAAATTTTATTTTATACCGGCGGCAATGTCCTGAAACAACGGCAACGATTTTGACAGAAAATCTGGCATTGCTTGAGATGCAGCAGCGCTTTGCAGTTCTGGTGACCAGTGAAGCAAGCTGGTTAAACTGGCTGGCACTCATGCAGGATAATGCAGAGTTAATACAGCACGCCTGTTATTTGGTTTTGGGGCCACGTTTGGCTACTATTCTTGGGGTATATCAACAGCAGCATCAGGCAGGTTTTCAATTCGTACAAATCGATGATTTAGAGGCGAATACGATCTTGCAAAAAATGAGGCTGATATTAGGGAACGCATGAAGAAACTATTCATTGTATTGTTCATCTTGATTATGGCGTGGCTCGTCAAGCTCAGCTACGACTTCTACGTTCTTAATACAGTACAGACTGAACTGAATCACAACATTGCTCAGTTACAGCAGCAAAATGCCAATCTCAATGATCAGCTCGTAGCTTTCAAACGCCAGATTTCTGCTCAGCAGGAAAATGCTGGCTCCACTTCAGCGAAAGCGCCAGTAGCTGGAGCGATAGCTGCTGAAACGCAAAATGATATTGCCTTGGTGCAGCAACAACTGGATCTGATCGAATTTGTCCTGCAACAGCAACAATACGCGACTGCAATTGAAAAATTAAATCAGTTATCCAACGAGCTGGATGACTATGTTTTGGCGCCCGCCTTGGTGAGCAGTTTTCAGCAAGTGATTGTAAAAGATCAGGAGATGCTGAAAAAATTCGTAAATAGCCGATTGGCGCAGCAGAGTAAATTGAAAGAAGTCTTGGTGCAGATGGATGCTGAAATTGAAAAAGAAATTCAAACGCCGTATCGGCAGCAGCCCGAGACTCAGCGCTCTTTTTGGCAGCGCTGGATTCAGATCGAATCCGCAGATCAGCCAAGTACAGTTTTGATGCAACGGCATCTGGTGCTTAAAGAGGCCCAGCTGCGTTTACTGATTGCACAAAATACTTTGCAGCAAGATCAATCTGTCGCCTTTCAGCAAGCACTGAATGCCGTGATTGAAGTCTTGGAGCAATTGCCGGATGCGCAGAGCCAGCGCTGGATTCAGCAACTGAATCAAATCAAGGCTACACCGATCACTCCGACGCCATTATTAAACACACGCACCCTAGTGGGCTAATTGCTTATGAAACAGATCCTGCTGGCCTATTTATTTGTCTGCTTACTTGGCATTGCTGGGCTGAGTATCCTGAGCTATGGACATGGGGCTGGCTATGTCTATCTGTATTGGCGCGAATGGCAGCTGCAAACCACCCTCTGGTTTTTGGCCGCATCACTGGTGAGCGTGAGTTTTCTGATCCATTGTAGCTGGTATGCCATCAAGCAGTATCGTAGCCGTGAACAGCGTAAGACTGAAACAGTATTTAGTTTTTCCCGCTTGCATCCTTATGAACAGTTGGCCGTAATTTGGTTATTAAATGCTGCGCAGGATCAGCGGGATTTTATTCAGCAGTCTTTTTCTAAATCGGGCTTGCTCCAGCATATTATTGATGCGCGTTTATCTTGGGGACAGCAGCAGTATACTCAGGCATTAACTGCTTTAAATCAGTCTAGTCCGATGGCATTTGAGTTGGCAGAATTACAGCGGATTGAAATTTATTTATCACAACAGCAAGGTGAACAAGCACTTACCCATTTAGAGTTTTTAAATCAGCATGAATTATCACCTTGGTTAGTTCAAGTTAAAACAGCCTATGAGCAGCGACTTGTCGCATTATGGGGGGTATTTGCCTTGCAGTTCCCCTGGTTATATTTACGCTCAACTCAATATGGGCATTTAGACCAGGAAGTAAAAAAGTCATGGCTTGAACAGTTACTATTGGCTTATGACCAAGCCACACAAGAAGATTTAATTTATTTACAACAACGTTATTTAGATTTAAAACCACAAATATTTGATCGTGACTATTCAGTCAAATTATTATGGTTGAAATTATTATTTAGAATACCTGAAATGAGTGTCGAGCATGAAGAGCTTGCAATTCATTTACTGGAACAACAGTTTAATCAGGATGTTTTTTATTTATGGTTCCAGCAACAGTTATTGCGTCAAAATCCAGATTATGACGCAATTGCACAGCAGATTTCGCACTGGGAAGCCAAATATCCGGCATTGCCAATCTTAAGCTTTGCAAAATGGCATGTGTTACAAGCGACAGGCTATACGGATCAAGCCCAGCAGCTACTCGACTTGTATCCAGATGATATTCGTATGAGCTATTTAAGAATTAAAGCTGCCTTACAGGATCGGGAAGACTTGCTGCAGCAGCTCAATGCAGTATTTGAATCCAATGTAAACTTTATAGAAATTAAAACTTGAGAATAGTGATGTCAGAATTAAAACAATATCCCGTCATTTATGAACAACCTGTGGCATGGGGCGACATGGATGCCTTTGGACATGTCAATAATGCCATGTATTACCGTTATGTCGAAAATGCGCGGCTGGCTTATTGGGGGCTATTAGATTTAAGCAATGAATCAGTAGTTACAGTAGTATCTTCAAATCAGTGCCGTTATTTAAGACCGGTGATTTTTCCTGATCATTTAAAAGTTGCAGCACGTATTGAAGAAATCCGGAATAGTGCATTCAGAATGCACTATTTATTATGGAGTGAAAAACAGCAAAGTATTGTCGCCACTTCAGAAGCAGTTATTGTCTGTGTTGATAAAACAACTATGCAGAAAACAGAAATTCCACAATATATTCGTGAAAAAATCAAAATGCTTGAATTAAGCGTTCAACATGAAATTTAAAAATGAAGAGATCATTTTAATTTGTAATTTTTTTTAAACTTTATTGTTATTACTTTAAGGTTTTATATTGAATGTTTTATTTAATATAAATATGATGGGGCTATTATTTAACAAAACGAATAATATTATTTTTTCGGAGAGCATTATGCCAGATATTACTCATTTATCAGTAGAAGAGTTAAAAAGTTTACAAGCAGAAGCAGAATCGCTGATTGCTTCAAAAAAAGATCAAGAAATTGAAGACGCTTATCAGCAAATCTTGGCAGTTGCCGAGAAAGTTGGTATGACCGTTGAGCAGTTACTTGAGTTTGGTGCGTCTAAACGCAAGAAATCATCACGCAAGTCGGTTGAACCACGTTACCGTAGCAAAAGCAATCCGGATGACACCTGGACTGGCCGTGGTAAACAACCGCGCTGGTTAGTAGCAGAACTGGAAAAAGGTGCAAAGCTGGAAGATTTCCTGATCTAAGCCTTTATTTGATAGAGTCATTAGGCTGTCATACAGACAGTCTATGATAAAAAACCAAGCATCTCTGCTTGGTTTTTTTATATCTATGAATTGGCGTTAGGAAAAAAGTGTGCATAATGTGTAGGTATAAGGAAAAAATTATAAATGGGGATCTGGACTTGAACTATTGGTCGTGGTGGGGATGAGCAATAAACCAAAAACTTTAAGATGGTTGATCCTTGCTCTTGTGGCATTTTTTGTTTTTGTCGTATTACAAGTGCCAGCAGCCTGGTTAATTTCAAAATTTTATAAAAATAACCAGACTTTGCATAATGTAAACGGAAATATCTGGCAGGGAAGTGCGGACTGGAAAAAAGGCAATCTTCGGGGCAGTCTGAACTGGAAAGTGCGGCCTCTGGATTTACTGTTGCTGCGAATTGGAGCACATGTAGATTTGCATAGTGGCAATACCCAGCTTTCCGGGATTATGGCCTACGGTCTGAATAAATCTTTTATTGTTAAAAATCTTGAAGGGCAGGTTGCTGCTGAAACCTTAAAAAAAATTGCGGACTGGCAATGGCCAAGCACTGCAATTCAACTCAAAGATCTGGATTTTAAATATAAGCCACAACAGGGCTTCAGTCAGGTGGCCGGACAAATGCAATGGGCGGGTGGCGAGCTGATTTATACCTTTGCCCAGCGCCAGGAACGCATGAACATACCTGCCTTGACAGGAACGCTGGCAGATGAAAATGGACAGTTGCTACTCGATGTCCGAGACAGCCGTGATCAACGTATGCTGAATATCAAGCTTGATCCCGGCATGATGCTGGATATCCAGCTCACCCAACGCTTTTTAATGAATGCACCATCCTATCAGGGGAAAGCAGGACTGGATACTTTTGTGATTAGTACCCGCCAGCCCCTTATGGGAGGCATCAACTGATGGCGGTTTCACTCGAAGCTTTAAAAAATATTGACCTTAAACAGGTTAATCGTGTTGCACCTGCGGTTTTGCTGCTGCTGATCCTGTATTTATGCTGGAAGCTGGCCGCACTATTCTGGTTGCTGGTGGCGCCCCCCCAGGCGATGCAGCTGGAGCGGGTCGAGCTGGGCTCGCAACAGCCACAAATACCGAATATCGCTGCCTTTTCCCTGTTTCAGGAAAGTGCACAAAGTGTAATTGTGGTGGAGGCTGCGAATATCATTTTGCAAGGGGTGGTAGTGGCTAATCCACGTTATAACTCGTCTGCAGTAATCAAGATCAATGATCAGGTGGATATTTATCGTATCGGAGACAAGCTGGGTGATAGCGGTCTGGAATTGGCTGACGTGTACTGGGATCGCGTTGTACTGCGCCGTTCTGGCGGAGCGACTCAGGAAGTTTTCTTTAAAGGGCTGGAAAATGGTCTGAATCAGTCCGTCCTACCTGAGACTCAGGCAGCTCCGGGTATGAGCCCACCGGTTACAGGGGCAGGGCAGGAAAATACAGTTTCACCCCAGAATGAAATTGGCCGGGCAATCCAGCAGATGCAGGAAAACCGCGATCAGTATTTACAGAATATGGGGGTGAGTGCCTCGGAAGGTGGGTATGAAGTGACTGCCCGCACACCGGCTGCACTACGCAATCGACTTGGCTTGAGACCTGGAGATCGAATAATGTCTCTGAATGGTCAAACGCTAAGCCAGGGACAGACAGAAGCACAATTACTGGAACAGGCCCGACGTGAAGGTCAGGTTAAACTCGAAATAAAACGTGGTGATCAGGTGATGACCATACAACAAGATTTTAAGTGATATGTCATCACCTATAGGGTTAGGAAACATATAAGTTTATGGCTTTATTTAATAATAATCGATCAGCATGGGCCTTCTGTGCGGCGGCACCCTTAATGGCCGTGGTCAGTACGGCAAGTTATGCACAAACCTGGAAAATCAATCTTCGGGACGCCGACCTGACTGCATTCATTAATGAAGTGGCAGATATTACTGGCAAGAACTTCGCAGTCGATCCGCGGGTACGTGGCAACGTAACGGTCATTTCCAATAAAGCACTGAACAAGAATGAAGTCTATGACCTGTTTTTAGGCGTGTTGAATGTTAATGGGGTCGTGGCCATTCCTTCCGGCAATACCATCAAGCTGATTCCGGACAGTAATGTCAAAAATTCGGGTATTCCCTATGATCCCCGCAGCCGTGCCCGGGGTGACCAGATTGTAACGCGGGTACTCTGGCTGGAAAATACCAATCCAAATGACCTGATTCCTGCATTGCGTCCCCTGATGCCGCAATTTGCGCATTTGGCGGCGGTGCCGGGTACCAATGCCCTGATCGTATCGGATCGTGCCAGCAATATTTACCAGCTGGAAACTATAGTCCGGAATCTGGATGGTACAGGCCAGAATGATATTGAAGCGGTGACTTTGCAGTCCAGTCAGGCAGAAGAGATGATTAGCCTGATTGAATCCATGACGTCAACCGGTGCAGCCAAGGATGTCCATGGTTCTCGAATACGGGTGATTGCCGATATACGCACCAACCGGATCATCATCAAGGGTGATCCAACCACGCGCAAACGGGTACGCCAGATTATTGAAACCCTGGATGTCCCGGCTGCAGACCGTTTGGGCGGCTTAAAGGTTTTTCGTCTGAAATATGCCAGTTCCAAGAACCTTGCCGAAATCTTGCAGGGTCTGGTGACCGGACAGGCGGTGAGCAGTAATTCTAATTCGGGCAGCACCTCCTCGAGTTCATCCTTACTCGGCTCCAGTAGTGATTTAAGTAGTAGCAGTAGCGGTAATACGACCGGGAATAATACTTCCTCTTCAGGTATTCAGCTGAATACCGGCATGAATAATGAGCAAGGTGGAATTAGCAGCTTTAATGCCAATGGGGTGAGTATTATTGCTGATGCCACCCAAAACTCTCTGGTGGTTAAAGCCGATCCGCAATTGATGCGGGAAATTGAATCGGCGATCAATCAGCTGGATATCCGCCGTCAACAGGTACTGATTGAAGCGGCCATTATTGAAATTGAAGGCACAGATGCCGATCAGCTGGGCGTACAATGGGCTTTGGGCGATATCAGCAGTGGTGTAGGCCTGGTTAATTTTGATAATTTTGGTACGAGTCTGAAAAAGATTGCGGCCGGTTATCTGACGGGTGGTGGTGCTGGTGCGGTAAGTTCAATCGGAGCGGGCAGCTCTCTGGTACTCGGTGACTATCGTGAAGGCAGTGATGGTTCGCGCCGTCTGTATGGCGCGATTATTCAGGCCTTAAAAGAAAATACCAAGTCCAATCTGCTGTCTACTCCGTCGATTGTGACTATGGACAATGAAGAAGCCTATATCGTGGTGGGTGAAAACGTGCCTTTTGTCACCGGTTCGGTGTCTACGGGTGTGGGCGGTGTTGTTAATCCTTATACCACCATTGAGCGTAAGGATGTCGGTGTTACTTTAAAGGTCGTTCCGCATATTGGTGAAGATGGCACGGTACGTCTGGAAGTCGAACAGGAAGTTTCTGATGTCAAGGACAGTAAAGGACAGGCACAGGATCTGGTGACGAGCAAACGTGCCATTAAAACTTCAATTCTGGCCGAACATGGACAGACCATTGTCTTGGGCGGTCTGATTTCGGACAATACCCGTTATGGCCGTCAGGCCGTGCCTGGTCTGGGTGCTATTCCAGGCGTGGGGCGTTTATTCCGTTCCGAAGGTAAATCCAATCAGAAGCGTAACCTGCTGATCTTTATCCATCCCACTATCGTTGGTGATAAAAATGCAGTACGCAAACTGACCCAGCAACGCTATAGTCAGTTATATAGTCTGCAACTTGCACTCGATTCAGATGGCAACTTTTCCAAGTTGCCTGAAAGTGTTGAAGATGTGTATCAACAGAGAATTCCGGTATCGAAAACACCACTGCAAAACTCGACCTATCAAACTGTGCCGACAGCACCGGTTCAGGCGCAGCCAGCCAGTGTTGTAGTCACACCGGTTGCGATTGAGCCAGTCATTCAGCCATTAGTGACACAACCCGTCCAGCAGGTAGAAAAAAGTAAAAATACTGTTACAACAACCACACTTAGACCGAAAAGCTAAGTCATTTGCATTTGCAGGCAGCATGTTATGATAATGTCAAAGAGAACAGAGAAGTAACTTTCATGACTTGGAAAATACACGCGATTACAGGCGACTTAACAGGACAGGAAATTAGCATTGACCATGACATGCTGGTGGGGCGTCATCAGGCTGCGGATATGGTGTTGCAGGCTGCGGAAATCTCCCGTAAGCATGCGGCATTTTTACTGAAAGATAATGCACTCTGGGTGCAGGATTTGGGTTCATCTAACGGCACTTTTGTCAATGATATGCAGATTGCACAGGAAACCTTATTAAAGCAGGGTGACATTGTTCAGTTTGCCAGCTTGAAATTTTCGGTACTGGCGCCTGAGACTGCGGTAGATGTTGCACCAGAAATTGAAGCAACAGCAGAAAAAGTCGTAGAACAGGTTGAAGTTGCAGAGCCTACACCTGCCCAGCAAATGAATGATCAGGGGATACCGGAACTGAAACAGCGTGATGCTTCGGTGCAGTTGACCCGTGACGGCATGCCAACCAATGTCGGTATTCCAAAACCAGCACCTATTCCAGAAGGCGTGGACATTACTGCAGTGAAACCAGAGCCTACGCCAATTCCGGTTGAGCAACCTGTGTCAGGCGTAGAGCAGGAAAAAGAAACCCAGAAAAATGTGTCTGTTGGTCTGATTTCAGTGATTGTGCTGATTATTTTGGCAATTATGGCTTGGTTGTTATTTAAATAAGCCGATGATTGGTTACAATCAAGGCATGCACAGCGCATGCCTTTTTTGTGGCTGCGAACATTATAAAAGAGGGCCGGGTATGTCTATTGCACAATTAGAAAAGCGCGAACTGATCTTGTTTGATCTGGATGGTACTTTGGTGGATTCAGCGCATGATCTGTATCGCGCCATGAATATGAGCCTGAATGTGCTGCAATTGCCCTCGGTGACAGAAGAGCAGGTGCGTACCTGGGTGGGCAAGGGAACTTCGATATTCTGTGAGAGTGTGTTGCAGCATCTGGTCGGTGAAGTCACCCCAGTACAGCATCAGGAGCTCTTAAGCACTTTTCTGGATATTTATAATGTCGATCCCTGTGTTGATACCGTTCCTTTTCCAGGAGTCCTGAAATTTCTGGACTGGGCAAAAAAGCAGGGGAAAACCCTGATTTGTGTGACCAACAAGCCCGAGCTTCCAGCCCGTAGTATTTTAGAAACACTGGATATGGCCCATTATTTTGCCGATACCATTGGCGGAGACCGGTTTAGTGAACGTAAGCCACATCCGCGCCAGTTACTGCACTGTGTCGAACATTATGGCGTAAGCAAAGAACAGGTGTTGCTGATTGGCGATTCTTCCAATGATGTCGAAGCCGCACGCCGCGCCGGGATTGATTGTATTGTGGTCAGCTATGGCTATAATCATGGTGAAAATATTGCAGATTGTCAGCCACAGCAGATTGTGGATGATTTAAGAGAATTACTTGCATAATACTGCGTACTAAGGACAGAAAATGAATAGTTGTAAGGTTTTTCGATGGCGTCGCTCAGTTCAATTCTATTTACACACTGAGCAAACCTAATTTAAAAGAGAAAAACCGTATGACCACTCAAGCACAATTCCAACAGCTTGCTGCACAAGGCTATAACCTGATTCCTGTGTATCGTCAGCGTCTGGCAGATACCGATACCCCCCTTTCTATTTTCGCCCGGCTTAAACAGCACCAACAGGCTTATTTATTCGAGTCTGTAGAAGGTGGTGAGAACTGGGCACGTTATTCGATTATTGGCCTAGGTGAATCCACAGTATTTTCCTGCAATGCCGGCGAGCTGACGGTACAGCATGCAGATGCTTCAATTGAAAAGCAGCATTGTGCTGATCCATTTCAATATATTCGTGACTTCCAGGCACAATTTAAGGTGCCTACACAAGCAGAATTGCCGGACTTGCCGAGTTTTACTGGTGGACTGGTGGGCTACTTTGGCTATGACGCCGTGCGTTATATTGAACCGAAGTTAAAAAATGCACCTGAGGCAGATCCGGTCGGCTTGCCTGATATCTGGATGATGCTGTCTAAAACCGTCATCGTGTTTGATAATTTAAAAGATACTTTATTTCTGATTGTTCATGCCGATGTAGCTAACCCGGCTGCTTATGAAAAAGCACAGCAACAATTAAATGAATTGGAAAATATCCTCGCCACACCGATTAGCCTTAAAGCTGAAAAGCATACACCGCCACATTTCGAGTCCCTCACTGGACATGACAACTTTATTGCCTCGGTGGAAAAGGTTAAAGAGTATATTCGTGCAGGCGATGTGATGCAGGTGGTGCCTGGGCACCGAATGGTGTCTGATTTCGATGGTGACCCGCTACAAGTGTACCGTGCACTGCGTCATCTTAATCCTTCGCCGTATCTGTTCCTGGTGCAAGGACAGACCCTGGAAAACAATACGCCATTCCATATTGTCGGCTCCTCACCGGAAATTTTGTCACGTCTGGAAAATGGTATTGCGACTGTGCGTCCACTTGCGGGCACACGACCACGTGGCAAAACCAAAGAAGAAGATCTTGCCTTGGAGAAGGACTTGCTCTCCGATGAAAAAGAAATTGCTGAACATGTCATGCTGATTGATCTGGGACGTAATGATGTGGGGCGGATTGCAAAAATTGGCAAAGTGCAGGTAACTGATCAAATGGTGATCGAGCGTTATTCGCATGTGATGCATATTGTCTCGAATGTCCAGGGTGAAGTACGTGATGATGTCGATGCTCTGGATGTTTTTAAGGCAACATTCCCCGCAGGTACGCTTTCTGGTGCGCCAAAAATCCGTGCTATGGAAATTATTGACGAAATTGAGCCGGTAAAACGTGGAATTTTCGGTGGCGCAGTCGGTTATTTAGGCTGGCATGGTGAAATGGACATGTCGATTGCAATTCGTACCTGTGTTATTCGGAAAAATAAGGTCTATGTTCAGGCTGGAGCAGGACTGGTTGCCGACTCAAATCCTGAATCTGAGTGGAATGAAACCCAAATAAAAGCTCGCGCAGTGATCAAAGCGGTTGAATTATCATCAAATGGTTTGATTTTATGAGTTTTTGAGGTTTTTTTTGAAAAAAACACTTGCAAGCATTCTGAGTTTTGCTAAACTGCACACCGTTCCGATACGAAACGTACGAAACACTAAGAAACGCCGGCATAGCTCAGTTGGTAGAGCAACTGACTTGTAATCAGTAGGTCCACAGTTCGAATCCGTGTGCCGGCACCATCTTGGAAGTTTGGTAGTGTGCAGTAAAGAACAGCACTGATGTAAGTGTAAAAATGGTGAGGTTCCCGAGCGGTCAAAGGGGGCGGACTGTAACTCCGCTACGAAAGTTTCGAAGGTTCGAATCCTTCCCTCACCACCAATTTTAAGACTTCAATAAGTGGTTTGTACCAACATCGTGCGGGAGTAGCTCAGTTGGTAGAGCGGTAGCCTTCCAAGCTACATGTCGCGAGTTCGACCCTCGTCTCCCGCTCCATTGAAGTACTAATATTTGCTCTTATAGCTCAGTGGTAGAGCACTCCCTTGGTAAGGGAGAGGTCTCGAGTTCAAATCTCGATAAGAGCTCCAGATTACAGTTTAGCAACTTTGTTGCAAAAAGATTCCAAAAGCAGGCTATTTAGTCTGCTTTTCAAGTATTTGGTGTTCGGTTTTTTTAAACGATATGTCGGAGCTGGGTTTTACTCAGAATTGTGTTCGACGTAAACGAGGAAGATTAACATGGCTAAGGCTAAGTTTGAACGTAATAAGCCACACGTTAACGTGGGCACAATTGGTCACGTTGACCATGGTAAAACAACTTTAACAGCTGCGATTGCAACTGTATGTGCGAAGAAATTCGGCGGCGAAGCGAAAGACTATGCTGCAATCGACTCTGCACCAGAAGAAAAAGCACGTGGTATTACAATTA
>NZ_JAGFXZ010000004.1 GCF_019038395.1 Acinetobacter sp. BY419
ACAGATGAATACATTTCAGAAATCACTGACCGTATAAATCATCGTCCAAGAAAAAGACTCGGCTTTAAAAGTCCGAGTCAGGTATTATGGCAACAACATGGTGTTGCACTTCAAATGCTAATCTAAGCTATAAAAAAGCGATACTTCAGCATCACTTTTTTTATGCTTAAAACAACAAAACTTAGCAATTTTAGGTCTAATCTACCCGGTTTCGGGCTGTTACCATGACTGAAAGTTTCAACATTTTAATTTGGAAATTATGACGATCCAAGCCGTTTTATTTGACCTTGATAATACCTTGACCCATCGTGATCTGACTGCACAGGCCTATAGTCAGTATCTGGCAGAATATTATGCTCCAGCATTGGCACAGGTCGAGCCTGATAAAATTATCGAGATTGTAAGGCGTATCGACAATGGCGGTTATCCTAAAAAGGAATTGCTGACCCATGGCAGTATTGGCGCTTCGGCAGCTTATGCCTTGTTGCAGGAAATGTCCTGGTTAAAGCCACCCAGCATAGACGAACTGGCCCAGTTCTGGTTTAGCCAGTTTTGACGTTTTGCCGTAGAAATGCCGCAAGCAGAACACGTATTAAAGCAGCTGAAAGCTCAAGGGTATCAGCTTGCCGTTGTTTCTAATGGCGGACATGATACCCGTTTAAATACGATTCGGGGTCTGGGTATTGAAGCGTATTTTGATGAAATTATCAGTTCGGGGTTGGTGGGTTTTAGCAAGCCACAACCGGAAATATTCCAGATCACTGCAGAGCGTTTAGGTGTGCAGCCTGACTGCTGCCTATATATTGGAGATCATCCGGTTAATGATGTGCAGGGAGCAAAAAATGCCGGAATGCATGCCTTATGGATGCAGGGCTTTCACCCTGATGCTGACGAGATTCAGCATAAAATCCGGCAGCTCCCAGAAATTTTTACTCATTTGCACATGCTGAATCAACTTAAGTAATACGCTGGCCGTCAATCGCTTCGGCCCATTGCGAGAATGTGCAACGAGGACATGGCTGGGTAGCTTTGGATAGGCTTTGAACCTGACCACAGTAAATACAGGCATATAATTGCTCGGCCTTGACCTGTTTGACAATAGAGCAGTTTTTAGGGAAAAGAGGAAGGCCGGGTTTAACGTCATCATCGCTAAAAAATAACACACTGAATTTACCGTCTGTTTCCAGTAAACCGGTACGAACCTGACCTAGATGCTCTACGCCTTGCTGACGCATTTCGGCAAAGAATTCATCATGTGACATTTTGCCTTTTTTAATTTCTTCAATCACCAATACACCAGCTTCTACAATGTAAATTGGTTTTCCTTCCAGCAGGTCTTCAAACCATTGATATTTCATCATGAGCCAGGTGGTCATGCGGTACATGATAATGATCACCGACATGACTATAACTGCCTGAATCAGCGGAATATCTTCAGTAAACATCGGGTCACCGGCAATCGAACCCAGGGCCAGAATAATGGCGACCTCAAAAATTGAAAGCTGCCGTACACCTCGTTTTCCTGTCAGGCGCAGAAACAGGATAATCATGATGTACATCACCATACAACGTAGCAAAATCTCTGATGCAAATGCCCAAGTCGTATCATGAATAAAGATCGAGGCCCAGTCCATTAAATGGTTCCTATATAACGCGTTGAACTGAGTCTAGCAATGCAGCCGGTTTGTTTACTGCTGTGTTTATGTAAGTTTATGAATAGAAAATAGATTGTTAAAAAATAAAGCGATTTATGTGCGTTTTATCGTCAGGTTTATTTAGCAAGAAGCTAGAAGTTTCATGTAAATATTGTATAAATATTCAGCATTCTGATTGTGAATCAGATCACATTTTGTGCTGATTGATTTTAATACAATAAAATAACTATCTATTTGAAATTTAATTAATAAATTTTAAGAAATTAACTCCTAAGAGGCTTAAGTGTTTGGAAAATTGTAAGTGAATCACCCAGATTAGGTAAAAATCGGTAGTTTGTGGGCTGAAAATAGGTAGTGATAATTCTAAAAAATTGTTTTCTAAATGAAAAATTATTGATTACGGTTCTAGGAAGGGAAGTGTTGTGAAAAAAATATTCACATTTTTAACGGTTATGGGTTTAAGTACAGCAGGCTGGGCAGATGCGGAGTGGGATTATACTCAGCCTGAACAATGGTCGACTTTGAGCCAGCAATATTCGGCTTGTAATGGTCTGAACCAGTCACCGATCAATATTGAACGAACAGTTAAGGCAGAACTGGAACCGCTCAAGTTCAGCTATAACACCATGATTCATGCGATCGAAAATAAAGGTCATACTGTTCAGGTGGATTTTGCGCAAGGTGGCGAATTGCAGCTGGATGGCGAGCGCTTTGAGCTGAAACAGTTCCATTTGCATAGTCCGAGTGAAAACCTGATTAAAGGCAAAAGCTATCCTTTAGAGATTCACTTTGTACATGCCAATGCCAAAGGCGAGCTGGCAGTAGTCGGCATGATGTTTGAGCAGGGGCAGGAAAGCCAGATGCTGAAAAGCATGTGGAACCGTTTGCCGAAAAAGCAGGGCGAAAAAGTAGAATTAAAGACACCACAACCTGTCAATCAGCTACTGCCTAAAAACCTGGATTATTATCGCTTTAGTGGTTCACTGACCACACCTCCGTGTTCAGAAGGGGTACGCTGGCTGATTCTAAAAGATATTCAGCAGGCTTCTACCAAGCAGATCAGTGAATTTTCCAAATTGATGGGGCATCCGAACAACCGTCCGGTACAGCCATTAAATGGTCGGGTAATTCTGGAATAACTCTCAAAAAATAAATAAAAGCAGGCTTCGGTCTGCTTTTATTTATTCTGATACAAATCTGGGTAGTGCAGATTTGAAAATACTATGTGAGGCAAGCAGAAACATTTAATATAGGTATGATTTCTTTTTGTTTCTTCTGCTATGTCTTTCAGTTTAAAAACCATTATTCAGCCATTCACAGCACTTTCGCCACAGCAGAAAAAGCTTGATCGCCTGATTGATAAAATTGAACAGCAAAAGCTTGAGCTGGAACAGTGGCGACAGGCTGAGGAAGAGATTCGACAATATACACAGCAAACTTTTATCCCTGTTTATTATGAATTGCATCGGGTTTTGTTTGAGCAGCTTGCACAGTTATGGAAGCACTTGCATAAGGCAGAATTTTCAAAGGCGGAAATAGTCGTGCTGGATGAAAAAATTCAATATCTTGCAGATTATTTAAAAGACTCACAGGCGATGTCGGCGCAAGAAGCCAATAAGGTCAATGAAATTTATAGCTACTATCAGCAGCTCAATGAACATGCTCAATTCAGGAAAAATCAGAAAAAAACAAATGAACTGGAAAGATTCTTTGAAGATCGAGATGACTTAGACCAAACCGACACGGATGCATTTGAAGAATGGCATCATGATCATTTTCAACAGGCGCGTGAGCAAGCCAGACTAAAACGTCAGCAGGAAAAACAGGAGCAAGCTGCAAAGCTGACAGAGCAGTCATTGAAAACTGTGTATTTAAAAATCGCTGCCATCATTCACCCTGACCGTGAATCGAATGATGTAAAAAAAATAAAAAAGACAGAATTGTTGCAGCATGCCAATGAGGCTTATGAAAAGCAGGATTTATTTGCTTTATTGAAAATGCAGCTCCAGATCGAGCAAGACAGGGAGCCTTCGCAAAAAGGTTTGAATGCAGAGCAACTGAAGTTTTATCAACTGGCTCTGGATGCGCAGAGTCAGACATTACAAGGTCAAATTGATGCGTTAATTGATACTTTAGTGTGGTCGCATAAAACCAAAATTGCCGTGAAAAAGTCGAAAGGCAAGGTTCATATTGCTGACCTGTACAAGCAAATCGATGAAGATACGTTGGCCATAAAACAGCAGATCAAAGTAGAAAAAGAACGGTTGAGGTATATCAAGAAGGTGAGTGGCTTAGAGATGTTTTTAAGGCATGGGATGCTTTAATCCCTTATTTGCGTAACAACTCCAGATTTAATAATGAAAAATTCCCTCGCCTAAAAGGAGAGGATTATGCTGATTGTAGAAGCTTTAATTGTTCAATTTCATCCAATGCATTCTTCCATTTAGAATCCTTTTCTAAATAGCCACGAAGAATGGCTGAAAATGCATAATGAGATTTAAGGCGATGTTTAATGTCATCTGCCTTTTTAATTTTCTCTTCATCTTGCCAGTTATCAAGTTCTTTAAAAAATTCTCGTCTCATATTTAGGAAATCGTTATGAACTTCTATAATTTTCTCTCTTAAATCCTCTTTACTTACTTCTTGGATACCACTATTTGCATTATTGAAGCATCTAGTTATTAATTCTTTGGAAGTTTCTGCCTGAGAGTAATGTAAATTATCACTGGGACAAGCATTAACTACCTCAATGTCTTCATCAGGCATTCTGTAATAGACTTTGATCCACTCTTCAACTAAATGATTTTGATTACAACAATCTAGCATATCGTCGTAATATTTATTTTTAATAGAATTACAACGTGAACAAGCGTAATAGAGGTTGTTCCAATCAAGCTTGAGAGTTTCATCCTCTAAATGTGGAACAAAGTGCTCGACATTTAAATTTGGGAAATGCTTTTGTTCACAGATATAACATTTTCCGTGAAAGTCCTTTTTCAATAGCCTAATAACTATAGGATCTTTATAGTTCTTAGTAGTCCAATCAGTAGGTCGTGCAGATTTAATTACTTTAAACATCTAAATCCTCCAACTGATTATGATCTGCAAGTAAATTGATGGCTTGTAAATAAAGGTTTTTCACTTTCTTATCTAATTGACCATTTTTATCAAGTGAAATTAAATCTTTAATGTTTGATCTTATAGAATCATAATTAATAGGATTTTCATCTAAAAGTTTTTTAAGAGTTTCAACAGTTTTTTTTATTTCAAAACTCATAGGATTTACATGAAATAATCCTTTAATCACAGATTCATAAGAATAACGACTCAAATCTTCTTTAAAGAATTCACCGCTTGAAATGTCATAAACTACTGTATCGTTATTAGTTGATGTAATAACAAATGGTGAATGTGTACTAACAATAAATTGAACTCTTGGAAAAGCTTTAATTAGGAAAGGTAAAACTTTCTTTTGCAAAGAGATATGAAGATGGACATCTATTTCATCAATAATGACTATTCCTAATAAATCTTCTGGATCTATTTGCATAATTTTTGTTCTTAATAAAAGGCTTGAATAGATTTTAAAAATTGATTGTAAGCCTGAGGAAAGGCTATCAAGCCTATAAATTTTTTCACCAGAAAATATTAGAATTTTATTTTGTATCTTATCAAATGAAATTTTGGTTTCTTCTTCTTCAAATATGTATTTTAAATCATTTTCTATCTTGCTTAGCCAATTGTTTTTGATCTCTACATATTCAAAATCTTCATCAATTATATTTTCTTTTATTGGTAAATTTGACTTAAATTGGTCGGTTAAGTATTTCTCAAATAAATTATCAAAGTTAGTATAAATTGAAATGTTTGAAAGATTTTCTTTAGATTCGGTATTTGTTGTTCTCTTTGCATTAAAAAAATTAACTACAAAATTAGGAGATTTATGCTGTTTATTAAAATCAATATTTAATTTTAATGAAATTGTTGAATTGATAAATTTAGATATTTTTCTATTTAGATCCTTTAAATAAAAATTTAACTGATTTTTATTTTCATAGTAGTATTTTTTCTTATAAGATCTTCTAATCTCAGGTTTTGGGTCAAACTCTGTATAAATATCAGTTACTTGACTAGAAAGAAAACTTTTGTAATTTTCTAGAAAAATATTATGTTTGTTATTTATAGATTGTAGTAAGCTTTTTAACTTAATAGAAAATTCAATATCACTAGTTGAATTAATATTGTTTTTTAATGTTTCTAATTCGACGCTATCTAAATCTAATATATATAAAAAATTTTTATAGATATTTTCTAATTCTTTAAGGATATTGTTTCTTTTATTTTTAATTTCTTTATCTAAGTAGTCACTATCTTTTACAAGTTTCTGTATCTCACTATAAATATTATCCAATACATATGTTTTTCCAGATCCATTATTTCCGATAATAATAAGATTACGGTTTGTTAAAGGTATTATAGTGTCTTTGATGGTAATAGATTGAATCGGTTTCATAACTATAAAGGGCTGAATAATCAGCCCTTTATATAACAAATTGGATTAAATTACCAACACTTAAAGCGCCGCAATCTGTTCCATATTCGCTTTAATCTTCGCTAACTGGTCAGCAAACTCAGCAAGTTTCACTTTCTCGCCTTCAACCACAGCTGCAGGTGCTTTTGCTACAAAACCTTCATTCGAAAGTTTAGCCGCAATTTGGTCATGCTGTTTTTGAACCTTGTCCAGGTCTTTTTGTAGACGACCCAATTCCGCTTTAGGGTCAATCAAGCCCTTCATTGGAACGTATACAGATACGTGACCAACGACAGATGATGAAGACAATGGTGGTTGTTCGCCATCAGCCAAGAAGGTAATGCTTTCAACTTTAGCCAATGCTTTGAACAACGGTTCAATACGTGCGATCTGTGCTTTTTCAGCATCAGTTGTATTTTGCAGCAGAACAGGCAACAAGCGCGCATTACCTAGACCCATCTCACCACGGATGTTACGTACTGCACCGATCAAACCTTGCAGCCATTGCATATCTGCTTCAGCCTGGTCATTAATCAGTGCTTGCTCAGCAACAGGATACGGCGCCAACATAATGGTTTCACCAGTAATACCGAGTTTAGGTGCAAGCGTTTGCCAGATTTCTTCAGTCAGATAAGGCATCAATGGATGCGCCAAACGTAAAGATGCTTCCATCACAGAAAGAAGAACACGACGTACTTCAGCTTTACGCTGTTCAGACACATTTTCATCGTTCAGAACTGGTTTGGTTAATTCAACATACCAGTCACAGTATTCATTCCAGATGAATTCGTAAATCGCTTGCGCAGCCAAGTCTAAACGGTAGGTTGCAAACGCTGTTTGCACCGCTTGTTCCGCTTTTTGCAGACGGCTTACAATCCACTGTTCAGGGAGTTCCCAAAGGTCTTGACGTGCTTCTGAACCAATGGTTTGACCTTCGACATTCATCATCACGAAACGGGTTGCGTTCCAGATCTTGTTGGCAAAGTTACGGTAACCTTCAACACGTTTCATGTCGAACTTGATGTCACGACCTGTGTTTGCAAGCGCACAGAAGGTGAAACGTACAGCATCGGTACCGTAAGACTGAATCCCTTCAGGGAATTCTTTACGGGTTGATTTTTCAATCTTCGATGCCTGTTTCGGGTTCATCAAACCTGTGGTACGTTTTTGTACCAGTGTTTCAAGATCTACACCATCAATCAGGTCTAATGGGTCAAGCACGTTACCCTTAGATTTAGACATCTTCTGACCTTCGCCATCACGTACCAGACCGTGAACATACACAGTCTTGAATGGTACTTGTGGTGTGCCATCTTTATTTTTCATGAAGTGCATGGTCAGCATGATCATGCGGGCCACCCAGAAGAAGATGATGTCAAAACCAGTCACCAGTACATCAGTCGGGTGGAAGGTATTTAAGAAGTAGTTCTCTTTATCTTTTGCTTCGTCACCAGTCCAGCCTAAGGTTGAAAATGTCCAAAGACCTGAAGAGAACCAGGTATCCAGTACGTCTTCGTCTTGGTTTAACTGAACATCGGCAGGGATGTTGTTTTTCGCACGAACTTCCGCTTCGTCACGACCCACGTAAACGTTGCCTTCCGCATCGTACCAAGCCGGAATACGGTGACCCCACCACAATTGACGCGAAATACACCAGTCTTGAATGTTGTTCATCCACGCCATGTACATGTTGCTGTACTGCTCAGGAACGAACTTGATACGACCGTCTTGAACTGCTTCAATCGCAGGTTTCGCAAGTGGAGCAATCTTCACATACCATTGGTCTGTAAGAAGTGGCTCAACGATGACACCTGAACGGTCACCACGAGGTGGCTTCAATGTGTAAGGTTGGATCTGGTCTAACCAGCCTTCAGCTTCAGCCTGTTCAACTATTTTTTTACGTGCTTCAAAACGTTCTAAACCAATGTAGTCTGCAGGTGCTGGAATGGTTTTAGAAATCTGTTCGCCCGCTTTCGCGATGTATTCAAATTCAGCCAGTACTTCAGCATTTTTGTTGAAAATATTGATGATAGGCAATTCGCAGCGTTTACCTACTTCATAGTCATTGAAGTCGTGAGCAGGGGTGATTTTTACACAGCCGGTACCGAATTCTTTGTCTACATATTCGTCTTTAACGATTGGAACCGCACGGCCGGTAATTGGCAGGATGATGTTTTTGCCGACTAAGTCTGCATAGCGTTCATCATCAAGGGCCACTGCAACCGCGGTATCACCAAGTAATGTTTCTGGACGCGTCGTTGCAACTACGATGTGATCTTTACCATCGTGTGTACGCACTGACTTATCTTCAAAGAAATACTTGAAGTGCCATAACGAACTTTGTTCTTCTTTATCTGACTCTACTTCCAGGTCAGACAGGGCAGTTTGTAATTTTGGATCCCAGTTGACCAGACGTTTACCGCGGTAGATCAAACCTTCTTCATGCAGTTTTACAAATACTTCTTTTACCGCATTGGATAAGCCATCATCCATGGTAAAGCGTTCACGTGACCAGTCCACCGAAGAACCCAAACGACGGATTTGACGGGTAATATTACCGCCAGATTGTTCTTTCCATTCCCAGACTTTTTCGATGAACTTTTCACGGCCAAGATCATGACGGCTAATGCCTTCGGCACCAAGCTGACGTTCTACTACCATTTGGGTTGCAATACCGGCATGGTCAGTACCCGGTTGCCAAAGCGTATTTTTGCCTGACATGCGGTTATAACGGGTCAACGCATCCATAATGGCATTGTTGAAACCATGACCCATGTGCAAGTTACCAGTGACGTTTGGTGGCGGAATCATGATACAGAAAGATTCGCCTTTTTGAGACGGCTTGAAGTAACCACGCTCTTCCCAAGTTTGGTACCATTTTTTCTCGATCTCGGTCGGATCGTAGGTGGTCGCGATATTTTGCGCTGAGTCAGTCATAGTCTAAACAGATCAAAAGTGAATGAAAAATTGGATCTATTGTAGCAAAAAAAATAGTACCTGCGGCAGCTTAACCAAATTCAAACTTTAACCAATTGGCATGTGCAGCAACTCGTCGTATCATGGACAGATAAAAAACGCGACTCATCGCATAATATCAAAAAAGGATAATAAGATGAGCTATAGCATTTCCCTCAAGATTCAGCCTGAAACCCATCAGCGCTTTAAAGACCTCCATTCCAGATTAAATGCCGGCGAGCGAGACAGTCTGGCCAGACCCTTAGGTGAAAATCTGGCCGATATGGCCTGTGAAATTATTGACCAGATTTTTGGTCAGGTGGTGCAACTGGCCAATTCACCCGACAGTGAATCTGAAAAAGTGATTCAGCAGATTATTCATACAACGCGTAAATATATGCCCTGGTCGGTTTCCTTATTTGGCAATGAACGGCTCATGCCGATGGTGAACTATCTGCATCAAATGACTTATGAACAGGCCGGTGATGCTTTTATGCGTTATCCGGTGGAAAAGATGCTGGTGATGGAACTGCTGGGCTGTGTCGACCAGATGAAAAATGGCAATCACCAGTATGTATCACCGGCCTTAAAAGCCTTTACCCAGGTGGTTGACCAAGGGGTGACGTACCTGATCCGTGAACCCAAAAAAATGTTGAAATTTAATGTTGTGGTCGATAAAACCCTGAATGGCATGATTCATTTAACCACCCAGTTAGGCTATAAACGTTTTGATAAACTCAGTAATATCTATGATGCTGATACGATGAGTTATTATTTTGAGCATTTACTGGTATTTCTGGAAGATGAAATGCCGCCGCACGTCCATTAAAACAAGGGAAACAGGATTTCATGGCGAAAGTTGAAGACTTAAAGGGAAAAGTGGTCTGGATTACTGGTGCATCTTCAGGGATCGGTAAAGCCATTGCCGGGTATTGCGCTGCACAGGGTGCACAGATTGTTCTGACTGCACGCCGGCCTGAAGAACTGGAAAATGTTCGCCAAAGCCTGATCAATCCAGATCAGCATATTTCCATCACGGCTGATATTACGGATGAAAGTCAGGTTCGCCATGCCTATGATCAGGTGCTACAAAAGAAAGGCCGGATTGACTGGCTGATCAATAATGCCGGCCTCAGTCAGCGTGCCCTGATTGCAGATACCACCATGCAGACTGAACGTACCATTATGGAAGTGGATTATTTCTCGCAGGTATTTTTAACTAAAATGGTGCTGCCGACTTTTCTGGCACAAAAATCCGGTCGTATTGTATTTATTTCCAGTGTGGCAGGTTTGCTCGGTACTCAATATCGTGCTTCTTACTCGGCTGCCAAAGCTGCAATTCATATGTGGGCCAATAGCTTGCGTGCGGAAGTGGCTGACCAGGGTGTTGGCGTATCGGTGGTTTTTCCGGGCTTTGTCAAAACCAATGTATCCCTGAATGCCCTAAATGGTGAAGGTAAACCGCAAGGGCACCCAGATGAAGCCATTGAAAATGGTCTGACGGCAGAAGATTTTGCCCGTCAGACTGTACAAGCTTTGCAGTGCGGTGAAGAATATATCGTGATTGGCGGTAAGAAAGAAAAACTCGGGGTACTGGTCTCTCGTATTTCACCCAAGTTGCTATACAAGATGATTCGCAAAACCAGAGTGAAATAAATCATCCAGAATAAATAAAAAGGGCAGCATTGCCCTTTTTTGATATCTCTTAAAGAGAAAATTAAAACAAAAATACAATTTATTTCCGGAGGATCTGACGCAAACAGTGCACAACCGATAATACGGATATGTAGAAAATTACCTTTTCACTCTGGCACTTAAGTCAAAAACCGGTATGGTAATTAAAAATAATCGCAAATTGGAATAAGCTCATTCGATGAAAACACCGGTGCCAGACTATCTTAAGCATGTTTTAAGTTCCTGCCGTGACAATCATAAAGGTGCCTTGGCAGATTATATTCCTGAGCTGGCAGCAGTAGATCCAGAGAAGTTTGCTTTGGCGCTCTCCACCGTAGATGGCACAGTGTATTCAACCGGTGATGACGAGGTTGAGTTTACCATGCAGTCCATGTCCAAGCCCTTTGCTTATGCCTTGGCCCTGCAGAAAGTCGGCTTGACCAAGGTCATGGAAAAAGTGGGCGTGGAACCTTCAGGCGAGGCCTTTAACCAGATTTCACTAGAGAAAGATTCCAATATTCCGAAAAATCCGATGATCAATTCCGGTGCAATTACCACCCATTCTCTGATTCCCTATAAACGAACAGTATCCCGTGCGGAACAGTTGCGCCGTTTTTTAAGTGGTTTGGCTGGGCGTGAACTGAGTTTTGATACCGAAGTATATACATCTGAAATGAAAACAGCGTTTCGTAACAGATCCCTGGGCTATATGCTGCGTACAGTAGGGGTGCTGGAAGAAGATCCAGAAGCTGTTGTCAATGGTTATATCAAGCAGTGTTCAATCAAGGTGATGGTCAAAGACCTGGCGATGATCGCCGGGGTACTCGCCAACGGTGGGATTCAGCCGCAAACCGGTAAAAAATTGCTGGACCGTTCTGTGGTGCGGCAAGTCCTGAGTGTGATGCTCACTTGCGGAATGTATGATGCTGCTGGTGACTGGCTGAGCACGGTGGGTATTCCGGCCAAAAGTGGGGTCGCAGGCGGTATTATCGGCGTGTTACCTGGACAGGTGGGCATAGCCGTATTTTCACCACGAATTGATGAGCATGGGCATAGTGTACGTGGCGTCGAGATTTTTGAACGTATGTCCCGCGAAATGGGGCTACATTTAATGGAAGGAACGCCATCGGCACAAACCATTTTGCAAAACCGTTATCTCACTGGAAAACGGGACCATGTGGTGGTGTATGAACTACGTGGCGTATTGCAGTTTACTGAATCGGAAATGCTGCTCCGTATTTTGCAAGATGAACCGGAAGGTAAAAAACGAATCGTGTTGGATCTGACCAATTTGACCTTAATTCATAATGTGGGGGCCCGGATGTTATTTGAAGGCGTGGCTCGTTTGAAAAAGGATGGCCATCCTGTAGTGGTGGTTGACTCGGAAGGAATTTTGAGTGAAGCACAGATAAAAGGCCATAAAAGGGTCGTGGTCAAAGAAAAGCTGAACAAGTATCTAGAAAAATTTCAATAAACATTCTTTCTACTACCTTGCTTGAGAACCGGGTGTATGCCAGGAAATAAAAAGCCCCGATGATTCGAGGCTTTTTTAATGACTGATTTATTTAATATGCTCTGCAATATCTGTAAAGATTACGCCTAAGCCATGTGCACCTGCATCCGGATAGCCTAAGCTACGATCACCGACCGTACCGGCACGACCCATGCGTGCCACAATATCCTTAGTCGATTCTGCACCTTTTACCGCAGCTGCTGCACCCAAGACAAAGTTTTCTTTAAAAGTCTTGCCGGTATTGGCAGACCATGAACCTGCACAAGGAACCAAAGCATCAATTAGGGTTTTGTCACCCACCTCAGCACCACGACCAAATGAACGCTCACCGGTAACTTGAATGCCTTTGACTGCAGCTTGGAGCATCTCGGCAAAATCTGCCACGCTTAAGCTGGTTTTACCTTGAATGGCTTTACTTGCGGCACGGAAGGCTGAACCCCAAATTGGACCTGATGCACCACCACAGTGTTCCATAATAATCATCGAGCTATTCAGCAGGAATTCATCCATGTGCTGCGCTTGAATCAGACTTTGCCATTCGCGTTTCAGCTGTTTAAAGCCTTTGGCTACGCTCATGCCAAAATCGCCATCGCCGGCATGGGCATCCAGCTCGCAGAATGGCACTTCATTTTTGATAATGCACGCAGCCATGACATCAACCACATAGCGCATATTTTCAATGCCGAATTGCTCATTCTGGATTTCAGCATGTTCTGCTTGAGTTTCAACTTCAGTATTGGCACTGCGTTCAGCTGCTGCATTTTGAGCAGAAAATTCAAATGGCATTGCAGGTGAGCCATCCATTTTCAATGCAGGGGTATTGGCTTCTGCGTCCAGATAGTTTTTCAGTTCATCATCCACTGCAAGCAGTGAAACTGATGCACCGTTCATGTCGATACTGGTCATGTAGTTACCGACAAAAGTACGGTAAATTTTGATGCCTTTACGCGCCAAATGTTCGCAAACATCGTTGTTAAAAACATATAGCTCTTGCATTGGCGTTGAACCAAAACCATTGACCAATACGGCCACTTCCTGAAGATCAGGACGATCGAGGAACAAGTCATCGATAATACGTTGAGCCAGTTCTTTCGATGGCAGGATTTTTTCACGACGGATGCCCGGTTCACCGTGGATACCCACGCCGTATTCCATTTCATTATGAGCAAGCCTAAATGTTGGTGTGCCCTTGGCAGGAACGGTACAAGAGCTATAAGCGAAACCAAGGCTAATGACGTTGTCGGCAGCTTTTTGTGCAATGGCTTTGACTTCAGGAAGCTCTAAGCCTTTGGATGCAGCTGCACCGGCAATTTTATGCACAAAGATAGTACCTGCCACACCACGACGACCGACCGTATAGAGGCTGTCTTTGACTGCAATATCATCCGCAACTTTTACATAATCGACCTTAATACCATCTTCCGCTGCCAATGCTGCGCCGTTCTGGAAATTCATCATATCGCCAGAATAGTTTTTGATGATCATGAGCACGCCTTTATCGGTTGCGACATGCTGCAATGCTTTATAGACCTGAATTTGAGATGGGGATGCAAAGACATCGCCACAGACGGCAGCGTCTAACATGCCAGTACCCACAAAGCCTGCATGTGCAGGTTCGTGACCACTACCACCACCACTAATGAGCGCTACATTGTTATGTTTTTCTTTGCGTGAAATGATTTTATGCGATTCGGTAAATTGTAGTTCAGGATGGGCAAGCACGAAGCCTTTGCACATTTCGACAACCAAATTTTCAGGGTTGTTGATGAGTTTTTTCATGGAGGGAAACCTTCACGTGAATTTGGGAGAGTGCTAAATGTGGCTATTATCCTAGAAAGTGAGGATTTTTGCTGACTGAAAAATGTAAAAACGGATGATTTAGGGTTGAGCGGTTAGAAAAGGGGCTAAATTTGGTATATAAGTTAATTTAAATGAATCTCCCTAAATCCCTCTTTAAGAAAGAGGGACTTCACGCGAATTTGATGATGGTTTTGGATTCGTGACAGTTCCTCCCTTTTCTAAAGGTGAGCCATGTATGGCGCAAGAGGAG
The DNA here is from genome assembly GCF_019038395.1 of Acinetobacter sp. BY419. GTDB lineage: Bacteria > Pseudomonadota > Gammaproteobacteria > Pseudomonadales > Moraxellaceae > Acinetobacter. Next base: position 14,379 of record NZ_JAGFXZ010000004.1, read on the forward strand.
GGATTAAAAAAGAGAATAAAAAATGAAACCCTACAATAAAAACTTAAAACAGGCCTCGCGTGAGTTACGCAATCATATGACCGAGGCAGAAAAACTATTGTGGTCGCGAATTCGCAATAAGCAAATTCTGGGTTTGCAGTTCTATCGGCAAAAGCCAATTTTAAATTACATCGTAGATTTTTACTGTCCGGCTGCTAATTTAGTGATTGAGTGTGATGGTGGTCAGCACTTCACTGATGATGGCTTGGAAGCAGATCACATTCGTGATGAAGCGTTGGCTCAACTTGGATTGAAAGTGCTGAGGTTTGATAATGGGCAAGTGATAGGGCAGTTGGATGATGTGGTGGAGATGATTTATCAGTATTTTTTGAAGGAACTTTCAAAAGAATCTCCCTAAATCCCTCTTTGGAAAGGGGGACTTCACACGAAATTTGATGATAGTTTTTGATTCGTGTAGTTCCTCCCTTTTTAAAGGGAGATTAGGAGGGATTACATTTGCCCTTCATACATTTTTTAGCTTCAACTACTTTGTCTAATTTTCTATGAATTAAGGACACTGTTGATAAAATATCTAAGGCATCTTGTTCATCTATATTCCATGTAATTTTGGGAGCATGGGCTGTAGTATTTCTAAATGTTCCAAATATGCCTTTAAGTAAATGCATAAAACCATTTTGTTCACTTTGATAGCTTGGTGTGGTTAAACTATTTAAGGCTAAATAAGGCACTTTATTTTTGTACGCAAAAGCTTGATCAACTAATTCAGCTCCATCACTCGTTAGTTTTGTTTTTACTCTTATTTTTTCAGCAATACTTTTAGTGGCTTCAAATACTGCGTGAAAATAGTTATCTACAAGCAATTCTGCTTTGCAGAAAGTAAGTACATCAGGATGAATTTTTCTGTCTAATAATGATTTTCTTAAATTTTGTGCTCGTGCTTCAGCTTCACTGAAAGTTTGAACTTTTTCAGCGTACTTGATTTCCCCACTTTCAGTTAATTCAAAACCTTCAAAAGATAAAGCAAAATTTAAATCATTTCTTATACGTTCAAACCATTCTTTTCTATTTATGTGTCTTGACGGGCGTATAACGTGCTTTATAAAAGCTAAAATATGATTTGAGCAACGGTCATTATTTTGTTTGCTATTTAAAGCTTCGTAGAGACGTTTCCACTTGGTGATATTCGGTTGAGGGTCAGTGATATGACATTCTGCTAGATATTTGCCTATTTCAGTTCCAGAAAGCCCATCGTTCGTTTCGCCGAGAATTTTACATATAGTCTCTAAACTTCCTGAATCTAGAATTTTTATGATAGCCATCATTTAATATTCGATTTTTAGTATTTATCTATTTTAAATAATTGTTTTATTTATATCAATTAATCCCTCCCAACTTCCCTTTAGAAAAGGGAGGAGCTGTCACGTAATAAATAGATACGTGAAAGTCCCTCTTTGAAAAAGAGGGATTTAGGGAGATTCAAAACAAAAAAATCCCCTTACTCGAGGGGATTTTTTATTTCAAATCGTGGTGATTCAATTAAACAATCGAATCATCCAAATTCGGTGCTAACCAGCGTTTCGCTTCATCCAAAGACCAACCTTTACGCTTCGCATAATCCTCCAACTGATCACCAGAGATTTTACCCACGTTAAAGTATTCAGTTTCAGGGTTTGCATAATAGAAACCGCTCACTGATGAAGGTGGCCACATTGCAAAGCTCGAAGTCAGGTAAGTACCCATCTTCTCAGTCGTGCCTAACCAGTCAAACAATGGTTCTTTTTCAGAATGCTCAGGACAAGCAGGGTAGCCTGGTGCAGGACGAATACCGACATACTTCTCTTTAATCAAATCATCGTTTGAAAGCTGTTCGTCTGCTTGGTAGCCCCAGAACTCTTTACGAATACGCTGGTGTAAATGCTCTGCAAATGCTTCGGCAAAACGGTCACCCAAAGCCTGCGCCATAATTGCAGAATAATCATCGCCTTTGGCTTTATATTCATGCGACAGCTCTTCAGCACCAAAGATCGACACCGTAAAGCCACCCAAGTAATCCTGAGCCACATCTTTCGGTGCAACAAAATCGGCAAGTGAGAAGTTAGCTTTGCCAGTGACTTTATCCGACTGCTGACGTAGATGCTCAAAAGTATGCGTCACATTGCCGTTCTCATCTGCCACAGCAACAGTGTCGCTTGCCACACGGTTGGCAGGATAAATGCTGAAGGTGGCACGCGCATCGAAACGTTTATTCTCGATGATATCTTTCAGCATGATTTGTGCTTGTTCAAACAAGTCACGTGCTGCTTCGCCAACCACGTCATCTTCAAGGATTTTCGGGAATTTGCCTGCCAAGCTCCAAGAAATAAAGAACGGTGTCCAGTCAAAATACTCCACCAAGGTTTCTAATGGATAGTTGGTGAATGTTTGTGAGCCAATGAAGTTTGGTTTAACTGGTGCATTCTTGTCAAAGTCGATCTTGAAGCCGTTTTCAACCGACTTTTGATAAGACAGTTTCGCAGCTTTCGGTTGCTTGTTGGCAAGACGGATACGAATTTTTTCATAATCCGCTGCATAGTCCGCCAAAAGTTTTGGTTTCATTTCAGCAGATAATAACTGAGTGGCTACACCTACGGCACGCGAAGCATCGGATGTGTAGAACACACCATCATTATGATATTGCGGTGAGATTTTCACTGCAGTATGTGCTTTGGATGTGGTCGCACCACCAATCATCAGTGGAATATTAAAGCCTTTGCGCTGCATTTCTTTGGCAACAAAGACCATTTCATCCAGTGACGGCGTGATCAGACCAGACAAACCGATGATATCGACTTTTTCATCAATCGCAGTTTGCAGAATCTTCTCGCATGGCACCATCACGCCAAGGTCAACAATGTCATAGCCATTACAGCCCAGCACTACACCAACAATGTTTTTACCGATGTCATGGACGTCGCCTTTCACCGTAGCCAGCAAGATTTTACCTTTGGCTTCGGCCTGGGTTTTTTCTGCCTCAATGTACGGGTTCAGCCACGCCACGGCCTGTTTCATCACACGTGCCGATTTCACCACTTGTGGCAAGAACATTTTACCGGCACCGAACAGGTCACCGACCACGTTCATGCCTGCCATCAATGGGCCTTCAATTACATCCAGTGGACGGGTTGATTTTAAACGCGCTTCTTCAGTGTCTTGGTCGATATAGGTGGTAATGCCTTTTACTAAAGCATATTCGAGACGTTTTTCAACCGGCTCATTACGCCATTCCAGATTCTCTTCGGCTTTTTGCGTACCGCTTTGACCGCGATATTTTTCAGCCACAGTCAGTAGTCGTTCTGTCGCATCCTGACCACTTTCGCCTTGATTCTGGTTTTGAACCACATCTTCAACTGCAGCTTTTAATTCTTTATCAATATCATCATAAATTGCCATTTGACCGGCATTCACAATCCCCATAGTCATGCCTTTTTGAATGGCATGGTACAAAAATACTGAGTGAATCGCTTCGCGCACCGGCTCATTACCACGGAAGGAGAACGAGACGTTAGAGACACCACCTGAAATCAATGCATTTGGCAGATTCTGTTTAATCCAGCCAGTCGCTTCAATGAAATCAACTGCATAGTTATTATGTTCTATAATCCCTGTCGCAATCGCAAACACGTTCGGGTCAAAGATAATATCTTCAGAAGGGAAGCCCACTTCATTGACCAGAACATCATAAGAACGCTTACAGATTTGTTTTTTACGTTCAGCTGTATCTGCCTGACCATCTTCATCAAATGCCATCACAATGACCGCAGCACCATATTGACGGCAGAGGCGGGCACGTTCGACAAACTCGTCATGACCTTCTTTCAGAGAGATCGAGTTCACGACTGCTTTACCTTGAACGCATTTCAGGCCTGCTTCGATAATCTCCCATTTAGAAGAATCCAGCATGATTGGCACACGTGAAATATCCGGTTCAGAAGCAATCAGATTCAGGAAATGCACCATCGCACCTTGCGAATCGAGCATGCCTTCATCCATGTTGATGTCGATGATCTGCGCACCGGCTTCAACCTGCTGACGGGCAACATCAAGTGCTTCGGCAAAGTTTTCTTCACGAATCAGACGCAGGAATTTTTTCGAGCCGGTGACGTTGGTACGTTCACCGACGTTCACGAACAATGAATCTTTGGTGATGTTAAATGGCTCTAAACCACTTAAACGGCAGGCAGGTTCAATTTCAGGAATTTGGCGTGGTGCAATGCCTTCAACTGCATTTGCAATCGCGCGGATATGATCCGGCGTGGTCCCACAGCAACCACCGGTAATATTGATTAAGCCACTTTCTGCAAATTCTTTAATGAAAGCTGCGGTTTCTTCAGGCGTTTCATCATATCCACCGAAGGCATTTGGCAAGCCAGCGTTAGGATGCGCTGAAACAAAGGTATCGGCCACGTCAGACATGGTTTTGACGTGTGGACGCATCGCATCTGCACCCAAGGCACAGTTAAAACCAATCGAGATGGGTTCTGCATGACGCATTGAGTTCCAGAACGCTTCAGCTGTTTGACCTGTGAGCGTACGACCTGAGGCATCTGTGATCGTACCTGAAATCATGATCGGCAGTTCATAGCCCAATTCTTTAAAGACTTCTTTTACCGCAAAAATGGCCGCTTTGGCATTTAAAGTATCAAATACGGTTTCAATCAGGATGATGTCTACACCACCTTCAATCAATGCTTTGGTCGATTCAATATAGTCAACTTTTAAGGCATCAAAGGTAACGTTACGGAAAGCCGGGTCATTCACGTTTGGAGAAATAGAGGTGGTACGTGATGTCGGGCCAATCACACCTGCCACAAAGCGCGGTTTTTCCGGCGTTGAATATTTGGCACAGGCTTCTTTGGCCAGACGCGCAGCTGTACGGTTAATCTCGGGAACCAGATCTTCCATATGATAGTCCGACATTGAAACACGGGTACCGTTAAAGGTATTGGTTTCAATAATGTCGGCGCCAGCTTCTAGGTAAGCCTCATGAATGCCTTGAATGATCTGTGGCTGAGTCAGTACCAGCAAATCATTATTACCTTTAAGATCATACGCCCAGTCAGCAAAACGCTCACCACGATAATCGGCTTCTTCCAGTTTATGGCGCTGGATCATGGTACCCATTGCACCATCGATAATTAAAATTCTTTTGGCAAGAAGTTCTTTTAAAGTGGTAAGTGTAGACATTCAAACTTTCTCAGCAGAAATCAAAAAAAACGAGGCTAATCTTAGCAGATTAGTTGGCGAATTTCTGCTGACATTGCTCAGAATGATGGATAAGCATGATATGAAAATTTGATAAGTCAGCTAGAAAAACAAGAAGCTTTAAAATCAGGAGCTGCAAATATTGCGCTTTCAAGTCGGGTCGGCCTATTTCAGGCAGCAGACAGAAGCAGAAAATTAAACTGATGCTTTTATTCATGAAATTGTCATATTCATTGCTTATGCTATACCACTGAAACTTTTGCTCAGCTTGATAGCAGGCCGGACTTCATTGGTTTTGGTAGCAAGATATGTTTGATTCTTAAGCTGAAACAAGCGGGAATATTATCTTAAGCAGATGATTTATAAAATCAAACTGTAGTGTTTTAGTCGGATTAAACAGGACGGATAGCAGCAAGAAAATCCAAATAATTGCTTCATATGACGGCGGTTTGTCATATAATTGTCACAATTTAACTGAACAATATGAGGATCCTTGAATCCTCTATTCCTGCTTGCATGAATCCTAATCAAACTCCCGTAGATTCAGCACACAAGTCGGCTTCGCGAAAGTCGACCAATGTTCATGTGCCAACACCGAAATTCTTTATGCCGGTGTTCCTGACCCTTATCATCACTACGCTGGTTTATATCGGCTTTCAATTGTCTGCAGATTTAGCACATGTACCGGCCTTGAGCTTGTATTCAGTTATTTTGTTAGCAACCGCACTCTTTATTGCGCTGAGCTTTGAATTCGTCAATGGCTTCCACGATACTGCCAATGCTGTTGCCACGGTCATTTATACCAATGCACTCTCAGCTCCCGTCGCAGTGATGTGGGCCGGCTTCTGTAATTTCCTTGGGGTTATGGTGGCCAGTGGTGCGGTAGCTTACGGTATTATTGCGTTATTGCCGGTTGAGCTGATTATGAATGTCGGCTCAGGTGCAGGCTTTGCCATGGTCTTTGCCATGCTGATTGCAGCCATTCTCTGGAATCTGGGAACCTGGTTCCTCGGTATTCCGGCATCCAGTTCCCATACCTTGATCGGTTCCATTCTGGGTGTAGGCATCATGAACTACATTCTGAATGCCGGTGCTGGTGCTTCAGGTGTAGACATGGAGCAGGTGTTGAAAGTTGGTAAGGCACTGTTATTTTCGCCTTTAATCGGTTTTGCATTTGCCGCGTTGCTGTTCCTGCTGGTGAAAAAAGTCTTCAAGCGTCAAATGGAACTGTTCCAGCCGCCTGAAGGCAATAAACCACCACCGCCAATGATCCGCGCCATTTTGATCTTTACCTGTACCGGTGTCAGCTTTGCCCATGGCTCAAATGATGGTCAAAAAGGCATGGGTCTGATCATGTTGATTCTGATTGGTTGTGTGCCTTTGGCTTACTCGCTGAACAAGAATCTGGATATACAACACCTTCAGTCTTTTGGTCAGTTATCGGCACAAACAGCCGATGCGATTTATCCAAATCATCAGGATATTCCGGATGAACAAGCCCGTGATGTGATCACCAAATATATTCAAACCAAGGAAATCACCCCTGAAGTCGTGCCTGCATTGGCAAGCTTGACGGATCATCTGGGTGAGAAAGTCGCGAGCTATAACAGCATTAAGGAAGTTCCTGAAGATCAGGTGTCTGAATTCCGTAATGACATGTACCTCAGCACCACTGCGTTTAAACGTCTGGATAAAGCAGAAGCTTTACCGGCAATGAGCGCTGCACAGGAAAAAACAGTGGATGAATACCGGGACCATCTGGACTCCTTCCTGCAATATATTCCGACTTGGGTCAAGGTGGCAGTTGCTCTGGCACTTGGTCTTGGAACAATGGTGGGCTGGAAGCGTATTGTTGTGACGGTTGGTGAGCGTATTGGTAAAGAACATATGACCTATGGTCAGGGTATGTCTGCCGAGCTTGTGGCAATGTCGACCATTGCGGCGGCAGATGGCTTTGGTATGCCGGTATCCACCACCCATGTATTGAACTCTGCAGTGGCGGGGACCATGGTGGCGAACAAGTCTGGTTTGAACTTCCAAATGGTAAAAACAATTTTATCTGCGTGGATATTCACATTACCAGCAACCATCTGTTTATCAGGTACTTTGTACTGGTTGCTTCTTAAAGTCTTCTAAGGCTTTTTAAGGTAAAAACGCTGCTTTGGCAGCGTTTTTTTATGGAGTTTTTCAAAGTCCTCTCCCTTTGGGAGAGGATTTAGGAGAGGGGGAATGCTTATGGGGGCTTCTGTCATTTTCAAAAGTGATCTCTCCCTTACCCTCACTTGCGCTTCGTTTTAAAAGCGGTGCTTTAAAACTTGCTCAGGAGAGGGAACGTCCCTTGTCAGTTTTTGGGGATCACTCTCCCTTTGGGAGGAGCGGCATTGGTGGTAAGGAGATAAGGGGGAATTATTAAAATACCTCTCCCTAACCCTTTCCTGAGAGGAGAGGGAACTACATTAATTATTCAAATAAAGAGAGTTTAATTTAAATAGTATTCATTTTATTAAAAACGATATTTCTTTAGATGCTTAATACTAATTTGAATTTATTGGGAGAACTCCCTCTCCCTTAGGGAGAGGGTTGGGGTGAGGGGCAGAATTTTAAATAAAAAGAGTATCGACCCTAGGAGAAGGGTAAAGTGAAGGAAATAAATTACTTCTTCAACTTACTCAATAATCCTTTCGGTAACTTCTCCGCCGCAAAACCGTAAAGCGCCGCAAATGGAAGTGCGGTACGTGCCAGATAGGCCACTCGCCACAAACCACCATGATTCGCGCCATGCATCATTAATTCAAGCGGATGATTTAGCTTCACTTCAGGATTGGCCACCGATTCCGGATTGCGAAGGTCATGAATCCATAATGCTGCCATTAATGCATTGGTGGTTTCAGGTGCAAAAGACTCAACATCAAATAAGCTTGCACCACTAAAAGCAGCTTTTAGCAGTGGATTCTTGGTGACTGAATAAGTGGTCGTTGATGGTGCAATATTGATGCTGACGCGTTGACCTTGAGCACGAGCTAAGGTAGCACGCCATTGCTGAATGCGTTTTGCCAGCGCATAGTTCGGGCCTTGTTCAACGACCAGACAGTCACAGATGCCATAGGCCTGATCACCAGATTGAATCAGCTCATGGCCATTTTTCTGGAAAAAGTGTTTACGGCTTAGAGTCGAAACACCTTTGGAAATAAGGGCTTGTGCCTTGGAGCGTTCTGCATATTTGACTTTTGATGCTTCAATCACTTCACTTGGGACCGCATAAACATCGGTAGGCGTGCACATGTACATCAGGCTGGTATTGGCTTTTTGCTGGCTCACATAGTGCATAATGGCATCCATTGCCATCGAAACACGGACATGCTTTTCGCCATCTAGATAGGCAATGGCTGCCAGATCCAGATCCTGCTCAAACTGTAACAGCCAGTTGGCAATTTCGGGAATCTGGGTGAGCAAATTTGCGCCCAATTTTTCTTTTAAAGTATCAAGTGAAGTATCGGCAGGCAAGTCTTCAGTACAAGGGGCATACAGTGTGGCATTGCCTTGGTTGATGGTGTCGATAATCTTGCCCCAAACCCGGCTATTCGGCAGATCAATCGCCACAATATTGGCTTTCCATTTCGCCAGCCAGGTCAGAGGTCCTGCTTCAGATGCTGCACCAAACAGTACTGTGGTCCGATCTGACAAGTCAAACCATTCAGCATGCACGACACATTCACGCAGGGCATTGGCATGGCTGGTTTCCATAATGCCTTGGTTTTCCCAGCGTTCGATCTGCTCCAATAAGGCATCACCTTGCAGCTTTTGGCCATGGTAGGGCACATACCATTCTGGCGCAGCTTTACTCTTACCTGTCAGCTTAAATGTATGCAGTTGATCAGCTGGCAGAGATAAAGCATCTTGCAATAAATACTTTTGACCATCACGATAAAATTCAAACGTCTGATGGGCCTGCGCCAATCCATCTTCGGCAATTTTCAGGCTGGCTTCAGGGGAACTTAGCCCTTGCTCGACCAGTTGCTTAAAATGCACGGTATATTGTTTGCGCCAGTTTTTTTCTGATTGTGCCTGTGCAGAACTGTGTGGATTCACATTGGCTAAGGCTGCTGCGATAATCGCGCGCCCTGTTTTTGAGCTACTCGGTTTTTGTTGCTGAGACTGAAGAGGAAATTGAAGACCGTCTGGTGTAGTGGACATGCAAAATATCTCGATAATGACAGTAATAAATATACAGATGTATACATTATCGCTGCAAAATTCACTCCAAGATTGGCATTAAGTGACATCATGACTTTCGAATATATTACGAGATGTTTCAAACGAATAAGAGAGCAGCAGCTCTCTTATCGATTTTTAGCGAAAACATCAGGTTTAACTTAGGGATCGTCTCGTTCACTGAGCGTTTAATAATGCTCATTAAAACGGAACATGCATCAGTTTATTCAGGAAGTGTGGAATCAGGCGTGGCTCCAGAATAATCGTCATGATCACGCCGTAGGCTGCTCCCCATAAATGCGCGCTGTGATTAATGTTGCTATTGCCTTTTTTGCCTGACCAGATGCTATAGGCCACATACAGCACAGCAAAAATAATCGCAGGAACCGGTATAAAGAATACAAAAATCAGTTTCCATGGTTCAAACAGAATATAGGCAAACAGCACTGCGGACACTGCACCGGAAGCACCTAAACTGGCCCAGCGTGCATCATTTTTATGTTTCAGGTAACTTGGCAGAATCGCAGCAACCAGGGCACCTAGATAGAACAGGATAAAACCCAGGTCGTACAGATATTGGCGATAAAAGCTTTCAATCACGCTGCCAAAAAAGAACAGGGTAATCATATTGAACAGCAGATGGGTTCCATCAGCATGAATAAACCCATGCGTAATAAAACGGTCATATTGTCCACGTTGCAGTGCCGGAGGCCAGAAAATCAGCCGGTTCATCACCGTCTCTTTGGAGAAAGCAATAAATGACACAATACAGGTGATCAGAATAATGGTAACAGTATGATTAAAAGGTAAATCAAGCATATAAATGATTCTAATGGTGCCTATTTGCTAATTATCATGCCATTAAAATTGAGCTAAAGTTGTACTTTTATAATAAATCCGACAATTTTAGTTGATTTTTAAAAATTACCCCGCATCTTCAGTTAAAATGGTCACTTGAGCTTGAGGAAATTATTGTTATGTCGACTGAGAACAGCAGCACTCCAGTTGTTGGTGAAATTCCCAACTTATTGATTACACCAACAGCACAAGAGTATTTAAAGGATTTACTGGATAAACAGAACACCCCGGGTATTGGTGTGCGTGTTTTTGTAGAGCATCCGGGTACTCCTCGCGCTGAATGTTGCATGGCCTATAGTGCACCTGATGAAGTTGTACCGACAGATTATAAGCAGGAATATCCTGATTTCCCTGCTTTTATCGACTCGCCATCTATTCCGTATTTATTCGATGCCGTGATTGACTACAACAAAGACCGTTTTGGTGGTCAGTTGACCTTCCGTGCGCCGAATTCTAAAGTGCCACGCGTGGGGCCAGATGCATCGGTAGAAGAGCGTATTACCTATGTCTTGCAGTCTGAAATTAACCCGGGTCTGGCAGGGCATGGCGGTAACTGTGCACTGGTTGAAGTCAAAGAAGACCCAGAGCATGGCTTAACAGCGGTTCTTAAATTTGGTGGCGGTTGCCAGGGTTGTTCAGCGATTGATATCACTTTGAAACAAGGTGTAGAAACAACGCTAAAACAGCATATTCCTGAATTGATGAATGTCGTTGATGAAACGGATCATAGTCAATCTGAAGGTGCGTATATGAAATAAGCTGTTCTATATAACAGTTCATTTACAGCATTCTAAAAAACCTCGAACTTTCGAGGTTTTTTTATATCCGGTTTGAAATTTAGTGAATATTAATAATAATAATTATCAATAGCAATTGCATTTAAGCGGGAAGCTGTTACACTTCGCAACCGAATAAACATGATCTCTTCATAACTATTAGGACGCGCAAGGTATGAACAAGCCCTTCTTAAAAACAACTTTAGCTTTTGCAGTATTCACAGCAATGACTGTTTCAGTGCAAGCGCAGGACCAGGTTAATGAAGAAAAAGAGGGAGTAGTACAGACTGATGCGACCAAGTTACAAACGATTGTGGTGACTGCGAGTGGACAGGCAGTTGATGTTAAATCTGCGCCAGCTTCAATTAGTGTCATTACTGCCGAAGAAATTCAAAAACAACCCGTTTCAAGCCTGGCAGATATCTTGAAACGGGTACCTGGGGTAACAGGGGGGCTGAGTTCAAATGGTGCGGGCTCAAAAATTCAATTACGTGGGATGCCTGAAAATTACACGCTGATTTTAATTGACGGCAAACGGGTAGGTTCATCTAAGGATACTAACTACCGTGCAAACCTGGGTCATCAAGATCTGAACTGGGTCAGACCAGAAATGATTGAACGCATTGAGGTCGTACGTGGCCCCATGTCTTCTTTATATGGTTCTGATGCGATGGGGGGAGTGATCAATATCATTACCAAAAAAATCCCTTCAGAATGGGCAGGGGCTTTTACCTTGAACCATACCATGCCGACGACATCTTCTGATCTGGGCCGAACCATCCAGTCAGGACTAGTGGGATATGGCCCTTTAACCGATACGCTAGGTATGCGTGCGACAGTCGGAATCACTGAACAGGAAGCCGATCAAGGCTATCAAATCTCTGATCGTAATATTCCTGGAATGGCGGGAAGCAAGGCAACTGGACAATCGGGCAGCCGTGATCAAAATGCGAATTTAAAGTTTGATTATACGCCAAACGATATTCATAGCTTGTCTTTAGAACTGGGCTATGGATTGCAGCAAGACAACCCATCTACTACACCACAGGTGGTGGATGGCAAAGAGCAGGCTGTATTAGCATGGGGTCCATCAGAGTTAGAACACCGTTCAATCTCCTTGTCACATGATGCCAAGTGGGATTTCGGTGATTCAAAAATTACGGCTTACTACAATGATTATGATCAGAGCCAGGTGACAGAGACTGGGCCGACCACACAAAAATCCAAGGAAAGCATTGTAGAAGGTAATCTCAATATTCCGTTTCAGTTAGGTGTTGAGCATATTGCTACGGTTGGAGGTCAATGGAAATCAGAAGAGCTGATCAATACACGTAATATTGGGCTTTCTATTCCAAGTTATGACGGAAATGAATATGGTTCAGAGCTAGAAGGGGACACTTGGGCGCTGTTTATCGAAGATAAACTTATTTTTAATGATCAAGTCCATTTAACCCTGGGTAACCGGTTTGATCACCATGATAAATTTGGTACCCATAATAGTCCACGTGCTTATTTGGTGGTGCAGCCAAATGATGCATTAACCATTAAAGGTGGTGTAGCTCAAGGCTTTAGAGCGCCTTCATTAAAAGAAAATACTGCAGGTGCAGCGACCCGTTCAGGGGGGAATGGATGTACCTCACTTAAGCCTCTGGGTTATGTATCGGGCGGATGTTATATGGCCGGTAATGCTGACCTGCAGCCTGAAGAAAGTACCAACTATGAAATTGGATTTAATTTTGCTCAAAATGAAGTTGATCTTGGTTTAACCTATTTCCATACAGATTTTAAAAATAAAATTGAATATCGCGCTTTAGGGGAAATAAATGGGGTGTGGTGGACCCAGTATCAAAATGCTGAAAAAGCGCGTGTACGGGGCTTGGAAGCAAGTGTAGCATTGCCACTTTTAGATAATTTGAGCTGGAAAACCAATGCAACCTATTATTTTGAGTCAAAAAATTTAGTGACAGGCAAGAATCTCTCAACGATTCCAGAGTTGTCAGTTTATAGCGCACTAAACTGGACGCCAACTGATCCGCTTTCATTGGAACTGGCAGCGCAATATACCGGTGAGCAATATACAGCAAGTGCTGAAGATACAGTGGTGATGCAAAAGCCACATACCGTATTTAATCTGTCTGCAAATTATGAAGTGAATGATCAGGTCACTGTTCGGGGCGGCTTAACTAATTTATTTGATAAAAAACTGGCAAATGCTTCAAATGATTATTATCTGGACCGTCAGCAGGTATTTGCCGGATTGACCTATAGTTTCTAATCTGAGCATGTAAAAAAGCCGCTCGAAGCGGCTTTTTATCTTTATATATTTAATATTTTTAAGGTATTTTCAGAATAATAAAATTGCTCCAAATAGCAACGCGCACGCTCACGTAAATGACCCTGCGTAACCATCTGCTGAATCACCGGACTAAGCAATTCCTGTAATTCATTCTGAATTAAAGCTTCATTAATATTCAGATCACGAAGTAACTGATCAAAATTATGATCCTGATTGCGGACATACCAGGTATGAATTCCATCACGCACTTGCTGCTGTAGATAGTCGGTCTGGCGTAGGTGACCCCAGATGTCATGACCTAAGGCGACTGTCTGATTCAGGTCCTGAAGTTCGATATAATTCTTCAATACCGCTACCGGCATGTCTTTGATTTTATGCCAGAGATTGGCCTGAAAATGATAAAGCTTTTCATCGTCAAAATGCTGGTTGAGCACATGTTCACTCATCTGGCTCAGCTTCAGGATATTCTTTTGCAGATAACGTGCAATGGTGCTGTCCAGATTGGTGTCAGTGACATTTTCCAGTACCGATTTGCCCATTTTCATAAAGCGGGAAACTCCGGGTACACTTTTAGCAATCACTGAATTATCCAGATAATCCTGAATGGAGTGCTGGATCAATTGCGTGATCATGGCTGAAAATGCCGGATTATTCACCACAGTTTTAATCAGGCGCTGACGATGGCCGCTTTTACTCGCCACATACTGGGCGATGTTATCGATTGTCAGGACTGGAATCACATCGGCAATTGTAGTCGTATCATTGGCCGGATGTACCAGTGCAAAACGGATATGCTCAGCAATCTGTTCAATCAGAAAGGTGCTGGCGGCAGTGTCCAGAATCTGTTTTTGCAGAAGCTGATTAATCAGTTCACAGCTCCATAGCTCTTTTAAATTCTGTTTACGCAACCACAAATAAAACGCATGAAACTCACTTTGAATGGTTTCAGATTGAGAAAATGCCTGATCGAGAAAATCAAGTTGAGCATCGATCAACTGCTCAATCATCGGGTGTTTCTGCATAACATCTCTGAAACTTAATTTAAAGGAATGAGTTTATCAGCAAGCGGGTTTTTTAGGATCTGCGTCTTGGCCAGAAAAGGCAAATAATGTTGTGCGACCTGTTTTTCCGCTTCCAGAATCGGCATATGCCCGACATTATTCAGGATCACCGGTTTTTCGGCACGTTTCAACAGCGCATGCAGTTCTTTGACCACTTCGACATTAATGATTCGGTCCTGTCTGCCCCATAAAATCAAGGTCGGTGCTTCAACTGTGCGAGTCAGGCGGGCAAAGGTTTCCGGTGTATAAATCCGGTTCAGCATCACGACCTGATCAATCGATTTACTGGTCTGTTCAGCACGAGAAATCAGCAGTTTTTCCTGTGCATGTCGCAGCTGATAAGGAATTACCGGCGGGTTTTGCATTAGCTGTCTGGATACATCTCGCAGATCACCGGGCTTGCTGACGATCAGGTCTTTTAAGGCATGGGGGTCTTTGGTATAGGGCGTATTGCCCATTTTGTAAAGACCGGCGCTATTGATTAAAAACAGGCTTTGCGTATCGAAAGGGTATTGCGAGGCATAAACCGTGGCAATCGAGCCACCTAAGGAGTGTCCGGCAATATGTAAATTCTCGTCTA
Organism: Acinetobacter sp. BY419; assembly: GCF_019038395.1. Classification (GTDB taxonomy): domain Bacteria; phylum Pseudomonadota; class Gammaproteobacteria; order Pseudomonadales; family Moraxellaceae; genus Acinetobacter. Next base: position 29,403 of record NZ_JAGFXZ010000004.1, read on the forward strand.
CATTTAAGGTTTCGATGAATAAACGCAGTTGAGAAGTCACATTGTGCACAGAAACATCAAAATTGTCCGGGACTTTGGTATCGCCGTTGCTTGGCAAATCAGGAATAATGACATGATAATAGGGAGTCAGAAACTGGGCGACCCGGTTCCAGTTGTCGCGGGTACCGGCCAGACCATGGATCAGTAGAATGGACGGTTTGTTTTTGGCACCGCCTTCACTATAGCTCCAGGTCACATCACCAATTTTAAGGGTCTTGGATTGGAGTCTGGCAAGGTTACGTTCCTGTAACAGATGCTGCTGCAATACCTGGGCAGATGTTTCATTTTTCTGGCTAAACAGATTCTGACTATGCGAGAAGCTCGGCAATGCCATTGTTAACGCGACTAAGGTCGAGCAGATTATTTTCGAGCGCAACTTTATTATTTTCTTCATTGGCCTTTCCCCCAAAACAAACCCAGTGAGCAAAATGCTCCATCAAAATACTTCCATGTTGTAAATTTGCAATTTTCATTCGAATAAAAACTTTATTCTTCACTCTATTCTAAATCAATCCTTGAGCTTGTCACCCATTAGTTTTTTGCTGAACAGCATTGAATGACTCAAAACTGTGATGGATTGCACACAAAATCCTTTCTGAAATGGAATTAAATAAATGCTAAAAATTTAATCAGCTAAAATTTTTTGCAAGTGACATTCAAAAAAACTGGCAGTAAGATATTACAACTAAAACATCGGTGATAGAAAAGAATGCTTACAGCTCAAGAAGCTTTAGAACGTCTTAAACAAGGTAACCAGCGTTTTGTAAGCGGCGATACTTCGCATCCAAAACAACTTAGCCACCAACAGCGCGCAGAAATGGCAGAGGATCAGAATCCGTTTGCGATTGTCTTGGGGTGTTCAGATTCGCGCGTTCCAGCCGAAATGGTTTTTGATCAGGGTCTCGGCGATCTTTTCGTAATTCGTGTTGCAGGCAATATTGTTGCACCATCCCAGGTCGGCAGTGTTGAATTTGCCGCGGCACGTTATGACTGCGCGATTGTGGTCGTGTTAGGTCATAGTCACTGTGGCGCGATTAAAGCCACTATTGATACCTTGATGTGTCCGGATTGTCCGCCATCGGCAAACCTGATGTCAATTGTGAACCGCGTACGTCCTTCTGTTGAAACCTTAATGCAAACTGAACTGAAAAATGACTTGGCAAAATTGTCCAAGCATGCGGTACGTTCAAACGTATTTGCTTCGGTAAATCAGTTGCGTCATGGCTCAGCAGTCTTGGAAAACCTGATTGCACAAGGCAAATTAAAAGTGGTGGGCGCTGAATACTCACTGGAAACTGGTGAAGTATTGTTCTTCGATTTCTAAGCACGATTCATCTAAATACATTCTAAAATAATTTAAAGGCGCTTTATAAAGCGCCTTTAATATATGGATAAGCATTATTTAACAGGATCGTCTGCGCTTTGGCATTGGGATGAATCAGATCCTTTTGCATCAGGGTTTTATTACCGGCTACACCTTGCATAAAGAACGGTAACAATTTCACCTTATATTGCTGGCTCACTACTTTATAATTATTTTCAAAGGCCTTGCTATACGCCTGTCCGTAATTAGGCGGCATCTTCATGCCAAATACGATGACCTTGGCCTTGGCTTTCTGGCTCTGTTGAATCAGGCTGGCTAAATTTTTTTGAATCATTTGCGGCGGCTGTCCGCGTAAGCCATCATTGCCACCTAATTCAATTACCACAAGGTCTGGGCGATGCGTCTGTAGCAGTTTCGGCAGTCTGGCCAGCGCCCCACTGGTGGTTTCACCACTGACACTTGCATTGACCACTTTATGCTGTTTCGGATACTGTTGGTCTAAACGCTTTTGTAATAAATGTACCCAGCCTTGCTGGGGTTGAATACCATAACCTGCACTTAAACTATCACCTAAAATCATGATCGTCTTTGCTGAAACCCCAAGCGGTAACAGGCAAAGGCTGAGCAAAAACAAGTAAGGCCATAGCCAAGTTTTCTGATTAAGATCTTTCATATAGGACACGTATGATTCAAAGCAGCCACGATTCGACCATCATGCCACAGGCTATTATTTCTGCCCATAAATTGACACAAAAGATACAACTTTCACAAAAACAGCTGACAATTTTTGAGGATCTTGACCTGGAGATTCAGGCCGGAGAGCAGGTGGCGATCACCGGTCGTTCCGGTTCCGGGAAATCCACATTACTGGGTATTCTGGCGACACTGGATCAGGCCAGTTCAGGTCAGCTCATAGTCTGTGGTGAATCGGTATCTAATTTGAATGAAGAACAACGTGCGCTGGTACGGTTGAGAAATATCGGTTTTGTCTTTCAGTTTTTTCAGCTCTTGCCGCACCTGACTGCACTTGAAAATGTGATGCTGCCATTACGCCTGCAACCGGGTTTCAAATATGCGGAAGCCGAGCAAAAGGCCTTGGCACTACTGCATAAAGTCGGTCTGGATCGACAGGCACAGCAAACGCCGAAAGTGCTCTCTGGCGGGGAACAACAGCGTGTGGCGATTGCCCGGGCGCTGGTCAGTGAACCGAAAATTATTTTTGCCGATGAACCCACGGGCAACCTCGACGGCGAAACCGCCAAAGAAATTGAACAATTGCTGTTTCAGCTGAATCGGGAACTGGGGACGACGTTGGTGCTGGTCACACATGACCGCAAACTGGCGCAGCAGTGTCAGCGGCATTTTGAATTGCTGAATGGTCAGTTGATTGAACACCCGAGTGGAGGATGAGATGAACCCGTTATTTCGCCCTTTACTGACTCAAAGCTTTAAAACCACCGGAATTTATCTGCTGATTATTGCCTTAACGCTGGCAATCAGTGCGACAACTGCGCTCAAGTTTAGCAACGAACAGATCCAAAATGCGGTCGCCTTGCAGGCAGCCGAAATGCTGGCCGCTGATCTGGTACTTTCAGACAATGAACCTTTGCCGGAGCAGTGGCGTGATCAGGCCAGGCAGCTGGATTTAAAGCAGTCAGAAGTCACTGTTTTCAGCAGCATGGCCCATACCGATGAACAGTTTGTCATGGTCAATGTCAAAGCGATTGACCAGGCTTTTCCCTTGCGTGGCGAACTGCAGGTGCAACCGGCAAAAAGCTCGATTCAATCCGGTGAAATCTGGCTCAGTCCACGGGCCATGGACCTGCTCAAAGTCAAACTGGGAGATCAGCTCAATATTGCCGATGCGGCATTTAAAGTTACTGCCAAGATAAAACAGGACTCCAATCAGGAGCTTGGATTTTCCGGATTTTCACCCACCGTCATTATTTCCCAGGCAGATGTCGCACGAACCAATGCCATTCAGGTGGGGAGCCGGATTGAATATCGCTTACTCATGGCTGGTTTTCCAGACAATACTCAAGAATATGAAACCTTGTTTAAACAGCAGGTCAAGTCAGCAAACGGCTCGGCTGAAACGTCAGCAGACGTACAAGGGCAGGAGTTTGAGGAGCAAAGCAGTCTCAAGTTACGTAATGCCAGTGAAGGCAATACCCGCTTAATGAAGCCGATTGCCAATCTGGACACTTTCCTGCAACTGGCGAATATTCTGACCATTCTATTATGCGGAATTGCTATAGCCTTAACCGCGCAGCGTTATGTACAGCAGAATCAGGATCATATTGCCTTGATGCGCTGTATTGGTGCGACCAAACAGCAAATTCTGTCCGCTTATCTGGCCTTGCTGGGCATGGTGCTACTGATTGCCATGCTGATTGGTACCGTGGTCGGGATTGGTCTGGGTTATGGCCTGTTACAGTTGATGTTGCAGCTGATTCCGAATTTGCAGATTGAATTTTCTGCCATTGCGATGTTGCTTGGACCATTGCCGGTAGCCATGCTGACCAGTGCGGTTGTGCTCCTCGGTTTTGTGATGCCGAGCTTATTGCAACTGCTGAATACACCGCCGATTCGGGTGATCCGCCAACAGGAAAAATCAGTGCAATCCATGCTGTGGATGCTGCTGACCGGAACGCTGAGCCTGATCATCTTTAGCGTGATTTTAACCGAAAATCTGCAGCTGACCGCCTGGGTGATAGGCGCAATTATTGTGTTATGTGCGGTGCTGTATCTGACGGTATGGGTGTTATTGAAACTGCTGCGAAATCTGAAGCTGAATCTGTCAGCCTATGTCAGAACACCCTCTCAGACGGCCTTACAAATTACCGCTCTGGCCTTAGGTTTGAGCCTGATTACGGTCTTAGCTGTATTGCGAACAGATCTGCTGGATCGTTGGCAGCAGCAGTTACCCGAAGGCACACCGAACCAGTTTGTGTATGGTTTACCGCCGTTTGATATGCCAGCTCTAAAAGCCCAACTTGAACAGAATGGCTGGAAAAGCACGCCGCTGTATCCGAATGTCCGCGGACGTCTGGTTGCTAAAAATGATCAGCCTTTTACCGATGAGCTGATTAAAAGCAGCAATACCTTAAAACGCGAGCTGAACCTGACCCAGTCAGACAGCTATCCACAAGATAACGTAATTGTCAGTGGTGACGCGGATTTGAAGCAGGTTGGAACCGTATCGGTCGAAGCCAATACTGCGCAAGAGTTAGGCATCAAGATTGGAGATAAGCTCAGTTTCAGTCTGCCCGAAGGCATATTAGAAGCTAAAGTGGTGAATTTAAGAACCGTCGAGTGGGAGAGTTTTAGCCCGAACTTCTTCTTTATCTTTGCCCCGAATACCATGGATGCCAATGCCGGCAGTTATCTGGGCAGTTTTTATGTACCGGAGAAAGATAAGGGCAAACTGGTGCCTGTGATCCAGCAATTTTCCAATACGGTCTTTATTGATGTCAGCCTGATTCTGGAAGAGATTAAACGCATTGTGAATGTACTGGTGCAGATCGTGACGATTCTGGCGATATTGGTCAGTGTTTCCGGTTTTCTGGTGCTCATGGCCTGTTTGAACCTGCTCATGGATGAACGCAAACGTGAAGTGGCTTTGCTACGGTCATTTGGCAGTTCCAAGCAGAAACTGAAAACCATGATGAGTCTGGAAGTTGGTTTTATCGGGCTTTTCGCCGGAATTGTTTCCTGTCTGTTTGCCGAGGTGATTAGCGCAGTTGCGAGTTATAAAATGGATTTAATGATTCAGCCGCATTGGGAAATCTGGATCATCCTGCCGATCTTCATGACGGTGTTATGTGCGCTGATTGGCCGTTATCGTCTCAGTTATCTGTCGGACATTCCGCCTTTGCAAAGCTTGCGTGAGATGAATCAATAAAATTCATCTCTGGCGTAGACATGCTGAAATTTACAGCTGTAATTGTTGCTGCATCAAATTCAGGATGTCTTGCCAAAGCGGACGAATTGCTTCGATTAAGGTCAAGTTGTATTGATAAAGCATCAGGCAGAGACCGAAACCAATCAGCAGGGCAATCAGATTGAACAGGCGGCTACGCTGCATTTTTTGTCCGATGTACCATAACAAAGTAAGAAGAACTCCCATCAGCATGCCGCCAATATGTGCGGCATTGTTGATTCCGCTGATCATAAAGCCCAGCGCCAGGTTCAGCGCCATTACCATCACCAGGGTCTTTTTATCCAGAATAAACCGTTGTTGTGGCAGTATCGGCAATAAGGCCAATACCGTGAGTGAAGCTCCGAGTCCCATCACGGCACCAGAGGCCCCGGCACTGACCGCAGGCAATAAAGCTGGATTGGCCACACCACCTTCAATCAGGCGATAGCTGTCCTGAATATTCATATAGCCACTGAGCAGACTGCCCATTAAACCGGCACACACATACAGGCCAATAAAATACATCCGGCCAAAAAGCTGCTCGGCGACACTACCAAAAATATACAAGGCCCACATATTCAACATGAGGTGAATCAGGCCAAAATGAAAAAACATGCTGCTAAACAAGCGCATGGGTTCCGCTAAATAGGTTAAAGGTGCATAATCTGCACCCCAGAGAATAGCATCCCGGGTACTCGGTTGAGTAACATCCATGCCATGCATGGCCTGCCAGCCAAATAATCCAACATTGACCGCGATTAAAATGGCGGTGATCCACCAAAGATGCATTTCAAGTTTGCGATGTACAACAGGCGGAGAGTATTCAGACATGCTATTTTTTTGCTGCGATTGTATATTTCGAATAAGCTTAACACGAAAAATTAAATTTTCAGGAGTAACGCACTGACATGAAAGCCTTTCTGATCCGCACGATGTTAATTATCGTCAGTGTGATTCTGCTGGTTCAATTGTGGATTTTTGCCAGTCTGGCCTGGTGGCGAACCCATCCGGTAAATACCACCATGATGATGCGGATCGATTACTGGTCAAAACCTTCCAAACCGATTCAGCATCAGTGGCGGCCTTATGATGAGATCAGCCTGAATCTGAAACGTGCCATTGTCACTGCAGAAGATGGAAAATTTATTCATCACCATGGTTTTGACTGGGACGGAATTCAAAATGCACTGAATAAAAATCGAGATCAAGGCAGAGTGGTCGCAGGTGGCTCTACCATTTCCCAGCAACTGGCAAAAAACCTGTTCCTCGTTAATAAACGCTCATTTGTACGTAAAGGTCAGGAGGCAGTTGCTACCTGGATGATGGAGCGTATGTGGTCAAAACAGCGGATTCTGGAAGTCTATTTAAACTCGATCGAGTTCGGGGACAATATCTATGGGGTAGAGGCAGCGGCCAAACATTATTTTGGTAAAACCGCGCAAAGCCTGACCCAGGATCAGGCCATCTTTCTGGCCGCCATTCTTACCAATCCAAAATATTTTCAGGATCATCGTAATTCTTCTGCTTTAAATGCCCGTAAGCGGATGATTCAGCGTTATATGCGTTATGCGGAATTACCTTAAGATATTTATTTAAAGAGAAAGCCCAATTATTTGGGCTTTTTTTATGAAATTGTCATAAAATTGAAGCATACTTGGAACGATAAGCACAATTTTAAATCCACGTAGGTTTGATATGAATACGGCAGCCGGCACCACTTCAGTACAGCCCGAATATACATATAATGATCGCTATATTAATCGTGAACTGTCTATCCTAGACTTCCATTTACGCGTTCTGGAACAGGCTGTCGATCCTTTACATCCATTGCTTGAACGCATGAATTTCCTGCTGATTTTCTCGCGTAACCTGGATGAATTTTTTGAAATTCGTGTCGCAGGTATTTTAGAGCAGCTTGATCTGGGTAATGAAAGCCGCAGCCCGGATGGCCTTACACCCAAGCAGGTCATGGAACAGATTTCTAAAACTGCGCATGCCGCGATTGAGCATCAGTACCGTATTTTAAATGAAGAAATTTTACCAAAGCTACGCGAGGAAGATATTTGCTTCTTGCGCCGTGGTGAGCTGACTCCGGCACAATCGGCCTGGGTCAAAAAATATTTTCAGGAACAGGTCGCGCCTGTCCTCACACCAATCAGTCTGGACCCGGCGCATCCATTCCCGCGGCTGGTGAATAAATCACTGAACTTTATTGTGACGCTGGAAGGTAAAGATGCCTTTGGTCGTCAGATTGATCTGGCCGTAGTACCTGCACCGCGGTCACTACCACGCGTGGTACGTTTGCCCGATGAACTGACCGATGGAAAAGAACATCATGTGATGCTGTCTGCCATTATCCATGAGCATGTTTCTGATCTGTTTCCGGGTATGACGGCGACCGGCTGTTATCAGTTCCGTGTTACCCGAAATGCTGATTTGGCTCTGAATGAAGATGTTGAAGATCTGGCCAAGGCACTCAAAGGTGAACTCAGTTCACGCCGTTTTGGCCGCGCCGTACGTTTGGAAGTGACGGAGAACTGCCCTCAGCATATTTATGAATATCTGCTGAATGAATTTGATCTGGATGAGGATCAGCTTTATAAAGTTGCCGGTCCGGTGAATCTGGCCCGCTTACTGTCTAACTTTAAACGTCCGCATTTACGTTATGATTCGCATACCCCGGTCATTCCCAAAGTACTGAAAAAATCTGAAAATATTTTCAGTGCCATGCAAAAGCAGGATATTTTGCTGCATCATCCGTTTGAATCTTTTGCGCCGGTGATTTCACTGTTACGTGAAGCTGCACGCGATCCACAAGTACTGGCGATCAAACAGACCTTATACCGCAGTGGTCCAGATTCTGAGATTGTGCAGGTACTGGCTGAAGCTGCTCGTAATGGCAAAGAAGTCACTGCGGTCATTGAATTGCGTGCGCGTTTCGATGAAGAATCTAATATTGAAGTGGCCAATGTCCTGCAAGAAGCCGGTGCAGTGGTGGTCTATGGCATTGTGGGCTATAAAACCCATGCCAAAATGATTCTGGTGGTTCGTCGTGAAAACAATAAGTTGGTACGTTATGTGCATTTAGGAACCGGCAATTATCATGCCGGCAATGCACGGATCTATACCGATTATGGTCTGCTCACCACTGCCAAAGAGCTCTGTGAAGATGTGCATCGTATTTTCCAGGAACTGACCGGTATGGGGAAAATGGCCAAGCTGAAAAAGCTGCTGCATGCGCCGTTTACCTTGCATACCCAGTTGCTGAACTATATCGATAATGAAATTGCCTATGCCCAGGCAGGTAAGCCTGCGCATATCATAGTCAAAGTCAATGCACTGACCGAAATGCAATTGATTAATAAACTTTATGAAGCCTCTCAGGCCGGGGTACAGATTGACCTGATTATTCGTTCGATCTGCAGTTTGCGTCCAGGATTATCGGGTCTGTCTGAAAATATTCGGGTGCGTTCAATTGTCGGACGTTTCCTGGAACATACCCGTGTGTATTATTTCAGCAATAATGGCAATTCACGTATTTACTGTTCAAGTGCCGACTGGATGGATCGCAACCTGTTTAACCGGGTCGAAGTCTGTTTCCCGATAGAAGATGAAGCCTTGAAAAAACGTATCTATCAGCAAGGTCTGTTTAATTACCTGAAAGATAACCAGCAAGCCTGGTTATTGCAAGGTGATGGAACCTGGGTGCGAGCAAAGCCGCAAGAAGGTGAAAAACCGCATAATGCTCAACGTGTTTTGCTAGAACTGTTTAAATAAGTCTAAGCGTTTCCAGAGGCTGAGTATTCAGCCTCTTTTTTATTTCAAAAATAGAATATAACTGTTCAAGCTAGGGATGATCAGCTGGCTTTCTGCTATAGATCTGTTTGTGGATCAAGCCAGCTAAAATGCATATCCTAAAGAATGGTGATCTAACTGAAATGAGCTTATATTCATTTCGGGCTGCTTATATTTCCTCTCAGAATATTTTCAATAATATTCAGTTTGAGGTTTTACCCGTTTTATTCTGGCCAGTACATTAAATTTAAGATATAAAAAAGGAGCAACCAGTGTGCTCCTTTTTATCATGTTGAGATCAAGCAGCGTTGTGTTGGGTGATTTTCTGGAAAATCTGTAACAACACATCAAACTCGCTTTGTAGCGGGGTACTTTTACGGGTCACCAATGCCAGGGTGCGACTTGGGGCGGAATCGATCGCTTTTACCTGAATCTCAGGATTGGCTTTCACCATATTGGTATGGATCGCAATTTCAGGCAACAAGGTAAAGCCAAGATTGGCTGAAACCATTTCGAGTAAAGTCGGCAGTGAACTGGCTTTTAAGCGATGATCATTTTTACGCTCACCAATCGGGCAGGCGCTCAAGGCATGATCACGCAAGCAATGACCTTCTTCAAGTAACATCAGGCGAGACAGATCCAGATCTTCCAGAGAATGGGCTTGTGCCGCATGCTGATCAGATTTTTGATAAACCAGATACAGATTCTCTTTGGCAATCTCAGCGACTTTCAGACCACGGGTATCGAAAGGCAATGCGAGGGCCACCATATCCAGGTTGCCGTGTTCCAGCTTTTCTACAATCTTTTCACTTTGTGCTTCGTGCAGATGCAAATGGATTTTTGGTAACTGCTTATGCACTTCGTCCAGTAGCTGGGATAATAGGAAAGGAGCAATCGTTGGAATGATCCCGAGATGCAAATCACCGGTTAAGGGTTCACTCATCTCACGACTTAAGCGCATTAGGTCCTGAGCATCGGCCAGTAGAACACGTGCGCGTGCAACCACTTGTTCACCAAGAGGCGTTAAACGAACATTCTGGCGGTCGCGTTCAACAAGTACGCCACCGAGTAAACGCTCCAGTTCCATAATGCCGCCAGACAAGGTTGACTGGGTGACAAACGAACGGCGAGCAGCTTCTGTAAAATGTAGCGTCTCTGACAGTGTTACGAGGTATGACAGCTGTCTTAAAGATGGTAATGCAGCCATAGTGTCCTAATGTTTATGATTTAAAATGATCAGCAAATAATTCGCTAAGATATGGAATAAAATGCGGTGGGATATCATGCCCCATTCCATCAATTAATTCAAATTTAGCCCCTGAAATTGCTTTCGCAACGGCCTTGCCATGGCTAGGAGGCAGCAATCGATCTCGAGAACCATGGACCACCAGGGTTTCTTGTTTGATTTGCTTGTCCAGTTGCAGCAATGAGCCTGTACATAATATTGCTAAAAACTGTTGAAGTACACCAGCAGGATAGTAACTTCGCTTATATAATTTACGTGCGGTCTGCACTGCTTCCAGATGATTGACATAACCTGGCGAGCCGATGATCTTAAACAGTTTCAAACTATGATCGATAACGCCATCTTCATCTGTTGAAGCCGGTTTGTCAATCAAACTAAAAAGCTGCTTGGGAAAGGGCGGCGGTAATAGCCGCTGGTTATTACTGGTAAATAGTAAACCCAGTTTTTTGACCTTGTCCGGATAGCGGGCTGCCAGAATCTGGGCAATCATACCGCCCATTGAGGCACCCAGCACATAGACCTGCCCCAGCTGCATTTTTTCAATCAGCAGACTGACATCTTCAGCCATATCATACAGATCATAAGGTGCACCCTGATTGCCCAGACCCAGCACAAAACGGCTCATCATTTTCAGGGTATTCAGGCGTGGACCTTTGTGATGGATTTTTGAAGACAGGCCAATATCACGATTATCAAAACGTACAATATGATAACCTTTATCAATCAGTGATTTACAGAAGAAATCAGGCCAGTACAGCATTTGTCCACCCAGACCCATAATCAGCAAAATGGTGGGGTGTTCCGGATTGCCGCCAACCTCGACATGTAGCTGGATCCCATTACCAAGATCGACCTTAGTTTCATGCATGAACGGGGTATAAGGGGAAAGATGAAGCTGTTCTGGGCTGTACATGGTCGCTGTCCTAATAAAAGGATATTTTGTTTAAAAAATATCCTTGCTATTAAACCTCTAAACTGCCGCAGGAATCAAGTCAGGAACCTGCTTGGTCAAGGCCAGACGCTGTTTGGCAGCAGTGGCGCCCAAAAGCACGAAACCGCGTAAGGTTCCGTTGGTATCAATCGCTTTAGCCAGCATGCCATCGTCAAAATCTTCAGTTTCCCAGCTGACATCAACATCGACCGGTGCAGGCAAAACTGTTAAGGGTGCAGCAGGCGTTTTGACTGCCACTGGCATAGCCGGATAATGCACAGCAGTATGTTCACCATTTAAGGTTTTTGCCAGCGCGCGCGCTTGTTGCATGATCGGCATGACATAAGGCAGCAAGATTCCATTGACCTCAGCACAGTCACCTACGGCATAAATATCGGCCTGACTGGTTTCCAGTTGTGCAGTGGTCAAAACTCCACGACTGGTATGGATGTCTGCCTGTTTCGCCAAAGAAATATTCGGCTGTAGACCTACGGCAGATAACACCACATCGGCGACCAAAGACTGACCGTTGGCCAGCGTGACCAGATAATCACCATTGTCAGCGCGAGAGACTTTTTCGACCGTAGTGCCCAAGACAAAGTGAATGCCGGTTTCTTCAAGATTCTTCTGGAATGCCGTGGCAACATGTTCTGGTAATAAACGGCCAAGCGGCTGAGGCGCCAGATCAATGACTGTGACCTGATGATCGGTATTTTGCAGGTCGTTGGCAAATTCACAGCCAATCAGGCCCGCGCCTAAAATCACCACACGTTTGTCTTTGCGTGCTGCCAGGTTGTTACGGAAAGCTTTATAGTCATTCAGGTTGTTGACTACATGGATTTCATCGCTGGCATCTCCAGCAATGGCCAGACGTACCGGATTGGCACCGACCGCTAACACCAGTTTACTATAATATTGCGTGCTTTCCTGACCCTCTTTTTCAAGAATCAGCTGATGATCTTCCGGATGAATGGCTTTGACCCAAGTATGCTGTTCAATCTGCATATTCAACTGCGCTGACATTTTTGCCGCATCGCCCAGCGCAATCTGTTCAGGCGCTTTCTTACCGGCTAAAGCATTGGAGAGGGTCGGTTTGGCATAATTGATGGCGTCATCAGCACAAATCATCAGCAGTTCATGTTCTGGATTGAGCTTGCGAAATTCACGTGCTACGGCATAACCCGCCATACCTGAACCAATAATGACGATAGGATGCATAGTTGTTTCCATATGGTAGAGCTCCATGCTGTATAAATGATAGAGAGGCATAAAAAAAGACCATATGGATATGGCCTTTAACTGGGCGTGATTAGACTTCGATCATTTCGAAATCGACTTTAGACACACCACAATCCGGACAGGTCCAGTCGTCTGGAATATCTTCCCACTTGGTTCCCGCCACGATTCCGTCTTGAGGCCAACCTTCCGCCTCGTCATAAATCCATCCACATACGATGCATTGAAACTTTCTCATGTAACTCTCCAAAACTGAGCAACTGTAGGCGTCAGCTTAAAATCCACAAAATGGCAAGACTCTAAAAGAATATGACTTTTTAACAGTGAACATATTTGGCTAAATTTTTACGCAGTTCTATTCAGAAAGTAAAGTGAATAAAAGCTTAATCAGCGAAATTAGCAGCAGAATAGCCCTCAAATTCCTGCTTTATCTGAAATTCCCTCTAATCAGCTTTGCTATTGCCAACAGTTGACGATGACAAAAAATCGCGTTTACCTTGGGTGATAGACCAAAGTCGTGCAGCAAAAACTCACATTTTTAGGTAATTTAGAATCAGTAAACTCTGGATTAAATATTTTTAAAATAAATCAATCCAATAAAATCAACAAGTTATAATTAGATATTGGGTTTTTATTATACAGCTTGGCTTGTCCATGCTACTGAAATAGGTTTAATATTCTTATATTCCTTTTCTTTTTTAAGATCTCCCATGAGCAATTTGTCTACTTCTTTGTGGTCTCACATTCGTACGGTCCAAGATTTTCCAAAACCAGGAATTTGCTTCTATGATTTGACCCCGCTTTTCATGAGCAATATTGGTCCGCTGACTGATGCTTTGATTGCCAGCATTCCTGCTGAAAAACTGGCAGAAGTAGAAAGCTTTGTTGCGGTTGAAGCGCGTGGTTTTGTGTTGGCGAGCCTGTTAGCACAACGCACAGGCAAAGGCTTATTATTGGTACGTAAAGCAGGCAAATTACCGCCTCCAGTCGTTGGCGTGGGTTATAGCCTGGAATATGGTCTGGATCGTTTAGAAATGTCTGCGGAAGTTCAGTCCCAGAAAGTGATTATTGTTGATGATGTTCTGGCAACCGGTGGAACGCTCAAAGCAGTCCATGAACTCGCTCAAAAATGTCAGCATGAAGTGCTGGGTGCAAGTATCTTCCTGGATCTTCCTGACCTGCATGCGGGATTAGGCCTGGATATCTGGTCCGTTTTGGACGATAAATCTCAGCCTGAAGCGGCAGTTGCTTAAGTCATAAATTAATAAAAAAGCCCCTGAAGTGAGAGGCTTTTTTATTGTCTGATGAAATGATGTTCAATTTTCTGGATCAGCGTATTGATCTGTTCAGGATACTCCAGGCGATGATGGCCGCCATCCACCGCCTGGATTTGCATATAGTCTTCGAGCAGCGACTGAATCGCATGCATATCCAGAATTTCATCGCCAAGCTCGAGATAGGCAAACTGCGGAATATCATGCTGTAAATCGCCATGACAAATAGCCGGATAGTCATCTCGGAAGTTGGGCTGCAAAATGGGATTGGCCACCACACAGGGAATTTGATAAGCCTGTGACATTTTCAGTGCCCAATAACCACCAAGACTGTGGCCGACCAGAATATCCGGTTTGATGGTTTCAACCATCTCATGATAAAATTCGGCGACCGAACTATAACTCAGATTTCGGTAATCGACATCGATACAGTATTTATGTACCACATCAATGGCGTGGAACTTGGTGGATTCTCTGGAGGAATCTAAGCCATGTAAAAACAAAATCTTAGACATAGTGTATTACTCATTTTTATGGGACATGCCATATTGGTTATTTGTTGATTGGCACATCATCTTCAATCTGAGCATCATTGTAGAACGTCTAGGTGCGCAAGGCATTTAGCTATTGGTCTAAGCCCGGGGTCTGCAGCTGTATCATTTTGTTTAAATCTGCGGAGGTTTAGACTTTCATCGAAGAGAGCTGAAGCGAAGCTGCCAAAACCTGTGACAAACGAATCTCCAGCCTAAATACGCAGGCCAAACTTGATCATGCAAACCTTGGAATAGTGGATTTTTCCTAAGAAAAGCGGGTTCCGGCGAGTCTTTACGCTACGATTCGGAAAGGATTTCTGCTATTCTATGCAACTTCATTTTAACTAATCTTATCGAGGCAGAGATGACGCAAACTAACGCTCAATCGACTTCTGAACCCATCATTTCTGAAAACGATTTAATTGCACAGCGTCATGCCAAGTTAAAGCAAATCGAAGCTCAGGCAAAAGAAACAGGTAAGAGCCCATGGCCGAATACCTTTAAGCGTGAGCATTATGCCCAAGATTTACAAGACCAGTTCGCTGATAAATCTAAAGAAGAAATTGAAGCAGGCGAAAAGGTCTACGTCAAAGTTGCCGGTCGTGTGATGTTGAACCGCGGTTCATTTATCGTGATCCAGGACATGACAGGTCGTATCCAGCTTTATGTGGCGCGTAAAGAACTTACTGCAGATGTACTGGCCACTATTAAAGGTCTGGATCTTGGCGACATTATTGCAGTTGAAGGTTATATCGGTCGTTCAGGTAAAGGCGATCTGTATGTACATATCGAACATTTTGAATTACTGACCAAGTCACTGCGTCCACTGCCAGACAAGTTCCATGGTCTGAACGATACGGAAGTGAAGTATCGTAAACGTTACCTAGATCTGATCGTTAACGAAGAAACGCGTAAAACTTTTGAAATTCGTGCCAAAGTTGTGGCGGGTATTCGTGCCTTCCTGACTGAAAAGCGCTATATGGAAGTTGAAACGCCAATGATGCATGTGATTCCAGGCGGTGCATCGGCACGTCCTTTCGAAACACATCACAATGCACTGGATATGTCATTGTTCTTGCGTATTGCGCCAGAACTTTACTTAAAACGTTTGGTGGTTGGCGGTTTTGAACGTGTGTTTGAAATTAACCGTAACTTCCGTAACGAAGGTGTTTCTACGCGTCATAACCCTGAATTCACCATGATCGAATTCTACCAGGCTTATGCAGATTACAAAGATTTGATGGAATTGACCGAGCAAATGCTGGAGCGTCTGGCAATTGATATCTTGGGTACGACTGACGTGCCTTATGGCGATGAAGTATATAGCTTCAAAGGGCCATTCAAGAAGATTTCAATGTTCGATGCGATTCTGGAAAATAACCCACAATTTACTCCTGAAAATGTCAATGACCGTGAGTTCCTGGCAAAATTTCTTCAGGAAGAATTAAAAGAGCAAGTGAAGCCAGGTTTTGGTCTGGGCAAACTGCAAACGATGGTATTTGAAGAAACCGTAGAAACTAAATTGCGTCAACCAACGTTCATTACCGAGTATCCAGCGGAAACTTCTCCATTGGCACGCCGTAATGATCACAATCCACACATTACCGACCGTTTTGAATTCTTCATCGGTGGTCGTGAATTGGCAAATGGCTTCTCGGAGTTAAATGATCCAATCGACCAGGCAGAGCGTTTCCAGGCACAGGTTGCTGAAAAAGATGCCGGTGATGATGAAGCGATGCATTACGATGCAGACTTTGTAGAAGCGCTGGAATATGGCTTACCGCCAACAGCAGGTGAAGGTATCGGTATTGACCGTCTGGTGATGATCTTTGCCAATGCAGCAAGTATCCGTGATGTAATCCTGTTCCCGCATATGCGTCATAAAAATGCTTAAGTGCTGAAGACAAAAAACCCGCTCTGGCGGGTTTTTTTATACTTGAAATAAAATATACTCAAAAATTAAAGACAAAAAAAACGCAATGATTGGGGTTGTCATTGCGTAGAAAAAGGAATGTTTTTTCAAACTACTTCAAAATTAACTGTGGAGAGAGTTAAATCTGATTCCTTACTGAATATGGTTATAATAGGACGCATTCTCATATGACTCATCAGTATTCATGTTAATACATGTTAAATAAGGTTAAAACTATGAAGATTATGTGGGGGTATTTGCATCATTTATGCGCATTCTAGTTTAAATAAAAAAAGCCCTTCATCAGAAGGGCTTTTAAGGGCAATTTTATATTTAAAAATGGAATACGCCGAGACCAGATTTAACTTCATCCAGTGTCGCTTGGGTAATATCGCGACATTTATCGGTACCAGTTTTCAGAATGTCCATGATGTAATCCGGATCTTTCGCCAGTTCAATACGACGCTCACGGATTGGACCGATCAATTCTTTGAGAATACCTTCCAGACGTTTTTTCACCGTACCATCGCCCAAACCACCACGACGATAATGAGCTTTGAGTTCTTCGAGTTCTTCTTTGTTTGGATCAAAGGCATCAAGATAGGTGAATACTACATTGCCTTCAACCTGACCCGGGTCTTCAATGCGCAGGTGGTTTGGATCGGTATACATGGCATTGACAGCTTTCTTGATATCTTTATCTGTCGCATCCAGCACAATGGTATTGCCCAAAGATTTCGACATTTTCGCTTTACCATCAAAACCCGGTAAACGGCCGACATTGGACAGAAGAGCCTTACATTCTGGTAACAGGTCATGACCGATTTGACGGTTCAGACGACGCACGATTTCATTGGTCTGTTCGATCATTGGAATCTGATCTTCGCCTACAGGAACAACAGTGGCCTTAAATGCCGTAATGTCGGCAGCTTGAGCCACCGGGTAGCACAAGAAACCGGCAGGAATATCACGCTCAAAACCACGCATCTGGATTTCAGATTTGATGGTTGGGTTACGCTCAAGACGTGAAACAGTCACGAAATTGAGGTACAGCATGGTCAGTTCGTTTAAGGCAGGTAAACATGACTGAACACAAATGGTGGTTTTGCTTGGATCAATACCGACAGCCAGATAATCCGTTGCCACTTCAATAATATTGCGACGTACTTTTTCAAAGTTATCGGCATTATCGGTGAGTGCCTGAGCATCAGCGAGTAACAAGTGTTGATGGTGAGAATCTTGCAGACCTACACGAGAGCGTAATGAACCCACAAAGTGGCCGAGGTGGAGTTGTCCGGTAGGACGGTCGCCCGTCAAGATCACTGGACGATTATCTTGATTACTCATTATCTATTCCAAAGGGTAGTCAGTACTACAGCTGTATTTTAACGAATGGCAACATTGTACGGTATTCTGTTTTTGATTGTCAGCCAGAAAAAAAGCTGTATTAAAAAAATCTTATTAATTAAACAAGTGAATACAATATTTTTAAGAATTTTGATTAAAATAAACTGAATTACGAAAAGGATAATATGTATGGCGAGCAGTTTATTACTATTATTAGATGATATTGCTACGGTCCTCGATGATGTTGCTGTCATGAGCAAAATGGCAGCCAAAAAAACTGCAGGGGTACTCGGTGATGATCTGGCGTTAAATGCTCAGCAAGTCAGTGGGGTTCGCGCAGATCGTGAATTGCCTGTGGTGTGGAAAGTCGCAAAAGGCTCTTTTGTTAATAAATTGGTTCTGGTACCACTGGCATTGTTCATCAGTTTTATTGCGGCCTGGCTGATTAATCCTTTATTGGTGCTGGGGGGCTTATTCCTGTGCTATGAAGGTGTAGAGAAGATTGTTCACAGTTTTCATACGCCTAAAGCCAAAGATGCAGAACAGGCACAACAACAATTGATTCAAACAGAAACCGATCTGATTCAGTACGAAAATGATAAGGTTAAAGGCGCAATCCGTACCGATTTTATTCTTTCAGCAGAAATCATTGTCATTACTTTGGGAACCGTCGCAGCTGCGTCGATGTTGACCAAAGTGAGTGTACTGAGTCTGATCGCCGTGGTCATGACGATTGGCGTCTATGGTTTTGTGGCACTGATTGTTAAACTGGATGATATTGGCTTACATTTAACTGAGCAGCAGTCGGATATTAAACAGACGCTGGGGCGTGGCTTATTGGCATTTGCACCGATTTTGATGAAAATTCTTTCTATCGTTGGAACTGCTGCGATGTTCTTGGTAGGTGGCGGTATTATTAACCATGCCATTCCAGTGATTCACCACTTTACTGAAGACAGTGTGGCATTTGTACAGGATATTCCAAGTATCGGAAATATCGTAGGTGCATTGACCCCGAGCTTGATTAATTTAGCAGTGGGTATTTTGGCGGGCTTACTGGTCTTGCTGGTGATT
This sequence comes from Acinetobacter sp. BY419, assembly GCF_019038395.1. Taxonomy (GTDB): domain Bacteria; phylum Pseudomonadota; class Gammaproteobacteria; order Pseudomonadales; family Moraxellaceae; genus Acinetobacter. The sequence continues at coordinate 48,036 of NZ_JAGFXZ010000004.1, forward strand.
GGCTTAATTAAAAAAATCTGGCCAAAATCAGCTAAAGCTTAAAGTGTCAAAATATCTGGATATTGAGCAGATTAAAAGAAGGGAAAGGCTATGCGTTGGAAAGGTCGTCGTGTCAGTAGTAATGTAGAAGACCGTCGCGGTGGTGGTGCCAAAGCTGGCGGAATCAGTATTGTCGGGTTGATTGTGGCCTTTGTGGCCTGGAAATTTTTCGGTGTCGATCCACAGCAAGCCTATCAAACCACCAAACAGGTCACTCAGGGCGTATCAGGTGCAGCAGAAACACGTGGCCTGGAAAATCCTACCCCAGAACAGCAAGAATCGATTGAGTTTGTCGGAACCGTATTGGCAGATACTGAAGATACCTGGAATCAGGTGTTTCAGCAGCAGTTAAATCAGCAGTATGTTCCTCCGAAACTGGTCTTGTTCAATGGCATCGTAAATTCGGGTTGTGGTACGGCTCAGGCGGCGATGGGCCCTTTCTACTGTCCGGCAGACCAGAAAGTATATATCGATACCGCGTTCTTTAAGGATATGCGCACTCAGATGGGCATTAGCGGAGAACAGAATGCCACCGAACTTTCCCGTAATGATCAGGCTGGGGACTTTGCGCTGGCCTACGTGGTGGCTCATGAAGTAGGTCATCATATCCAGACAATTTTAGGGATTTCCTCTCAAGTGCAACAGGCACGACAGCAGGCAAGTGAAGTACAGAGTAACCAGCTTTCAGTACGTCAGGAATTGCAGGCAGACTGTCTGGCCGGAGTCTGGGCCTACCATAATCATCAGCGGACCCAGTTTCTGGAACAGGGTGATGTGCAGGAAGCCATGGACACCGCACATAAAATCGGTGATGACTATTTACAGAAACGTGCTCGCGGACAGGTGGTACCGGACAGCTTTACCCATGGCAGCAGCGCACAGCGGGTACACTGGTTTAATACTGGCTTGAAATCTGGTCAGGTTTCGAATTGCGATACTTTTAACCAAAATATTTAACTTGTTTCCATATAAAAAAGGAGTGGATGCTCCTTTTTTATTTATGCAGAAAACGCCGGAAATTTCTTAATATCTTGATACTGACAAATAACGCAGCCAAAGCAAACAGGGCAATGGCAAAGACGGTATATTTGAGATTGCTGATGTCATTTTGATAAAACTGCTGAATATCAGGTTTGGTATATTCGAGAGCAGTTATTTTGCCGGTCCGGCTGTCTCTGAACTGAATTTTTTCAATATAAAACAGGTTTCCCGCTTTAATTAAGTCAACGCTCTGGATTTGACGGGCATGTGATTGATTGTCGTCATCACTACATAAAGCGCTGTAATGCTCACAATTAATTTTGGCCACATAACCATTTCCTGCAATCAGAATAAAAATGGCATTGTCCGGTCGCTGGTTATTAGATACCAAAACATACTGTTCGCCAGTGGTGCTTTTCAGGGGAATGCTGGTTGCCTGCTGATAATGCTGTTCTGCCTGCAGAATTTCCTGAATTTTAGTGAAGCAGGTAAAACATAAGGCCAACGTGATCAGAAAAATCACGCTCGCAAAACAGAGGCGAAAAATGGTTTTGACAGTTTGATGCATGGGAGAAAAATTCAAAATAGAAAGATGGGAAAACAAAAGCCAAGTGCTGATCTGTATGTTAAATCATCATTTGAAAATACTGAAAAGAAACTTAACTCAATTCGATAAAAAGAGGATTAAACTTGTTTTGCCAGCATGTCTTGCTATTCAAATCTCTATTTTGATAATGCCGCTCGGCGCATATTGTTCCATCTCGCCAGACTTTAGGAAACCGAATGGGAAATTTCTTTTTTCTTCAGCTACTCACGGTGGTCTTTGCACTTTCCATTGCCACCACCATGTTTAATAAGCGTGTTTTAGGTTTTCCGCAAGCGATCGGTGTCCCGATTGTTTCGGCCATCTTTGTTTTTATTTTGCAGTGGGGCGCCAGTTTATTGCATGGCAATCCATTCTTCAATATTAACATTGAGAATATCGAGCAGGCTGTTCGTCACGTAGATTTTTATGATTTTCTGATCAATGGCGTGATCTGCTTTATTCTGACCTCATCCGCGCTGAAATTTAAGGTCTCAGATTTGCGTAACCACTGGCGGCCAATCAGTATTCTGGCGGGCCTGGCTTTAGTGTTCTGTGCGGTGTTCTTTGGCGTGGTGCTGTACGGTTATCAATTCCTGATTGGCAAGCATGTCGACCTGCTGGTTTTGCTGCTGCTCGGTGCCGCCTTGGGCGCTACAGATCCGATCGGCATTAAAAGTGTATTGAGTTCAGTTCGCGCACCGCATCATCTGATTGTTAAGCTGGAAGGCGAATCACTATTTAATGATGCGATGTGTATTGCCTTATTTATGACCTTGCTCAATGTTCTGCAAGGTGAAAACTTTACGGTATTGTCAGTACTGCAAACCCTGCTTTATGAGATTGTGGTGGCGGTGCTGATTGGGCTTGGATTTGGATTTGCGATCTTGCGGATCTTGCGCGGCAAACATGAAATGGAATCGCTGATCCTGACCACAGCCTTGCTGGCTTGTGGTTCATATCTGGTGGCACTGCTGGCACATGCTTCAGCGCCTATTGCCTGTGTGATTGGCGGATTGATTGTCGGTAATAAATGGAAAGAAATCCTGGCTGATGCCGAAATTGGTGACGTCAATCATTTCTGGCATACGGTTGAAGGGATTATCAATTCATTCCTGTTTACCCTGATTGGTCTGGAATTATTTATTCTGGATTTGAGCACCAGTCTGGTTCTGGGCGGAATGGTGGCCTTTGTCATTCTGCATTTGGCCCGTTTTGCAGCTAACTATCTGGCCTTTGCGATGTTTCCAAAAGTCAGCAAGAAAAGCTACAACGGCAGTTTAACCATCCTGTCTTGGGGCGGGGTACGGGGCGGGATTTCCCTGGCACTCATTTTAGCTGTAGCCAATGTTCCTCAGCTGGAAGCCTATAGCAGTATTCTGGTGGGCTATACTTTTATTGTGGTGCTATTGTCTGGTGTGGTGTGTGGCTTGGGGCTGCCTGCGGTCATGAATGCTTTTTACTATAACCCCAATGAAGAAACTGAGGGGTTTAAAGGCTGGTATCAACGCATGTGCCACAAGCTGAACCGTAAGGGTTTTCAGTATATTGTCGGTGAAGATACCAAAGGAAATGAGACCATCACTATTTTTCAGCCAGAGATTCTGATTGATCAGAAAGATGCAGATGGTGTGGCTACGGTGCATCATCCAGACAAGGTTCAAGAGGTAAAACGACTGGAAAATCCGGATAATTTCTAAAGATAAAATACAGAAAATAACGGGCTATTGAATTATTTTGCATACCAAGATGAGATGGCTTGAATTAGTGTTTAATCAGGCCTGATCATTTTCCTATAGTGGTTAATGGGGAGATTAGGGCGTGATGTTTGATTTAAATGAGCTATTGAGCAGATGAATATCAGCAAGACAAATTTAGCCAGTCAGGAAATGGCAGAAATGATTTTGGTCGTAGTCAATCAGATCCCGTATGCCAAAGTTGCCACTTATGGACAGATTGCCAGACTGGCAGGTTTGCCCAAACATGCGCGATTGGTCGGGCGGCTATTAAGTCATTTAAATACGGATACTGATATTCCCTGGTATCGGGTGATCAATGCTCAGGCGAAAATCAGCCTGAAGCAACTGGATGAAAATGGCCAGAATATCCAGCAGCAAAAACTCCTGCAGGAAGGAATTTTTCTTAGAGGGGATCGCGTGGATTTAAAACGCTATCAATGGGATGGCTTGGTCGAGATATAAAAACCCCACTTGGCAAAAAGTGGGGGTTACAAATAATTTACTTGCGAATAACCATCACTGGAATATCAGCCTGGCTTAGAATGCTTTGTGCTACGCTGCCAAGGAACAGTTTTTTGAAGCCAGTGCGGCCATGGGAGCCAATTACAATCAGGTCAGAATTTAAATCTTTTGCTGCCTTGATAATCTCGCTATAAATCACCTGACCCTCAAGCAGCTGTGTATCCACTTCAATACCGGCATCAGAGAATTTTGCTTTGGCTTCATCCAGGGTTTTTAAAATTGAAGTGCGAGCACGTTCAATCAGGTCATTGGTTTGTGCCGCAGAGATATATTCTGCAGCGATATAAGGGTCCAGTGCCAGCACCTGTACCACTGTTACTTTGCTGTTAAATGCTTTGGCAATTTCTACTGCTTTATCTACTGCAGCATAAGATGTTTCTGAACCGTCAATGGGTACTAAAATATGTTCAAAAGGCATTAGAATTCTCCTGAGGGGAATTAAGAGTTATAAAAGTATGACGCGTTAAACCGGGTACGAATAGTTGTTTATACTTTGATCATAGCCTGTATTGTATAAAAATAAAACCAAGTAAATACATAGGTATAATGTCTAATAGATGAAAGAATGAAGTGCCTGTTTAAAGCTATTTAACTCGGTGATTTATTTAGATTAAGTTGATCATTTATATAAATTTAATCGGCTAGATCACCGTAAAGGTCACTCACATTGAATGGAGGTCGGGTCTAATTTTATTTGAGGTGACAGCTGTTGATAACGATTTAAAACAGTTTGGGTTTCAGTCCCATAAATTCGCTGTTGCAGTTGCTGGATTTTGTGTTCTGTAACATGCAAACGCGCACAATGTAATGCAATCTGATTTTCTCGGGTGACCGCCAGCCGTTTAGTCTGATCATACTCCAGATAGCGTTCTATTTTCTGCTGGGCTTTGCTGAGTTGTACCAAAGCACGTTTTTGTTGCATGCTCATAAGTTGATGCTGATTAATCCACTGTGCCACATCACGTCTGACGCCATTATAATCTACGAAAATAGGAGAGATGATCTGGCAGGCACTCAGGGTTGAAAGACCAATCACGAGAATAAGTAATTTGATTTTATACATCTGATGAATCCTCGAAGAATTAAATGGTGGTATGAATGTGTGAATTACATACTAAAAAAACTATTTTTGTTTAAAATTTAAAACTTTATTCTTTATTTGCATAAAGACTGAACATTTGTGTTCTAAAATGCTTGACGATACAAGCCGAAATTACGATAATGCGCACACAGTTTACGGCTATGTAGCTCAGTTGGTTAGAGCACCGCACTCATAATGCGGGGGTCACAAGTTCAAGTCTCGTCATAGCCACCATTTTAAAAGACCAAGCTCTCAGCTTGGTCTCTTTTTTTGTCTTTTAAAAAGTACTGCGAACACTAACAAAATAATTGAACAATCTACTAATTTTGCAGTATCCCCCAAACATCAATTTTATTTAATATAGAATATGATCTGTGGTTTTGCTGCCGCATAAAAAAATCGTCCCAGCATGCACTGGAACGATTCTAATTTACATCATTGGGAACAGAATTTAGCTTCCTGCTTTCCAGCCATTAACAATTGGATAACGACGTTCACGGCCATAAGAGCGTGAACTTATACGTGGCCCAATTGCACCTTGGCGGCGCTTGTATTCATTCATATCCACGAGGCGAATCACTTTCTTCACGACTTCAGCATCAAAGCCTTTCGCAATGATATCGTCTTGGCTCATATCTTCTTCAATATAAGAGTACAAGATCGCATCCAGAATGTCATAGGCCGGCAAAGAGTCTTGATCGACCTGATCTGGACGCAATTCTGCTGAAGGCGGGCGAGTAATTACACGTTCTGGAATCACTGGGGTTTCTGAAATACTGTTACGGTATTTCGCCAGTTCAAACACGATGGTTTTATACACGTCTTTCAGAACGGCAAAACCACCGACCATATCGCCATACAGGGTGCAATAACCTACAGCAAGTTCAGATTTATTGCCTGTTGCCAGCACCAGATTACCGAATTTGTTGGACAGAGCCATCAAAATGGTGCCACGCGAACGTGCTTGCAGATTTTCCTCGGTGGCATCTACAGGCGCATTGCCAAAGAATGGGAACAATACCTGCATAAAGCCGCTGACCGCTGGATTGATTTCAGCAATACCGAAGGTGACTCCCATGTTTTTGGCCTGAGCAGCTGCATCTTCGACACTGATTTGTGCGGTATAGGTATAAGGCATCATCACTGCCTGGACTTTATCTGCACCAAGCGCATCCACAGCAATTGCCAGGGTCAGGGCAGAGTCAATACCGCCAGACAGGCCCAGAATTACGCCGGGGAAGCCAGAATGCTGTACATAATCACGTGTTGCCATGACCAGGCTTTGATAGATCTCAGCCATAGTGTCTAAGGCAGGTGCGATGCTGCCTGTGCTGAATTGAAGCTGTTCAGCATCAAACTCGGCAATAGCCAGATTTTCCTGGAAACTCGGTGCCTGTAAAGCGACCTCACCGGATTTGTTTAGCACAAAACTGGTACCGTCAAAGATCAAATCATCCTGGCCACCCACCTGGTTACAGTACACCAGATTGATATTGATCTGTTTGGCCAAGGCTGCCATGGTCTCAATACGATGTTGGGGTTTACCCACTTCATATGGCGATGCATTCAGTACCAAAGCCGTGTCGATATTCAATTTTGCCAGTTGCTGAACGGTCGCTAAAGACCAGACATCTTCACAGATCAGTACGCCAAATTTATGTCCAAGATACTCAAAAACCAGGTGCTGATGACCTTCGCCAAAATAGCGCTTTTCATCAAATACACCATAGTTTGGCAATACTTGCTTGTTATAAATCCCTAGCACTTCGCCATCTTTCATGATAGCAGCCGAGTTATAGCGCTGACCATCTTCAGTTTGATTGACAAAACCAAAGACCATGACAATATCTTTGACTTCAGTCAGTTTTTCAAAAGCCGCTTTGGTGCGTTTCACCAAGCTTGGGCGAATTAGTAAATCTTCAGCAGGGTAGCCTAGCGTTGAAAGCTCGGGGAAGATAATCAGATCCGCTTTATCTTTTTTAGCCTGATTGGCCTGATCAATCATTTTTTGGGTATTTGCATCCAGATTACCCACATGTGGAGAGAATTGAGCAATCGCAATTTTAAAACTTTTCATTCCAATTAAATCCTATGCCTATAGGTTAATACACTAAATTACTGATTTTTATAATTATAAGTATCCAGTTAAGTGCATTTCGGTATTCATAAAATGCCAAATGGCTAAAATAAAAAACTTTTTATCGCATGATTACTAAATCTTAATGTGCGAGGCAAAATAATCATACCGGCTTATTTTATCGAAATTTTATCGATAAGCTAGAGCTGATTTGGCAGAAGAGACATGGAGCCCAAAAGTTATGCTATAAAATTGCAAAATCTGCTGATGTTTTATGCATCTATAGGTTTAAAGACTTGAGTTAAAATTGGGGATTTTAAAATATGCACTCTATATATTGTTTGGGATTAAAATAATTAAATATCATTTGCTTACTTGCGGATTCAAAATAATATTCGGGATTTTTTTCAAAAAAATATCCCGGGCAATATCTCCTTGCTGTTCAATATTATAGTGTGAAAATGATTTGTTGGGATTAAATTGATATTTGTAAGGATTATATTTTCCCAGACTTAAAAAATAAGCACTTTGCAGAAATGCCCCTTTTAAAACCACATTAATCTTTTGTTGGTATTGATAAATATGGGTCATCTCATGAATAAATAGCGCTTGATACGCCAAGCTTTCACATGAGTAGTCTTCCCGATAATTTAAATTTCGTGCATGAATGTAACCACTGGGTGCCATAATCACATGTCTGGATTGCCAGGGGAGGTAGGGGTGATTCATGATCCTGACTGCTGAATAGTCAATCAGGTTGCCAAATACCTGCTGGCAGATCCTGGTTTCACCGGGGGTTAAGCTGCGACATTTGAATTGTTCAAAACGGAGGAGTTGCAGAATAAAAGGCAGAGCAGTGTAAAACAACATCAAGCACAGATCCTGTTCAGGTTTTTAATCTATGAATATGGTCTAGATCCATTCATTTTAAAAGGAATTAATGAATTGATGTGTAGGGTTTTGTCAGCAATAAAAAAACCACCCCAAAGGGTGGTTTTTCTGTCTTTCAACGCCGTTCGAATTAACGAGCGATATCGCGTTGAACTTCGCCAGTGTAAAGCTGACGAGGACGACCGATCTTGTACGGACCGCTGTGCATTTCTAACCAGTGGCTGATCCAGCCCACAGTACGTGCAAGCGCGAAGATCACAGTAAACATTTCTGTCGGGATACCAATCGCTTTAAGGATGATACCTGAGTAGAAGTCTACGTTCGGGTAAAGGTTACGTTTGATGAAGTATTCGTCAGAAAGCGCGATACGTTCAAGTTCCATAGCCAATGCAAGCTGTGGATCATTGATGCCAAGTGCACCAAGAACTTCGTCACAAGTTTCTTTCATTACTTTCGCACGTGGATCGAAGTTTTTGTAAACTCGGTGACCGAAGCCCATCAGTTTAACTTCTTTAGTCTTCACTTTTTCCATGAAGCCAGCCACGTTTTCTACAGAGCCGATTTCATCAAGCATCTTAAGAACAGCTTCGTTCGCACCGCCGTGAGCAGGGCCCCAAAGTGCAGAGATACCAGCAGCGATACATGCATACGGGTTCGCACCAGTAGAACCGGCCAAACGTACTGTAGATGTAGACGCATTTTGTTCGTGGTCAGCATGCAGCGTGAAGATACGGTCCATTGCTTTTGCAAGGATAGGATCAACTTTGTAATCACGATCTGCAGGCGTAGCAAACATCATGTGCAGGAAGTTTTCTGCATAACTCAGGTCGTTACGTGGGTAAACGAATGGTTGACCAATCGTGTACTTGTAGCTCCAAGCCGCCAATGTAGGGATCTTCGCGATTAAACGGATCGCAGTGATTTCACGGTGGTTAATATCTTCAATGTCAAGGTTGTTGTGATAGAACGCAGACAACGCACCAACCACACCGACCATGATCGCCATAGGATGCGCATCACGACGGAAACCATTGTAGAAACGGCTAACTTGATCGTGAACCATAGTATGGTTACGCACTTTAGCGTCAAATTCTTCTTTTTGCTCAGCAGTTGGAAGTTCGCCATTTAACAATAAATAGCAAGTTTCCAGGTAGTCCGCTTTAGTCGCCAATTGATCGATTGGGTAGCCACGGTGTAAAAGTACACCTTTGTTACCATCGATGAACGTGATTTTAGACTCGCACGCAGCGGTCGCCATAAAACCAGGATCAAAAGTAAAGTGACCTGCAGCCAACACATCTTTAACGTCGATTACATCTGGGCCCAATGTGCCGCTGTAAATTGGTAGTTCAATTTCTTTGCCATCAAGCTGTAAAACGGCTTTCTTGCCAGTTGCTTCAGACATTCAATAGATCTCCTGTCCTGGTGAATGTATATCCGGTTTGCCTATCAATCTTTTAATGCACAAAACGGACGGATCGAAAATTTGCTATAAGATTAGTGAGTACTGAAATTTTGTCAATTATACTTATGGATGAAAAAATGACGGTCACACAGCGGTTTAGTCATATTGGCTCAGTATAAAAAGTTATAAAAAATTCAGTAAAATCACAGCATCAAACCTCTATAATAAGTCAAATTGAAGCAGAGGTGCAGAAAAAAATAGACTACCTGAGGCATTTGTAAGCGTTTTTTCCTAGCAAAAAATACGGGTAAAAATTGTCAGAAATCGTGACAAATATGCTTAAAACTATATAAATCTCATAACTTACATCGTTTTTATCACTCTGATTTTTGCACTTAGAATTATAAATAAAAGCAATTAATCAAATTTTAAGACTGGTTCAATTGATTAAAAAGTAGCTTAATAAATGGCCAACTTTGCAGCAAAGATAGGCAGTATAAAAATAAATGAATGATTTTTTGAATCCAAATGCATCAAACCGATTGAAAAACCCATGGTCTTATTCACTAAGTGGCTCTTTAACATCAGGATATCTCGATAAGTGGGCTACTGTTTAATTCGGGTAATTGGTCTGTTATATATAGGCACTTGATTTCCATCTGAATTAAAAAGAGATTTAAATAATATTTGTGATTGAAATGTGCATCTTTAGTCTAAAATTGGCATATGCACCTTTCTCTTGAAAACTGAGTAAATTAATCAGATTAATTATTTAAAAACAATTATATAGGTGGGAATAAAGAGTACTGAGGAAGATATAAAATTCAACCTGATTTTGTTAATGATTCTTATTTAATGGCTTTTTCTCCAAAAAGCCAAATTCAGCCGTTTGTATTTTAATAGTTGACGTTTTATAATTCAGTGTCGTTTTGATTTTAGGCATGTATTTGCCTGAGAATGCCAGCTTTCCTTCGAATTAATTCCAACAAACTCCGGATGGAGTTTTTACTTACAGGATGCCCGCTGTGAAAAGCAACAGACCTGTCAATTTGTCCATGGGTCAAGTTTTAGAAGTAAACTTAAAATCACCCGTGGCTATTGCATCAATTCTACACCGTCTTTCAGGTGTTATCGTATTTTTACTCGTACCGGTCCTTCTATGGATTTTAGACAAGTCATTGTCTTCACCTGAAGGTTTTGCGCAAGTTCAAGAAATCTTTAACGGTTTCATTGTTCGTTTCATTGTATGGGTATTTGTCGCCGGCTTGATTTTTCACTTTATTGCGGGTGTTAAGCATTTACTTGCTGACATTGGCGTTGCTGAAGAACTAGAAAGTGGCCGTGTTGCATCTACTATCGCATTAATCTTGTCTGCAATCGGTATTGTTGCAGCATTTGTATGGATCGTACTCTAATGAAAAGCGCTACTGGTTTAACAGGTTCAGGTTCTCGCGATTGGTTTCTCCAACGTGTTAGTGCTGTTATCTTGGCTGTTTATACCGTTGTTATTTTGGGTTGGATCCTGTCTCACAGCGGATTCAGCTATGAACAATGGTATGGCTTCATGATGACAACTCCAATGAAGACTCTGTCTTTATTGTCAGTCTTATCTCTTGTTGCACACGCTTGGATTGGTATGTGGCAAGTCTTCACAGACTACGTGACGACTCGTCAAATGGGTCCTTCAGCAAATGGTTTGCGTATTGTGCTGACTTCGGCAGTAATTATTGCTGTATTGGCATATGCAATCTGGGCCATCCAGATTTTTTGGGCGAATTGATAGGAAACAATCATGGGCGCTATAAACCCTAAAGAAGATTACACAAATATTCCACATGAAACTTTCGATGCAGTCATCGTTGGTGGTGGTGGTTCAGGTATGCGTGCGTCTTACCAACTTGCTCAAGCTGGTTTGAAAGTTGCAGTTCTGACTAAAGTATTCCCAACCCGTTCGCACACTGTTGCAGCACAGGGTGGTATTGGTGCATCTCTTGGTAACATGCAAGAAGATAACTGGCACTATCACTTCTACGACACAGTTAAAGGTTCTGACTGGTTAGGTGACCAAGACGCCATCGAGTTCATGACTCGCGAAGCGCCACAAGTTGTTTATGAGCTTGAACACCTAGGTATGCCATTCGACCGTAATGCTGACGGTACAATTTACCAACGTCCTTTCGGTGGTCACTCTGCGAACTACGGTGAAAAAGCTGTACCACGCGCATGTGCTGCTGCTGACCGTACAGGCCACGCACTTCTTCATACGCTTTATCAAAGCAACGTGAAAATGGGTACTCAATTCTTCGTAGAATGGATTGCGCTTGACCTGATCCGTAACGAAAAGGGCGACGTTCTTGGTGTTACAGCAATTGATCAGGAAACTGGTAAAATTGCGGTATTCCAAGCGAAAGCAACATTGTTCGCTACTGGTGGTGCTGGTCGTGTTTACCGTGCATCTACAAACGCTTATATCAACACTGGTGACGGTCTTGGTATGGCAGCTCGTGCAGGCATTCCATTGCAAGATATGGAATTCTGGCAATTCCACCCTACGGGTGTTGCGGGCGCAGGCGTATTGTTGACTGAAGGTTGTCGTGGTGAAGGTGCAATCCTTCGTAACAAAGACGGCGAACCGTTCATGGAACGTTATGCTCCAACTTTGAAAGACTTGGCTCCTCGTGACTTCGTATCACGATCTATGGACCAGGAAATCAAAGAAGGCCGTGGTTGTGGGCCTAAAGGTGATTACATCCTGCTTGATATGACGCACTTGGGTGCGGATACGATCATGAAACGTCTGCCATCTGTATTTGAGATTGGCAAGAAATTCGCGAACGTTGACATTACTAAAGAGCCAATTCCAGTAGTACCAACAATCCATTACCAAATGGGTGGTATTCCGACGAATATTCATGGTCAGGTTGTTGTTCCTGAAACTAGCGAGACTGAAGCGCTTGTTGCTCACTACGACAAAGAAAATGATGTTTACTCAACGAATCAAGAAGGTCGTGACTTCACTAAACCAGTGAAAGGCTTTTATGCAATTGGTGAGTGTTCATGTGTATCTGTACACGGTGCAAACCGTCTAGGTACAAACTCATTACTTGACTTGGTTGTATTTGGTAAGGCTGCTGGTCAGCACATCATCGATTACGTGACTAAACATCACGGTGATGAATACGAACCACTGCCTACAACTGTACTTGAGCAAACTGTTGCACGTATTCGTAAACTTGACGAATCTGCTACGGGTGAAAATGCTCAGGAAGTTGCTGATGCAATCCGTGACATCGTTCAAGACCACGCTGGTGTATTCCGTACATCTGCACTTCTTGAAGAAGGTGTAAAACAGATTCTTGCCATTGAGCCGCGTGTTCGCAATATTCATTTGAAAGACAAATCTAAAGTATTCAACACTGCACGTATTGAAGCGCTAGAGGTTGAAAACTTGTATGAAGTTGCAAAAGCAACGCTGATTTCTGCGGCTGCTCGTAAAGAGTGTCGTGGTGCGCATACGGTTGTAGATTTTGAATTGTCACCAGATCATCCTGAATACCCATATGGTCGTCGTGATGATGAATGGATGAAGCATACTCTTTGGTTCTCTGCGGATAACCATCTAGAGTACAAGCCAGTTCGTTACCGTCCATTGTCGGTTGATGCGATTCCACCTAAACCACGTACATTCTAATCAGGAGAATTCAGATGAGTAGAGGTACTCGTACATTTCATATCTACCGCTATGATCCTGACAAGGATAAAGCACCGTACATGCAAACTTTCAAACTGGAACTGACTGACAAGCACCGTATGTTGCTTGACGCACTTCTTGCATTGAAAGTACAGGACGAAACTTTAACGTTCCGTCGCTCATGTCGTGAAGGGATCTGTGGTTCTGATGGTGTGAACATCAATGGTAAAAACGGTTTGGCGTGTCTTTGGAACCTGAACGATTTACCAAATGAAATTACTGTTCGTCCATTGCCTGGTCTTCCTGTAGTGAAAGATCTGGTGGTTGACATGAACCAGTTCTATGACCAGTACAACAAGATCCATCCATTCTTGATCAACAACCAGCCTGCGCCTCCAAAGGAGCGTTTACAGTCTCCTGAAGAGCGTGAGCATCTGGATGGTCTGTATGAGTGTATTCTATGTGCATGCTGTTCAACTGCATGCCCGTCATTCTGGTGGAACCCGGATAAGTTCTTGGGTCCTTCAGCATTGTTGAATGCTTACCGCTTCATTATTGACTCGCGTGATAGTGCAACACAAGAGCGTCTGGCTCGTCTTGACGACCCGTTCTCATTGTTCCGTTGTAAAGGCATCATGAACTGTGTATCTGTATGCCCTAAAGGCTTGAACCCGACTAAAGCAATCGGTCACATCCGTAATATGCTTTTAGATATGGCAGGCTAATAGGCTGCATCTAGCAGTTTAGAAAAAAGCACACCTTTGGGTGTGCTTTTTTTATGCAAACGATTGAAGAAAAATAAAAAATCATAAGATAAAAACGAAGATACTATACTTAAAATGTATAAAGTTGAGTCGGGTGGTCGGGAAATGATGGGCGAGGTTTAGTGTAACAAAAGGAGAACATGTGAATATTTTGGGTATTTATGATTTTTAGATGTAAAACTGACCTGAAAAATAACAAGAACGATGTTATTATATAACGGAAAATTAAGGGGGGAGTGGATTGAAAAGTTTACTCTCTTTTTGTTTATCGGAAATGCGTAGGACTTAAGTCTACGTTGAATCTATTTTTGAGATAAAGCACCATATATTAGAGTAAAATATCTGAACTGTATTTAGCCAATTTATGAAAGGTATGTGTCAAAAAAATCAATTGAAAACTTGAGAACATGTTAGCATTTGGCCCATGACCATCTTTAAAAAAATGCTATTCCATGTACATTTTTTAAACACTGCACAATCAGGGACTGGTATATAAAGGTAGAACAGAGTCGCTTTAGAAAAAATCTTTGTCATTGCTTGCTTTTTTCTAAGTCGATTTGCAAAAAATTGCCCGGTTTCGATCGGGTATTCAATGAGTGATGATGCCGCTGAGGGGCGTTATTGTTCATTACACATATCAAGATTTTTCTTGGTGTGGTGATAACGCCTCATGGCTTATGCCTTATGGGGGACTAGTATCATATTACCAATTTGATGCTAATAATCCTGGGTTTTGCTTAAAAAGCATCCTGAAAATGTTTTTGCAATAGGAAATGGGTCCACAAATGCAAGAAGTTGCTGACGCTCTGCGTCTTGACACTGAACTTTCCGCTGATAGTGCAGCGTATATTGAAGAACTTTATGAGCAGTATCTGACTGCTCCAGACTCAGTAGGTGCTGACTGGAGAGCGTACTTCGATAAATTCCCAAAAGGTGATCAACCACACAGTAATGTACGTGAGCAATTCCTACTTTTAGGTCGCAATTCAAGCCGTATTCAGCCTGTTGTTCAGTCGACAGTCAGCTCAGAGCATGAACGTCGTCAAATTGGCGTATTACAGCTGATTGCTGCGTACCGTAACCGTGGTCACCAGAAAGCAAAACTGGATCCATTAGGTTTGGCGAAGCGTGAAGTTGTGCCTGATCTGGAGCTTGCTGCGCATGGTTTGACCCAGTCTGACCTGGACACAGTATTCAATACTGGCAACTTGGCGATCGGTAAAGAAGAAGCGACTTTGGCTGAGATGGTTCAGTCAATGGAAGCTACTTACTGTGGTTCAATCGGTGCTGAATACATGCACATCGTGGACACTAAAGAAAAACGTTGGATTCAACAACGTCTAGAAAGTACACGTGGTCAATATGGCTTCAATGCTGAACAAAAGAAACATATCCTTGAGCGCTTAACTGCGGCTGAAGGCCTAGAAAAATATCTTGGTAATAAATTCGTTGGTGCCAAACGTTTCGGCGTTGAAGGTGGTGAAGCATTCATCCCGATGGTAAACGAGATTATTCAGCGTGCAGGTTCTGTAGGCTGTAAAGAAGTTGTAATCGGTATGCCTCACCGCGGCCGTTTAAACCTTCTCGTCAACATCATGGGTAAAAACCCGGCTGACCTGTTTGGTGAGTTCGAAGGTAAATCGATTCACAAGAAAGGCTCTGGTGACGTTAAGTATCACCAAGGCTTCTCTTCAAACGTGATGACTCAGGGTGGCGAAGTTCACTTGGCATTGGCGTTCAACCCGTCACATCTAGAAATCGTTGGCCCTGTGGTTGAGGGTTCGGTACGTGCGCGTCAAGTACGTCGTAAAGACATTGGCGGCGATGACGTATTGCCATTAATCGTACATGGTGATGCTGCATTTGCAGGTCAGGGCGTAAACCAGGAAACCTTCCAGATGTCACAGACTCGCGGTTATACCGTGGGTGGTACAGTGCACATTGTGATTAATAACCAGGTTGGTTTCACGACTTCTGATCCACGTGATGCACGTTCTACAGAATACTGTACTGATATCGCTAAAATGATTCAGGCGCCGATCTTCCATGTCAATGGTGATGATCCTGAAGCGGTGGTGTTCATTTCACAACTGGCACATGATTTCCGTCATACTTTCCGTAAAGACGTTGTGATTGACATGTTCTGCTACCGTCGTCGTGGTCATAACGAAGCGGATGAGCCGGCTGCAACTCAACCAATGATGTATCAAGTGATTAACAAGAAAGCGACCACGCGTACGCTTTATGCTGATCAACTGGTACAACAAGGTGTTCTTGATCGCGCTAATGCAGATCAGATGGTAGAAAACTACCGAGCAGACCTAGAAGCGGGTAAGCACGTTGCCAATGCACTGGTACTTGAACCGAACAAAAAAATGTTTGTGGACTGGACGCCTTACTTGGGCCATGAGTACACTGACCAGTGGGATACAACTTTCCCAATCGAACGTCTGAAAGAGCTTGGCAATAAAATGCGCGAGCTTCCTGAAGGCTTCGTGATGCAGCGTCAAGTTGCGAAAGTGATTGATGATCGTCTGAAAATGCAAACGGGCGAAATGCCACTGAACTGGGGTGCTGCTGAAACTTTGGCGTATGCAACTGTATTAGATGAAGGTTACTTACTTCGTTTAACTGGTGAAGATGTAGGTCGTGGTACTTTCTCACACCGTCATGCAAAACTGCATAATCAGGTAGATGGTTCAACTTATATTCCACTTTGCCACATCAAAGAAAACCAGCCGCGTACTGCAATCTATGATTCATTATTGTCAGAAATGGCGGTATTGGCATTCGAATACGGCTATGCGACTACTCTTCCTAAGAGTTTGATCATCTGGGAAGCGCAATTCGGTGACTTCGCCAACTGTGCACAGGTAGTGATTGACCAGTTCATCTCATCTGGTGAAACCAAATGGGAACGTGTGTGTGGTTTAACTATGCTTCTTCCACATGGTTTTGAAGGTCAAGGCCCAGAACATTCATCTGCACGTTTAGAGCGTTTCTTACAGCTATGCGCTGAAGACAACATGCAAGTGATTACACCGACAACGCCTGCGCAGATTTTCCACGCATTACGTCGTCAAGCGATTCGTCCAATCCGTAAACCACTGATTGTGACTTCGCCGAAGTCTTTACTTCGTCACAAGCTGGCTGTATCTAGCTTGGAAGAGCTTGCAAACGGTACATTCCAAACTGTGATTGATGAAGTAGACAACCTCAACAAGTCAGAGGTAACCCGTCTGATTCTGTGTGGTGGTAAGGTGTATTACGACCTAGTTGAAAAACGTCGTGAAAAAGAATTGAACAACACTGCCATTGTACGTATTGAACAATTATATCCATACCCAGAAAAACGCCTGACAGAAGTGCTTGCGCAATATCCAAACGTCAAAGAACTCGTTTGGGCGCAAGAAGAACCGAAGAACCAAGGCGCTTGGTTATTCATCGCACCACGTCTTTATGACGATGTGATGAAAGCGGGTAAACAAGTACGTATTAGCTATGCAGGCCGTGAAGCTTCTGCTGCACCGGCATGTGGTTCACCATATTTGCATGCAAAACAACAAGCTCAGCTCATCAACGACGCGCTTGCGATCGATGCTGAATAATCCAGGAGATTCTAAGTAATGGCAACCGAAATTAAAGCACCGGTATTCCCAGAGTCAGTTGCGGACGGTACGATCGCAACTTGGCACAAACAACCAGGTGAAGCAGTCTCACGTGATGAAGTGATCTGCGATATTGAGACTGATAAAGTTGTTTTAGAAGTTGTCGCTCCTGCAGACGGTACACTTGCATCTATTATTAAAGGTGAAGGCGATACTGTTCTTTCAGCTGAAGTAATTGCACAGTTTGAAGAAGGTGCTGTTTCTGGCGCTACGCAAACTCAAGCAGTTCAGTCTGAAGAGAAAGTTGAACAAGCTGCTGCGCAAACTGAAGCGGGTAATGCACCGATCGTTGAACGTCAACAAGTACAGGATCAGGCTCCAGCCGTGCGTAAAGCATTGACTGAATCTGGTGTTGCTGCAGCTGACGTTGCTGGTACGGGTCGTGGCGGTCGCATCACTAAAGAAGACGTAGCAAATCATCAAGCGAAACCGGCAGCACCTGCAGCGCAACCATTAAGCGTTGCAGTGGGTGAACGCATCGAAAAACGTGTTCCGATGACACGTCTTCGTAAGCGTGTAGCTGAACGTTTACTTGCAGCGACTCAAGAAACTGCAATGTTGACTACGTTCAACGAAGTGAACATGAAACCAATCATGGAAATGCGTGCTCAATACAAAGATGCATTCGAGAAGCGTCATGGTGCGCGTCTTGGCTTCATGTCATTCTTCGTTAAAGCAGCAACTGAAGCACTAAAACGCTACCCAGCGGTAAATGCTTCAATTGATGGTGATGATATTGTTTATCATGGTTACTACGATATCGGTGTTGCAGTTTCATCTGAACGCGGTCTAGTGGTTCCTGTACTTCGTGATACAGACCGCATGAACTATGCTGAAGTTGAAAACGGCATCCGTGCATATGCTGCGAAGGCGCGTGACGGTAAGCTGGGTATCGAAGACATGACTGGCGGTACATTCACGATCACCAATGGTGGTACTTTTGGCTCATTGCTTTCTACACCAATTCTAAATACGCCACAAACTGCGATTCTGGGTATGCATAAAATCCAGGAACGTCCGATGGCTGTAAATGGTCAAGTAGAAATCTTGCCAATGATGTACCTTGCATTGTCTTATGACCACCGTTTAATCGATGGTAAAGAAGCAGTTGGTTTCCTTGTAACAATCAAAGAATTGTTAGAAGAGCCTGCGCGTCTTATCCTTGATCTTTAATTTTTAAGAATATATTTATGGGCTTAGGGCGAAACTCTAAGCCCATTTTTGGAGATAAATATGTCTCAATTCGATTTAGTCGTAATTGGTGGTGGCCCGGGCGGCTACGAAGCAGCAATTCGTGCAGCTCAACTTGGTTACAAAGTAGCGTGTATAGAAAAACGTATTCATAAAGGCAAGCCAGCTTTGGGTGGTACTTGCTTAAACGTGGGTTGTATCCCGTCTAAAGCATTGCTTGATTCTTCACATCGCTATGAAGATACCGTTCAGCATTTAGATGACCATGGTATTACGACCGGTGAAGTTAAATTTGATCTTTCTAAAATGATGAGTCGTAAAGACAAAGTTGTAGATCAGTTGACTGGCGGTGTTGCTCAATTGCTTAAAGGCAATGGGATTGAATGGTTACAAGGTACGGGTAAATTACTTGCGGGTAAAAAAGTTGAATTCACACCATTTGAAGGTGAAGTTCAAGTTTTAGAGCCTAAATACGTGATTCTTGCGACAGGTTCTGTACCAATTAACATTCCTTCAGCTCCTGTAGATCAAGACTTAATCGTTGATTCTACTGGTGCACTTGAATTCCAGGAAGTACCTAACCGTTTAGGTGTGATTGGGGCGGGTGTAATTGGTCTTGAGCTAGGTTCAGTATGGCGTCGTCTTGGTGCGGAAGTTGTTGTATTTGAAGCAATGGACGAATTCTTGCCAATGGCTGATAAAGCTTTGGCTAAAGAATATCAAAAGATCCTGACTAAACAGGGTATGGATATCCGTATCGGTGCCAAAGTTTCCGGTACTGAAATTAACGGTCGTGAAGTAACAGTTAAATACAGCCAGGCTGGTGAAGAAAAAACTGAAACTTTCGATAAATTGATCGTTTGTGTAGGTCGTCGTGCCTATGCTGAAGGTCTATTGGCTGATGACAGTGGTATCAAGCTGACTGAACGTGGTCTGGTTGATGTCAACGATTGGTGTGCAACTTCAGTTGAAGGTGTATATGCAATTGGTGATTTGGTACGTGGTCCAATGCTTGCACATAAAGCAATGGAAGAAGGCGTTATGGCTGTGGAACGTATTCACGGTCATGCTGCGCAAGTAAACTACGATACCATCATTTCTGTGATCTACACACACCCAGAAGCGGCGTGGATTGGTTTGACAGAACAGCAAGCTAAAGACAAAGGTCACGAAGTGAAAACGGGTCAATTCGGTTTCGCGGTTAACGGTCGTGCTTTAGCTGCAGGTGAAGGCGCTGGTTTTGTGAAGTTTGTTGCTGATGCAAAAACCGATCGTTTATTGGGTATGCACGTGATTGGCCCTGCAGCGTCTGACATCATCCATCAAGGTATGATCGCACTTGAGTTTGTATCTTCAGTTGAAGATTTACAGCTGATGACATTTGCTCATCCAACATTCTCTGAAGTGGTACATGAAGCTGCACTTGCTGTTGATGGTCGTGCGATTCACGCGATTCAGCGTAAACGTAAGTAATTCGAAAAAAGAGCGGCTTAGGTCGCTCTTTTTACATTTCAAGGTTGTTTTTATTAGAACAATCATCTAAAAATAAAGATAACGATTTTAAGAAATGCTGGTACTGCTTTGACGGACGTCTGGGTGCTGGTGAGTTATAACAAGCTAAAGAAGTAATAAAAGGTTATTCAATGAATTTACATGAGTATCAAGCCAAAGCGCTATTAAAAAAATATGGTATGCCTGTACAGGAAGGCATACTGGCCACCAATGCCGATGAAACGGTGCATGCTTTTGAGCAGCTGGGTGGAAAGTTCGCAGTATTGAAAGCACAGGTGCATGCCGGTGGCCGAGGTAAGGCCGGTGGTGTAAAAGTGGTAAAATCGGCTGCCGAGGCTGCTGAATATGCCAATCAGATTATCGGTTCACGCTTGGTAACTTATCAGACTGATGCCAATGGTCAGCCCGTAAATAGCATTTTAGTCTCGGAAGATGTTTATCCGGTTGAGCGCGAGCTGTACTTGGGTGCTGTGGTGGATCGCTCGACTCGCCGGATCACTTTTATGGCATCGACTGAAGGCGGTGTTGAAATTGAGAAAGTGGCCGAAGAAACCCCTGAAAAAATTATTAAAGTCGAAGTTGAGCCTTTGGTCGGTTTGATGCCATTTCAGGCACGTGAAGTTGCTTTTGCACTTAAACTCAAAGATGGACAAATCAATCAATTTGTTAAAATTATGACAGCTGCCTATCAGGCATTTGTAGACAATGATTTTGCACTTTTCGAAATTAATCCGCTGTCTGTGCGTGAGAATGGTGACATTCTTTGTGTCGATGCCAAAATCGGAATTGATTCGAATGCGCTGTACCGTTTGCCAGAAATCGCGGCTATGCGGGATAAATCTCAGGAAAATGAGCGCGAACTGAAAGCCTCTGAATTCGATCTGAACTATGTGGCACTTGAGGGTAACATTGGCTGTATGGTCAATGGTGCCGGTCTTGCTATGGCAACTATGGATATTATCAAGCTCTATGGCGGTCAGCCAGCCAACTTCCTGGATGTTGGTGGCGGTGCAACGAAAGAGCGTGTGATTGAAGCTTTTAAAATTATCCTCGCAGATAGCTCTGTGCAGGGTGTATTAATTAATATTTTTGGTGGAATTGTACGTTGTGACATGATTGCTGAAGCAATTATTGCGGCGGTTCAGGAGGTAAATGTAACCGTTCCTGTGGTTGTTCGTCTTGAAGGCAACAATGCAGAATTGGGTGCAAAATTACTGGATGAATCAGGTTTGAAGTTAATTTCTGCACATGGTCTTGCTGATGCTGCAGAAAAAATCGTTGCTGCTGTAAAAGCTTAAGGAGTATCAATCATGAGCGTATTAGTTAATAAAGACACCAAAGTGTTGGTACAGGGCTTTACAGGTAAAAACGGCACATTCCATTCCGAACAGGCTTTGGCTTATGGTACTAAAGTGGTGGGTGGTGTAACTCCAGGAAAAGGGGGGCAAACCCATCTGGAACTGCCTGTATTTAATACCATGCGTGAAGCGGTGAAAGAAACTGGCGCAGATGCTTCGGTGATTTATGTTCCGGCACCTTTTGTACTGGATTCTATTATTGAAGCGGTCGATTCTGGCATTGAGTTAATTGTGGTGATCACTGAGGGGGTGCCTACCCTCGACATGCTTAAAGCCAAGCGTTATCTGGAAACCAATGGCAATGGCACACGTCTGATCGGGCCCAACTGTCCGGGTATTATTACTCCGGGTGAATGTAAGATCGGGATTATGCCGGGTCATATTCATCTACCGGGTAGAATCGGGATTATCTCGCGCTCAGGTACACTGACTTATGAAGCCGTGGCGCAAACCACCAAGCTAGGTTTAGGTCAGTCGACCTGTATTGGTATTGGTGGAGATCCAATTCCGGGGATGAACCAGATTGACTGCTTGAAACTGTTCCAGGATGATCCACAAACTGAAGCCATCATTATGATTGGTGAAATTGGTGGTACTGCGGAAGAAGAAGCAGCAGAATATATTCAATCGAATGTCACCAAGCCGGTCGTAGGTTATATTGCGGGTGTGACTGCGCCTAAAGGCAAACGTATGGGCCATGCAGGTGCGATTATTTCAGGTGGTAAAGGTACAGCAGAAGAAAAATTTGCTGCCTTTGAACGTGCGGGTATGGCCTATACGCGTAGTCCTGCCGAACTCGGTTCAACCATGCTGCAAGTGTTAAAAGATAAAGGTTTGGTTTAATATATAAATTAAACCAGCACTAAAAAAGCTCCCAAATGGGAGCTTTTTTATATCTCAGTCTTTTTTATGTTTTTACTTTCAGGCTCTGGGTCATTCCATTAATATCACCGCCCTGAATACCCAGTTCACTCATCAAGCTATCAATTAAAGGTGCCTGACTGCGGTAACGCAGGGCGCTATTGACCACCTGATCTGACAGGGCAACATTGCCATTCTCATGATGGGCATCTGCCTGACATGAACCGGCATGACTGCCATGTAGTCCATTGACCTGAAGAATCTTGATGTCATCAATATTTTCCATCGGCTTGACACTTTCACGAATAATTTCAGGCAAATATTTCAGCATGGCCAGACGAATCTGCATTTCGACCTGTTCAGGTGACAGGACGTTATTGGCTTCATTGACCGCACGTGTACCTTCAGCATCGACCTGATACTGTTTTTCCATCGCCTGAGCCAGCAGAATTTTTGCATCTGCCTCACCCTTGGCTTTGAGCCGGACTTTTTCTGCTTCTGCTTCAGCTGCAATACGAACCGCTTCTGCATCATCGGCGGCTGCCTGTTTGCCGGCTTCGGCAGCCACTGTAATAGCAATTGCATCTTTTTCAGCATGTTCTTTGGCTGCGACAAGTTCAACCGCTTTTTGACGCTCTGCCTGCTGGATTTGCCGTACGGTGATGACTTCTTCTTCGGCTTTTACTGCTTGTGCACGGGCGTGGTCGGCCTGGGCTTTAGCTTCAGATTCAGCACGTGATTTTTCTGCAATGGCAATGGCACGATCCTGTTCAGCCAGCTCAATGGTTTTCTTTTGCTCGACTTGGGCTTTTTGAATGAGCTGTGCTTTTTGAATGTTTTCATTTTCCACATCACGTGCTGCTAAAATACGTTTGAGTTCGACTTCCCGTTCAGCGGCAATTTGGGCTTCTTCTGCTTCACGTTTTTTGCCAGCTTCCTGAGTGGCAATTTCGGCCAGCTGTTCAGCGCGTCGAATGGCAATTTCACGTTCCTGTTGCAGCTTGGCATATTCTTCTTCACGAATAATTTGCAGACGCGCCTGTTCAGCTTCCAGATTTTTGGTTTTAATCGCCAGATCGGTATCCTGTTCAATATGGTTACGCTTACGACGACGATCTTCAATGGTTTCAGTGAGCTTGGTCAGGCCTTCAGCATCAAACGCATTTTGCGGATTAAAATATTTAAATCCGGTCTGGTCCAGACCAGTCAAAGAAACGGTTTCAAGTTCCAGACCATTTTTGTGTAAATCTTCCGAAACGACTTGCTGGACTTTTTGTACGAAATCGACCCGTTTTTCATGCAGTTCTTCCATGGCCATTTCTGCCGCTACTGCGCGCAGTGAGTCGACAAATTTACCTTCCACCAGATTTTTTAGTTCATTCGGTGACATGGTCTTTTGGCCCAGTGTTTGCGCTGCAGTGGCAATTGAATCCGCTGTAGGTTTGACCCGCACATAGAACTCGGCCATTACATCAACACGCATCCGGTCACGGGTAATCAGTGCCTGATCATCTGCACGGCGTACTTCAAGGCGTAGGGTGTTCATATTCACCGGAATGATTTCATGCAATACTGGAAGTACAATTG
Organism: Acinetobacter sp. BY419; assembly: GCF_019038395.1. Lineage (GTDB taxonomy): Bacteria > Pseudomonadota > Gammaproteobacteria > Pseudomonadales > Moraxellaceae > Acinetobacter. Next base: position 71,986 of record NZ_JAGFXZ010000004.1, read on the forward strand.
CGCCCCCACCCAAAATCACTTTTTCTCCACCCCAACCAGTACGTACAAAGGAAATTTCCTTGCTAGAGCGACGGTATAGGCGTGCAATGATGAGACCGAAGGTCACCAATGCTGCAAAAATAATTCCCGCAATAATTAAAATATTATATAAATCAAATTTTAACATTGTTATAAAGTCTCAATTGAGTTTGAGTTGAATAAGATTAAAGTGCGATGGCCTGAAAGCCATTTTTGGTTTTTTGGGTCAGAACCACATTCTGACCCTGATTTAAAATCTGATTGTTTTCAGGTTCAACCATCACATAATGGGTCTGGCCATGCTGATCCCGGACTTTGGCCTGCGCCGGAGAATTTGCTTTGGCATCTCCAAGAATAATAGTTGCGGTACGTCCGATGAGTTCATCACTATGAATAGCAGAGGTCTCATCTTGGGGTAGGAGCTTACTGGCGGCCATGGCAAGAAAGCGCACCACAGGCATACATAGAAACAGGCAGGCCGGAGAAATTAGCCAGACGCTGAAAAGCTGACTGGTCAGGCGCTCAGAAATGCCCTGAATCAATAAGCCACTCAGACCATAACTGGTCAGGAAAATGATCAGCCAGATAAATAAAGGCAGACGACCCAGATATAACCAGTCAAAGACTTTACTGAAAACAGCGGGGTGTGGATCCTGACTTATTTCCGGTTGCAGGGGATCTTCAGGTAAAAACTGTTCCAGCATATGCTGAGAGCCACCACCGAGCAAAAGAAGAATGCACTCTAGGGCAGCAAACATCAGCATCAGGCTAAGACTGATACTAAATACGATATTAGATGGATGCGTAAACAGTTCCCACATTTTCTTATCTCTATAATTATGTTTTTAGGAAAAGTATCTGAAAATTATTCTTGCTCTAACGATAGCAGTAATTGCTGATTTTGTATGCAAAAAAATAACAAAAAACCTTATAAAAGAGGATTGAATAAATAAATTATTTAATAATTATTGAACTATTAAAATTAATAATCAACTATAAGCTGAAGGGGGATTTGAGCAGATGATGCTGGAATTTCACTGGGATTTATAAATGACAAGGCCTTCTGCCTGAGCTTGCCGGAGAATTTTATAGAGATACATCAATCTGAGTATCTCTATATCTTTTTGTCAAAGCCTACAGTAATGCAGTCTGAATCCGGACTTTCATATCTAAAGTCTGTTGCAAAATATAGTGTTGCATCCATTTTACCTGTTCGCCTATAGGATTGACCTTGACTGCGTTAGTCAGGAAATTCAAATCAGGCTGACTAAAAAGCTGCTGTGCAAGGGTCTGCTCCAAGACTTGACTGCTTGCCGTCAAAGGCAATGCCACCAGGTAGAACGCTTTAGGATAATTATAAAAGGCATATAATAAGTTAAAGGCTTTTTGATCACCTTTGAGATTACCAGCACCAATTTCGTAAGCTGCATTCTGATTGCTATAAGTAACACCGACTAGAAACTCCCAATGACCGTCCTGTAAACGCAGACCAAACTGTAAGCCGACTTGGTCCGCAGTCAGCTCATGTTGCAGGTAGATATTTAAGGGCTTGCCTTCATCAGTGGAAGGTTCTTGGAGAACTAAAATATGCTGCTGATGCTGATAAATATAACCGGCAAGCTGGGCCAGTTCCAGGCGGGTTTTGACAGTGGCGAGATCAAAAGCGTTATAGGGCATAAAAAAGTATATCAGGGGGAGAGTTGAGCCTACTCTAGTAATTTTTCAACTGTTTGAGAACCACTTCTTTAGATTATTTATTTCTGATTTTGCTGATCTAAATACAAGTCGGTATCTTAATAACCAACAAAATAATGAAACTTGATTGCATGAGTTATTGATTCATAAAAACTGATATTCATTATTGATGAATTTTTATATGAGCTTTTGATATATCAATATCATAAAACAAGCAATCCTTATGAAAACTAAATAACTATAATGCCAATATATATCTTTAAAAGTGTAATAGTACACGCATTCTAAGCTGGTGTTGTCCATGTCGTTAAATGAGGAAAGACTTACTCATCTCAAACAGCTTGAAGCTGAGAGTATTCATATTATCCGTGAAGTAGCAGCTGAATTTGAAAATCCAGTCATGCTTTATTCCATTGGTAAAGATTCAGCAGTAATGCTGCATCTTGCACTGAAAGCGTTTTATCCAGCCAAACTTCCATTTCCGCTACTGCATGTAGACACGGGCTGGAAATTTAAAGACATGATTGCTTTCCGTGACAACATGGCAAAAAAACATGGTTTTGATTTGATCGTACATCAAAACAAAGAAGGGAAAGATGCAGGCATCAATCCTTTCGATCATGGTAGCTCTAAATATACTGACATCATGAAAACCCAGGGTTTAAAACAGGCCCTAAATAAATACAAGTTTGATGCTGCCTTTGGTGGTGCGCGCCGTGATGAAGAAAAATCACGTGCTAAAGAACGTGTCTATTCATTCCGTGATGATAAACATCGCTGGGACCCAAAAAACCAACGTCCTGAACTTTGGAATCTTTACAACGGTAAAGTGAACCAAGGTGAAAGTATTCGTGTATTCCCGTTGTCGAACTGGACTGAGCTTGATATCTGGCAATACATCTATTTGGAAAGCATTCCACTTGTACCACTTTACTTGGCTGCAGAGCGTCCTGTGGTTGAGCGTAGCGGTACCTTAATTATGGTGGATGACGAACGTATGCCTTTAAAAGAAGGTGAAGTTCCACAAATGAAATCGGTACGTTTCCGTACTCTAGGTTGTTATCCATTAACAGGTGCAGTTGAATCCACTGCAGATACCTTGCCGGAAATTATCCAGGAAATGCTCTTGGCAACCAGCTCTGAGCGTCAAGGTCGTATGATTGACCATGATGAAGCAGGCTCGATGGAGAAGAAGAAGCAAGAAGGCTACTTCTAGAATCTCTCCCGACCTCTCTTTAGAAGAGAGAGGAGATTTCCCCCTTTAATTAAAGGGGGATCAAAGGGGGATTCAACCAAACCGATTTCTAAAGAATATGTGGAGTTTGAGCAATGTCTCATCAATCAGAACTCATTAGCCAAGATATCTTGGGCTATTTAAAACAACATGAAAATAAAGACCTGTTGCGTTTCCTGACTTGCGGTAATGTCGATGATGGTAAATCGACTTTAATTGGTCGACTGCTTTACGACTCAAAATTGATTTATGAAGATCAATTGCAAGCAGTTACCCGTGACTCGAAAAAAGTCGGGACCACAGGCGATGCACCTGACCTGGCACTTCTGGTAGATGGTCTACAGGCGGAGCGTGAGCAGGGCATTACCATTGATGTAGCGTATCGTTATTTCTCGACTGAAAAACGTAAATTCATTATTGCGGATACTCCGGGGCATGAGCAGTACACTCGTAACATGGCAACAGGTGCGTCGACCTGCGACCTTGCGATCATTTTGATTGATGCACGTTATGGCGTGCAAACTCAAACACGTCGTCATACCTTTATTGCCAGCTTGCTGGGGATCAAGAACATCATTGTGGCAATCAACAAGATGGACTTGGTGGAATTCTCTGAAACACGTTTCAATGAAATTCAGGCTGAATATGCAGCTTTCGTTGCGCAATTGGGTGACCGTAAACCGAGCAATATCATCTTTACGCCTATTTCTGCACTGAATGGCGATAACGTGGTGAACAAGTCGGCCAATACGCCGTGGTATACCGGCGAAACACTAATGGGTACGCTTGAATCGGTGAAAATTAACCGTAGTTCAGCAAAGCAGGATTTCCGTTTCCCAGTGCAGTATGTTAACCGTCCAAACCTCGACTTCCGTGGTTTCTGCGGTACGATCGCACTTGGTGATATCAACGTCGGCGATACTGTAACAGCTTTGCCTTCTGGCAAATCTTCTACGGTGAAAGAAATTGTCACTTTTGATGGCAACCTTGAGCATGCCGTTGCAGGTCAAGCGGTGACATTAACACTGAATGACGAAATTGATATTTCACGTGGTAACGTTCTGATTCGTGCGGATCAGGCAGCTCCAAGCATTTCACGTTCAGTTCAAGCAACTGTAGTGTGGATGGCGGATCAACCACTGGTGATTGGCAAACTTTACAATGTGAAAATTGGTACGCAAACCGTACCTGCCAAAGTGACTGCGATTAATTTCCGTACCAATGTGAATACCTTGGAACAGGTTCAAGTTGAAAATCTTGAACTGAATGCGATTGCCAATGTAACGGTTGAATTTGATGCACCCGTGGTGTTTGATCGTTATCAAGACAGCCGTTATACCGGTTCGTTTATCTTCATCGATCGTTTAAACAACGTGACGATTGGTGCGGGTATGGTGGAAGAGTCGGTTGAATGGACTGCACATACCAATCCTGTAACCGCCGAAGCACGTGCTGCACGTTTAGGTCAAAAACCTGCTGCGGTAACAGTTTCTGCCAAAGCTTTGGAAAATGCTCAGGCGCTTGAAAGCTTGCTGATTCAGCAAGGGATTGTTGCAATTGCGAAAGCGGATTTGGATGCTGCTCAAGTTGCATTATTACGTGAGACTGGTGTTGTTGTAGTGACAGATGTTACTGAAGGCACTGACGTTGCATTTAATGAAGATGCTGCTGAAGCATTGGCTGATAAGATTGTGGAATTGGTTCGTCTGTAATGGATTGAGCTGATTTAAAAGAAAACCCGCTGAAAAGCGGGTTTTTTATGATCTGAATACATGGAATTAGTATTTGAAAATTAAATATTCACTATCTATATCATCTACAAAAGAGGGGATATTATTAAAAAATTTTTAGTTTTATTGGCATTATGTTTGGCTTTTGGGGTAGAGGCCAAGCAAGCCTCAAGCAGTAAAGAATCGATCAAGCAAAAGATTATCCAGCATTCGATTGAAAGCTATCCAGGAAATTGTCCGTGTCCTTACAATACGGCAAGTAATGGTAGTCGTTGCGGTAAACGGAGTGCTTATAACCGTGCAGGCGGATATGCACCGCTGTGCTATCCGGAAGATATCACTGATCGTATGGTAAAGGAATATAAAGGGCGGAGTTAATTAAAAGCCCTGTATTTTATAGGGCGCGCTAAAAGAAATGTTTTTGTTAGGTTTAGTTTTATATGGGTAATTTAATTTTTCTTAAAATCTTTGAGAACTAAGGCCAGAATTGCTTTCATCCTGGTTAAGCTTTTCACCCCTGCAATAGGTGAGAATAGGAGATTGATCGATATTGATCTTACCAAATTTAATGTCAGCTTTTACTTCAGCATAGTGAGTCGCCAGTTCAGCAAAGACCGGAAAATTTTGCCCACAAGGCTGACACCAGTCAGGATAAAACCGAATTACTGCAACACCTTCAAACCACTCAAAAACGCTGTAATTATTTTCATCATATGCTATGACTTCTGACACTGATTCGTCCTTATTCTTCTTGGATCAATATTTGGACCAGCGCATACTGAGTTCTGTATGACCAGTATCTTGATCAATCCCCTGATAGATGACTTTAAAACCCTGTTTTTGATAAAAATTGACTGCTGCGGTATTTTCCGCATAGACATTTAAATGCAATTGATCACATTGCTGTTTGATAAAATCTACTAAACAACGGCCATAACCAGCGCCTTGCAGTTGAGGTTCAATAAAAAGTGCAGCCAATACATTCTCTGATTTTAATAATGATACAAAGCCAAGAACGGTATCATTCTCTTTAATAATGTAATTTTCAGCCAAAGGTAAATACAGATCACGCATGGGAATCAGCTGCTTTTCCCAATAAGCAGCCGGAATAAAATCATGGGCCTGTAGGGAAGCATTGAACCAGATTTCTAAAATAGAACTTATATCCTTCGTGTCAGCTGTTGTAATGATTGTCATAAATGATCTTATATCAATTTACTAAATAGTCAGCTGATTATACATAAGTCCATGCTTCTTCAATCCACCGTATTTCTATGTTCAAATAAGTCCGAGAAATACCAAATTTACATATGAGAGTAGGGAAAGAATCCATGTCACAACAAAGCATGCAACAAGTCATTATTACAGAACCGGGCGGTATCGATAAACTTGCTTATGAAACCGTGACTGTGCCTGAGCCTAAAGCAGATGAAGTTCTGGTGAAAGTCCATGCCTTTGGTATCAACCGTCCAGATATCCTGCAGCGTCAAGGCTTATATCCGATGCCAAAAGGGGTGACGCCTGTTCCTGGTCTGGAAGTGGCAGGCGAAGTGGTTGCGGTCGGTAGCGATGTCAGTCAGTTTAAAGTTGGTGACAAAGTCTGTGGCCTGACCAATGGTGGCGGTTATGCTGAATATTGCGTGGTGCCAGAAAGCCAGACTTTGAATATACCTGAAGGTGTGAGCTTTGTGCAGGCTGCTGCTATTCCTGAAACCTTCTTTACCGTATGGGCCAATGTGTTCCAGATGGGGAAAGCCAAAGCAGGAGAAACCGTGCTGATCCATGGCGGGACAAGCGGTATTGGCACCACGGCTTTAATGCTATGTAAAGCACTCGGGATTAAAACCTTTGCAACGGTCGGTTCGGATGAAAAAGTGGCGGCTATTGCAGATTTAACCACGGCTATTAATTATAAGACTCAAGACTTTGAGCAGGTTATTAATGAAGCTACTGACAATGGTGGTATCGATGTTATTTTGGATATGGTGGGCGCACCTTATTTAGAGCGTAATTTGAATTTGTTGCGTCGTGATGGACGTCTGGTCTATATCGCTTTCTTAGGTGGGGCAAAAGCCAAAGAGGTTAAACTTGGGCAGATCATGATGAAACGCCTGACTATTACGGGTTCGACCATGCGTGCACGTAGCACGGCTGAAAAAGCGGAAATTGCACAAGGTTTGAAAGCGCAGATTGCACCATTATGGGCAAAAGGCGAATGTCTGCCTATGATCCACAAAACGTTTAAGTTTGATCAGATTCAGGATGCACATGCAGCAATGGATACGGGAGAGCATGTGGGCAAAATTGTGGTAGAAATTATGTAATATGAAATAAGTGAATCAAAAAATGCCGGTGACTTCACTGGCATTTTTTTTATGTTAAGTAAAATCTTATTACAAATAAATACATGTAAGTTTGAATAAAAATTAAAAAATGCTAACTATTCGACACAACCTGTCAATCATGAAACGTAGAATGCAGATATGGATAATTCCGACTAATTGGATCAACATTCACATGAATGTGAGAGGGAAAAATAAGATGAAAATTATTCCAACAGCCTATAGTTCAAAACAAAGTGTAAAAGCATTGCATCGTATTCATAAAATGATTATTCGCGGAACCATGAGTTGGGCAGAATTACAGAAAATGTATCGAGTGATGCTGCATCTGGAGCGTTATATGGAAAGATTAACGGTGCAGAATCATCATTCAAACAAGAAACCTTTCAGAAAATCCAGATAGGACCTCATATTTTCCGGTGAAGTGACAATCCAGGATCTAAGGTAAAAGAATATCTTAGACTTTATCCTAATATGATTCACTTATTGGTATTCAGTATAATCATTCAGTATCTAGCAATAAATAAGTACATGTGAATGTATTAAGTGGGGATTTATGGAGCGCCTAGCTTCAACACATGAGCGTCTTGCAGAGCGTTTAGCTAGAATTTTGACCAAATTAAATATCGGATATCAACTTCGGGCTGCAGAGCTAGCTGCAGAATTTCAGGTCAGTACCCGCACCATTGAACGTGATTTTGATCGTCTAGGCTCTTATTTACCTTTACTTCAGGATCAACAAAAACGATATTATCTGGACCCCTCTTATTTGGGGCGGTTTAAGTTGCAGGATATTCATACCTTTGCCCAGCTGTCGGGGATTAGTGAGCTGTATCCGGCGCTGGATATGTCTTTTATCCGTGAATTACTGGATAACCGCGCCAGTCTGGTTTTTTCTGCCAAAGGCTATAATTTCGAAGACGCCACCCAGTATGCTGAACATTTTAAAGTACTCACTGCAAGTATCCAGAAAAGACAGCAAATCGCCTTGTTTTACCGAGATCAAATCCGGATTGTAAAACCGTATCGCCTGATTCACCACATGGGAAACTGGTACTTGGCAGCTGTGCGCAAGCAGGAGCTGCGTGTTTATCGTCTTGGTCGTATTGAAAAAATTATTTGCCAGCAGCGGTTTTCACAGTTTGAGCATGATCAGGCGGTGTTGCAGCAATTAAAAGATGAAGATGGGATTTGGTTTGGGCACAAAAAACAGGAAGTGATTTTATCTGTGCATCCAGAGGTTGCGATTTATTTTAAACAACGCAGAATTTTCCCTGAACAGAGGATTCTGGATGAATCGGAAACGGGGAGGTTATTGATTAGCTGCCAGATTCGGCACCAGAAAGAGTTAAATCCATTGGTACGTTACTGGATTCCTTATCTGAAAATTGTGAAACCTGAATATTTACAGCAAGAGCTGGACGATAGCTTGCAAGGCTACTTGAAAGTAAGTCAGTAAAATACTTTAAAAAATGAAATACGGGAATGTCTGGCAGGAATTTCAGGCATAAAAAAACCAGCTTTCGCTGGGTTCTCTATTTGCACCATTTTTCTATAGTAGAAGAATGGTGCCCGAGGCCAGACTCGAACTGGCACGCTTTGTGGGCGGGGGATTTTAAATCCCCTGTGTCTACCGATTTCACCACTCGGGCTTTAACAAGATGGAGGCGGAGGTCGGAATCGAACCGGCGTCCACGGAGTTGCAGTCCGCTGCATGACCACTCTGCCACCCCGCCGCGTCTTGTTGATGCGTATATTATCAAGCTCTGAAAAAAAAACAATAGTGTATTCATTCGTATGCGCATAAAAACAGCATATGACGGAAAATATTTAGAGTTATCATGTAGAATGTGCAAAATTGATTCATATCAACACTTGGGAGAAATGCCGTGGCATTAGTTCTAGACGGTCGTGCATTGGCGAAGCAAATTGAAGCTGACTTGTTTACTCGCGTAGAAGCGCTGAAAGCAAAATCAGGTCGTACTCCAATTCTTGCGACGATTTTGGTAGGTGACGATGGTGCATCTGCAACTTATGTGCGCATGAAAGGCAATGCCTGCCGCCGTGTTGGTATGGATTCACTCAAAGTGGAACTTTCTAAGGAAACCACTACTGAAGAATTATTGGCTGAAATTGAAAAGCTAAACGCAAATCCTGATGTGCACGGTATTCTGCTTCAACACCCGGTTCCTGCGCAAATTGATGAACGTGCCTGTTTTGATGCAATTTCGCTTGAAAAAGACGTTGATGGCGTCACTTGCCTGGGTTACGGGCGTATGGCGATGGGTGAGGCTGCTTATGGTTCAGCGACTCCTGCGGGCATCATGACCATTTTGAAAGAAAACAACATCGAAATCGCAGGTAAACATGCGGTAGTTGTCGGTCGTTCGGCAATTTTGGGTAAACCAATGGCTGCGATGCTGCTTGAAGCAAATGCAACCGTAACCATTTGCCACTCACGTACTCAAGATCTTGCCAGCTTTGTTAAGCAAGCAGATATTATTGTTGGTGCGGTAGGTAAGGCTGAGCTGATTCAAAAAGACTGGATTAAACCCGGTGCTGTGGTTGTTGATGCCGGTTTCCATCCACGTGATGGGGGCGGTGTAGGTGATATTCAGCTGGTGGGTATTGAAGAAATCGCATCTGCTTATACACCAGTTCCGGGTGGAGTGGGTCCAATGACAATTACCACGTTGATTCGTCAAACAGTTGAAGCGGCTGAAAAAGCGCTAGGTTAATCAAATCCTCCCTAACCCTCCTTTTTCAAAGGAGGGAACTCTAACCACTATTTTTTAGATGGGAGTTCCCCCTCTTTTTTAAAGAGGGGTTAGGGGAGATTCTTCAAAGATATAAATACCAATTAAAAGAAATCCAATGAGCTGCACTTTTCAATTTCCCCAAGCCCCAGAACATCTTCTGCAAGCCTTGCATGATGTGATTCCGCATTGTGAATTACAGGCACAGCAGTTACTTGGTACGCCAATTTCCTTATGGTTGATTCCACCTGTATTCCCCACGGATAAGCTGGATGATGAAGTCATCCGTCGTATCTGGAATGACACCCCTTATTGGATCTTTTGTTGGGCATCTGGCTTGGCTATGGCTCAATGGCTATTGGCAGAGCCGCATCATGTCAAAGACAAAGTTGTACTGGATTTTGGAGCAGGTTCAGGTGTGGTTGCTATTGCTGCGAAAATGGCAGGTGCAAAACGCGTTATTTGCTGTGATATCGACCAGATCAGTCTGGATGCATGTCGAGCCAATGCTGAGCTGAATGATGTCGAGCTTGAATATCTGGATGATCTGTATAAGGCAGCGCAGGTGGATATTCTGTTAGCCGCAGATGTGCTTTATGATCAGTGCAACCGTTTCTTCCTGGATGAGTTTTTAAAATTTGCACCTGAGGTATGGGTTGCCGACAGTCGGGTAAAAAACTTTAGTCATCCTCAATATGAAAAACTGGATGAGCGTAGTGCGACGACTTGGCCAGATTTGGATGAATCGCCGGAATTTCGTAATGTCAGTTTTTATAAAACGCGTTAAAGTTAAAAATAAAAAAGGGTGGTCAGCCCTTTTTTATTGTCTTGGTTTGAATAAGTATCGGATATTAAGAACAAGTATAACGAATAACGCGCATTGTCGTTGGGCGGGCATCTAAGGCTTCGCGTGCACCCGGGTTCTCGCTATTATATAAGTCAGGTGTGTTACTTAAGCTGATTTGCGTACGGCTATTACCCAGCTGGCGGCCATATTGTTCTTGTTCCGCAGTTGGATTAGGGATTTCATTCATGCTTAAAATCTGGATATTATAAGTTTTTGAATTCCCTAAAACCTGTTTACAAGACGCTTGCAAGCGTCTTTCATCCTGGCTCGGCCGTCCTGAAAGAGTGTAGCTCAAGGTTGCTGTATTAGCTGAACGTTCCAGAACTTCATAGCCACTTTTTCCGTTGAATTGATGTGGTGCGGTCTGACATGCGCTCAGTACCCAACTGCTTGCAGCTATAGCCAAAATTACCGTTGTTCTTTTCATATTTATATTTCCTGAAGTCTTGGTCTAAGTATGCCATATTTTGCTCAAGCTGCTGCTCGGGTCAATTGTGATCAATTGTTTAGCATGCAATAAAAAAGGCCGCTTATGCGACCTTTTTTACATCAAATCAGCCCTTAAGTAGATTTAACAGCTTCCAGTAATTCAGCTTGACGTTTTTTCAACGCTTCTGGCATACGATCGCCTAATTTTTCAAACAATTCAGTGTGGCTTTCAAGTTCTTTGATCCATTGATCTTTGTCTTGAGAAGTCACAAGGTCAAACTGTTCTTTAGTGAAGTCAGAACCAGTCCAGTTCAACTGTTCATAAGTTGGAACTAAACCAATTGGTGTTTCAACAGCGTCTGCACGACCTTCACAACGGTCAATGATCCACTCAAGAACACGCATGTTTTGACCGAAACCAGGCCATACGAAGTTGCCTTCAGCATCACGACGGAACCAGTTCACGTTGTAGATGCCAGGAAGTTTGTTGCCAGCAGCTTCAGCTTTTGTAGCAATTTGCTCGCCCATTTCTAACCAGTGCGTGAAGTAATCTGCCATGTTGTAACCCGCAAATGGAAGCATTGCGAATGGGTCACGACGAACGATACCTTGTTGACCAACAGCGGCAGCAGTGGTTTCAGAGCCCATGGTTGCAGCTTTGTAAACACCGTCAACCCAGTCAAATGCTTCTGAAATTAGAGGCACTGTGTCTGCACGGCGACCACCGAAGATGAACGCAGAAATTGGAACACCTGCTGGATTTTCCCAGTCAGCATCAATAGAAGGGCATTGACCGGCAGATACTGTGAAACGTGCATTTGGATGTGCAGCTTTTTCTTCACCAGTGTGCGGTTGGCCTTTCCAGTTGGTCAGGTTGGCAGGTGCTTCTTTAGTCAGACCTTCCCACCAAACTTCGCCATTGTCAGTTACGGCAACGTTTGTATAGATCACGTCTTTATGCAGAGTCGCCATACAGTTCGGGTTAGTCTTGGTATTTGTACCAGGTGCTACACCGAAGAAACCAGCTTCAGGGTTGATTGCATATAGACGACCATCTTCACCTGGTTTGATCCAGGCAATATCATCACCTACAGTTTCAATTTTCCAGCCTTCGTAACCTGCTGGTGGAATCAACATTGCGAAGTTTGTTTTACCACAAGCAGATGGGAATGCAGCTGCGATGTAGTGTTTTTCGCCTTTAGGGTTTGTCACGCCAAGGATGAGCATGTGTTCAGCTAACCAACCTTGTTGACGACCCATAAATGATGCAATACGTAACGCCAGGCATTTTTTACCAAGCAATGCGTTACCGCCATAACCAGAACCGTAAGACCAGATCTCACGAGTCTCTGGATAATGCACGATGTATTTTTCAGGGTTGCAAGGCCATGCAACATCTTTTTCGCCTTGTTCTAGCGGAGCGCCCACAGTGTGTACACACGGAACGTATTCGCCGTCAGTACCCAAAACGTCATAAACAGCTTTACCCATGCGAGCCATTTTAGACATGCTAACTGCTACATATGGAGAGTCAGTCAGTTCGATACCGATGTGTGCAATATGAGAACCTAAAGGACCCATAGAGAAAGGCACAACATACAAAGTACGACCTTTCATTGAACCATCAAATAAACCGTTGAGGCGAGCACGCATTTCTGCAGGTGCTTCCCAGTTATTGGTCGCGCCAGCGTCTTCTTTGTTTTCTGAACAGATATATGTACGACCTTCAACACGAGCAACGTCAGAAGGATCAGAATTTGCAAGATAAGAACCAGGATGAGTTTCTTGATTCAGCGCTTGCATTGTGCCGTTAGCGATCATCAAGTCGATATAACGTTGATATTCTTCTGCGCTACCGTCACACCATTCAATTTTTGCTGGCTTTGTTAATTTAGCAATTTCTTCCACCCAAGCAATAAGCTTAGGGTGACGAACGAATTCTGGTGCGTTCACTTGGGTCATGGTGAGGCCTATCTCAAATGTGTACAAAAGCATGTACAAAGTACAGTCCGAGCAATAAAAAGTATCGCCCAGATGGTATATGAAAAAAAGTGGCTGTATTAAAGCATAAAATCATAAAAAAAATAAGACTAAAGATGGACTGGATTTTTTTTGGAATATAATGCTATTTTATTTATAAATATAAAGAAAACAACAATATAAAATTAAATACCTGAATTTATAGTATTATTTATTTGTATGATGTTTGGTATTTATTTTAATAATTACATTTAAAATCAAAAACTTGTATTTAAAGTGTGTTTGAGATTCATTATTGTTTAAATAAATGGCGGCCATTCGCATTTTACACAAAGCTACTGTTATTTGTCTCTAGATTGGACAGAATATCCATAAACTTAAATAATATTGTGCGAAAAATGTCTAATCAATCTAAACCCTTATCACTGATTTATAATCATAATGCCGGTTTTCGCATCGAAGGGCCAGAAGGGGTTTATGAGCAACTGACTGCAATTTTTTCAGCACACGGTTATCAAACTGAAGCTTATGAAATTCAGGATTCACAGCAGTTTGAGAAAATTATGCTTGAGGTGCGGCAACGGCACTTGGCTTCCGAGGAGCCGGGCATTGTCGTGGCAGCAGGAGGGGACGGGACTTTAAATACCGTGGCTAAACATTTGCTGAACACCCCAATTTCTGTAGGAATTTTGCCCTTGGGTACTTTTAACTATGTGGCCAGATTACTTGATATTCCTTTAGATTTGCTTGAGGCTGCAGAAGTCATTGTAACCGGGCAAACCAAACGCATAAATGTGGCCCAGATTAATCAGGACATTTACTTAAATAATGCCAGTCTGGGTTTATATCCTTTATTTATTAAAAAGCGTGAAGATTATAATCGTATTTTTGGCCGCTTCCCGCTGCATGCCTATACCTCAGCGCTTGATGTCCTGATTCGGGATCGTAAGGAGTTGCGTTTGGAAATATGGGTAGACCAAAAGAAATATCCGGTGAAAACGCCGCTAATTTTCTTTGGCAATAATCCCTTGCAACTGGCAGATATGAACATGCAGATTGCTGAAGCTGCAGAGCAAGGCAAAGTGGCTGGAGTGGTGGTTTCGAAAAGTGATAAGCTAACTTTATTTAAGCTGGTCTATCAGCTGATTCGAGGCAAGATTGATCAGGCTTCGGATATTTCTAGCTTTGCCGCTGATCAAATTCGAATCGAATCTAAACGTAAAAAGTTAATCGTAGCGATTGATGGCGAAATCGTAGAAATGTCGCCACCTTTAAATATTGCTGTTTTAAAAAATAGTCTCAGTGTAAGGGTGCCGCATGCTTCTACATCTGTCTGATTTACATTTTGGTACCGAAAGACCCGAGTGTCTGGTAGCGATTCAGCAGTTTTGTGAAACTCATCGGCCTGAAGCGGTGGTGGTCAGTGGTGATCTGACCCAGCGTGCACGTCTGACTCAGTTTTATGCCTGTAAGCGCTTTTTAGATCAGCTCAATACGCCTTATCTGGTGATCCCCGGTAATCATGATATTCCGCTTTATCATCTCTGGAACCGGCTGTTTCAACCGTTTACCCGATATCGGTTGTTCTTTGGGAAACTGGAATCGGTACTGGAAACTGCTCATTTTTATCTGATCGGAGTAAACACCATACGGCGTAGATATCATACCAAAGGACATTTATCCCTTAAGCAAATTGATGGGATTGATCTGAAGTTGCAACAGGCCCCACCTTCTAAACTAAAAATCATTGTGACGCATCAGCCTTTCTACGTGCCTGTACAAGATAAACGTGGTTTAAAAGATCGTCCGATTAAAGCTAAAGTTGCCCTCAAAGCTTGGGCTAGACATGGCTTATTCGCAGTCTTGCATGGGCATTTACATCGCACAGCAGTCTATGACTTAAATGCCCAGCTTGATGTAGGAGTCAATCATCCCGTTTATGATGTACATGCCGGCACTTCAGCTTCGCACCGGTTACATAAAAATGCGCCAAATAGTTTTAATGTGATTGAGATTTCAGGGAAAATTTCCCAGTATTTTTTTGATGAAGTGACTCAATCCTTTGTGATAAAACCTGAAGTGCTGAATTAATAGACGAAAAACACAATTAGTTAAAAAAAACCACCTTTTTTTTCATTTTTACCCTTGAAGCTTTTTATTCCATCTCCATAACAGTGACATCAAAAAATTTTGATGATGACCCATGGAATAATTAAGTCGTCATCAGTGACCTTAAAAAAGACTTAGTCTGTTGGAGTTATTTATGAGCAACATTCGTCCATTACATGATCGCGTTGTTATTCGTCGTGTTGAAGAAGAAACTAAAACAGCTGGCGGTATTTTACTTCCAGGTTCGGCTGCTGAGAAACCTGCTCAAGGTGAAATCATTGCAGTTGGTAATGGTCAAATCACCGACAATGGCGTACGCGCGTTAGACGTAAAAGTTGGCGACAAAGTATTGTTCGGTACGTATGCAGGTACTACTGTAAAAGTAGACGGCGAAGAGCTTTTAATCATGAAAGAATCTGACATTTTAGCGGTATTAGAAGCTTAATCTGCGCTAAAAAGTTTTATTCGTTCCAAATCAGATTTTGTAAAGATATAACAATATTCGGAGTCAAATATGTCAGCTAAAGACGTAAAATTTGGTGATTCAGCTCGTTCAAAAATGATCGCTGGTGTAAACACCCTTGCAGATGCAGTAAAAGTTACGCTTGGTCCTAAAGGCCGTAACGTGGTGATCGACCGTTCTTTCGGTTCACCACACATCACTAAAGATGGTGTAACTGTTGCCAAGGAAATTTCACTGAAAGACAAGTTCGAGAACATGGGTGCTCAACTGGTCCGCGAAGTGTCTTCTAAGACCAACGATATTGCAGGTGACGGTACAACAACTGCAACTGTTTTGGCCCAATCGATTTTGAATGAAGGGATCAAGTCAGTAACTGCGGGCATGAACCCGATGGACTTGAAACGCGGGATCGACCTTGCAGTAAAAGCATTGGTTGCAGAAATTAAAGCAACGGCTAAACCTGCATCTGATTTTAAAGCGATTGAACAAGTTGGTTCGATTTCTGCTAACTCTGACACCACTGTAGGTAAACTCATTGCACAGGCAATGGAAAAAGTGGGCAAAGAAGGCGTGATCACGGTTGAAGAAGGTTCAGGCTTCGAGGATTCGCTTGATGTAGTTGAGGGTATGCAGTTTGACCGCGGTTATATCTCTCCGTACTTTGCCAACAAGCAAGATACCTTGACTGCAGAACTTGAAAATCCGTTCATTCTTCTTGTTGATAAAAAAATCAGCAATATCCGTGAATTGATTACTGTATTAGAAGCAGTAGCGAAAACTGGCAAACCGCTGTTGATCATTTCTGAAGATGTTGAAGGCGAAGCCTTGGCAACTTTAGTTGTAAACAACATGCGCGGTATTATCAAAGTATGTGCGGTTAAAGCGCCTGGCTTTGGTGATCGTCGTAAAGCAATGCTGCAAGATATCGCAATCTTGACTGGTGGTACTGTGATTTCTGAAGAAGTCGGCATGCAGCTAGACCAGACTGCTCTTGAGCACCTCGGTACAGCACACAAAGTAACAGTATCTAAAGAAAATACTGTGATTGTGGATGGTGCAGGTGATGCAGCTCAAATCTCTGACCGTGTACAGCAAATCCGTGCACAGATTGAAGAATCTACCTCAGAATACGACAAAGAAAAACTTCAAGAGCGTGTAGCGAAACTTGCTGGCGGTGTTGCTGTCATCAAAATCGGTGCAGCGACTGAAGTTGAAATGAAAGAGAAGAAAGACCGTGTAGACGATGCGCTTCATGCGACGCGTGCTGCGGTAGAAGAAGGTGTTGTTGCGGGTGGTGGTGTTGCACTGGTACGCGCTGCGAAAGTACTTGATGATTTAGTGGGTGCCAACGATGACCAAAACGTGGGTATCAATATCCTTCGTCGTGCGATCGAATCTCCACTTCGTCAAATCGTAGCTAACGCAGGTGATGAGCCTTCAGTGGTGATCAATGCAGTGAAAAATGGCGAAGGTAACTTCGGCTATAACGCTGCGACTGGCGTATACGGCGACATGTTAGAAAT
Source organism: Acinetobacter sp. BY419 (assembly GCF_019038395.1). Lineage (GTDB taxonomy): Bacteria > Pseudomonadota > Gammaproteobacteria > Pseudomonadales > Moraxellaceae > Acinetobacter. The sequence goes on from NZ_JAGFXZ010000004.1 coordinate 89,112, forward strand.
GGGTATTCTTGATCCGGCTAAGGTGACTCGTTCTGCACTTGAACATGCGGCTTCTGTTGCAGGCTTGATGCTTACAACTGAATGCATGATCACTGAAATCCCGGAAGACAAACCTGCAATGCCTGATATGGGCGGCATGGGTGGTATGGGCGGTATGATGTAATTCATCAATCGTTTATTTCATAAAAATCCCCGCAATAGCGGGGATTTTTTTGCCTAAAACGATGTGATTTCAACTATACGTTTAAATTAAGCTATTGATTGAAGTTGTTTTTTATTTATGAAGTAAGTCACGTATTTATATAAAAAGGTATATATATGTAGATTTTTTGTTGGTTTTTTATTTTAAATGGTTTATTATTCAATCAAATATTGATTTACTATTTTAAATATGGAACAGATAAAAAAGGCATGTTTAGGAGCTTGTTATGATCCTATCGATTCAGTGGTCGTTAAGAAAAATGAGCTTAAAAGATTATATGCCAAAATAAGAGAATATGAAGAGTTGCTTGAGATCTACAGGAAGGAGAAGCAACATTATATGAAGCTCCTGCATAATAAATTATCCTAAAATTTCATCTATCAGTGAATTGAGTAGTTTTTTTTGTGAACTGCTTAATTTTCTGAATTTCAACAAAAAATCTAAATCTGTTGACTCTAATGAATTAATGTTGGGTACATTTGTCTGATCAATATCTCCGAAACGTAACCATTGATTAGAGACGTTTAACCATAAAGCTAATACAGCCAGCTTGTCCTGATTAGGGATTGCTTTACCTAATAACCAGTTATTAGCGGATTGGACACTAATAGGTTGACCACTATAACGGTTATTAAATTCCTGCGATAAATATGTAGGACTAATAGGGTGCTTTGCTTCCAGCATTGCACTGTTTAGTCGCTCAGCAAATAGCTTCTTTTCTTTTTGATTACTCATAATCCAAAATAAATCTTATACCTTTTTGTATTTTATACTTTTTGTACAATTATTTGGTTATTAAATTGTAGTTTTTAAAGTTAAATTAATTAAAAAACAAGAAATGTGTCAAATAAAAAATCAAATCCGTGATCTATATCAAAGGTCTTAGCCCCTTTTATTAATGGCTTCCTCTGGTTAAAAGTATTATTCACATACTTTATTCACCTATTAACTTAACTTAATTATTCAAAAATTTCAGCAATTTTTATCAACTTTCACTTTATGTGTATTTTTATTAACCTATTCTATTTAATTAAAATATTGAATTTATTATATATTTTTATTATGTAATATTTTTAATTAACTATCACTTTAAAATTAAATCAAATATTGATTGATATTGTTGTTTCTTTTTGTTTATGATTGCAGCAGAACCGCTATGACAGCGGTTGGTAGTGGATGGCAGTCTCCAGAACAACCAGACATTCAAATCAGTTTTGCTGGTTTACATCAATCCTAGGGTAGACCAGTCTTTTTATAAAAATTGAAGGAAATTTATATGAAATTTCAAAAAACCGTATTGGCAGTAGCTTTAGCTGTAGCAGCAATTACCTCAACAGCATTTGCAACAACTACAGTGCCTGGTGAGCAAATTGTTAATCAATATGTAGTATTAGATGCTAAAGGTAATGCAACTAGCTCTTATGTTTATGAAATCAATGGGAAGATTTATGATCGTATAGAAGATTCAGGCATTCCAAGTGGTTTTAAATATCAAGAAGTTAAAGATATTGATGTTAAAGATGCAACTAAATATGAATTCCGTCGTGGTGGACTAGTAGGTACAACCAGTACAGTTCCTACTGTTAATCTACCGAAAACAGAATATGGTTCTTATGGTGAAAATCAAAATTGGGGTTATTCAGAAGAAACTGTAATTACTACCACTGGTAGTTCAACTGATTATATCGGTCAAGTAACCGATGAACTGGGTGATGCAGCAGATATTAACGGTAACTTGACTACTGAGGATGCTCGTACTACTACACAATCTCTTAAACAATATCTTCAAGTAGGTAACTTTGAAGGTTCAAATGGTAATAACACCGGTGTTTATTCAGCACAAATCATAGCTGATGAAGCTAAAAATACTGAAGTATATTCAGCTTCAGCTCTTAACTCACAAGGCTTAACACTTGTAAAACCAGTTGATTTAGCGAAGCTAAATCCAAATTCTCAGGTAGAAGTTGATTTCAATACTGGTGAAGTGACCATTAGTACTATTCAAGCAGGCCAGCAAATTGATCGTACTGATCTGGTAGCTTACGGTACTATTGCACGTGATCAGGATAAAAATGAAATTGGTCGCGCTGTTAATGTAATTAAATTCAATGGTGAATACTATACAGTTGGTGCTAATGGTTCTGAACTAACAAAAGCTAATGCTGCTGCTATTGAAGGACTGTCAATTGTAGCTGGTGGTGCTGCTACAGGTGCATTTGATGCTGAAACTATTAAGCAAACGAATACTGCTTTTGTTGGAGCTACACAAACTGTATATGGTGAAAAAACTGAAAAATTCACTAATGCGAGCATAATTACTGTAGGTTCTACAGATACATCTGAAGTATTACAGGCAGGTGATCAATTCAGTGTTGGTTCAACTAGCCCGACTACATCAGTAGAACAAGCAGTTACAACTGGTATTGTAAAATCTGAAGATGGTAAAAATACTTATGGTGTAGTTGTTTCTCAAAAAGAAACTGGTAAAGCAGATAAGTTCACAGAAGTAAATGCAGATGGTATCAACACTACAGGCGTAATTAATGCTGCTGATTTCCAGATCGGTGGTGTAAGCATCGTTCAAAATATTCAGACTTCTGTAGGTGAAGCAACTCAGGAAGTTGTGGCACAAGTTGAAACTCAATTAGCTGCAAATCAAACATTCGTAACCGAAGCTGTAGCTGCAGTTGATGCAGGTTTAACAGCAGCAGCAACAGATCGTCAAGCGATTCGTGCTGCAGCTGTAGAGGGTGATGCAGCAACTTTAGCCTCAGCAAACGCTTATACTGATAATGCAGTTGCAGGCTTCAATAGCCGTGTTGGTCAATTGAACAGCCGTATTGATGATGTAGAGAAAACTGCTTATCGTGGTATCGCTATCGCGTTAGCGACTCAACAACAAATTCCTAACATCGGTGCTGGTCAGTACGCAGTGTTTGGTGGTGTAGGTCACTATGAAGGTGAATCTGCTGCTGCTCTAGGTGTTGCAAGTGTTCTTGCTGATGGTCGTACTTCTCTAAGTGCTGCACTTGGTTTCGGTGGTAGCGAAGTTGGTGGCCGTGTAGGTGTTTCATATGTGTTTGGCGGTAAATAATTTACCCTCAGCCTGATTGAAACTAAAAAATCCCCGCTATAAGCGGGGATTTTTTTATGTGTTTACAAAATTATGATGCAGACTTTTTAACTAATTTATAATTCAAATTACTGTCAATTTTCTTGCCTGTTTCAACGTCCCGCGCCTCAATGAAATTCTCACCGACAAAGAATTTGCGGTTGTCCGCGTTATTATCTAGGGTAATAATTGAAGGATCTTGAGGGTCAAAACTAAAACTACCTTTAGTTTCAGTCTCATTGTTGCCACCTTTACTACCTAAATATTCCTCTTTCAATTCATAGGTTTTATCCGGATTGAGATCCAATTCAACTTTGATCCCTTCACAGTCAGCACAAGGGAAAACACCCTCGTAGTCACCTGCCCAGTCTAGTGAGGTTTCTGCGCTATCAGCACGGGTCACGCTCGCATCTACGTTATTTTGCTCCATCTTTGCTGGGCTTGATTGAGCATTATTATGGATCGGCTCATTATCATTTGGCTTGGAACATGCGGTTAAAGTTGCTGCAAAAGTGACTGTTATCGCCGCAATAAGAGTTAGTTTTTTCATTGTTTTGACCCTATTGATTTATTTGCTATCACTTACATTAAAAGCAGTCTGTACAGATAAGTAGGGCAATCTTGTTAAAGTTTGATTCATTAGGTGAATCAGACCAGAGTTATTGATAAGTGAACAGGATTAAAGATTTTTCTCAAAGTTCAAAGTAAGTTTATGCTGTTTCGTTCTTGGATTCTGAACGCTATTATTAAGAAAATAATGATAATGATAATGATAAGAGGGGATAATGAAATTAGAACAAGAAAATAACCTGATTGCAAAAATTTATGATGCTGCTTTATTACCGGCTTTGTGGCTGGACGTGATTAAAGATATTGTAAACTATACTAAAAGCAAGAGTGCGATTTTTACCGGTCTGGATCAGCTGAATCCAAGCTATGATTTTGTTTATACGCACAATATTCCGAATGAAAGTTTGGCCGCTTATCAAGATGACCGTATCAGAGTGATGGATATGAAACTGCATATGCCATTATGGAGTGACATCGAGATAGGGGATACACTGAGTCAAAACTGTCAGCATTATGCGGAACAACCTGGTACGGATCAGTATGTTTTCTATGAAAAATGTTTAAAGCCTAGCGGTATATGTTATCTGGCCGGGGTGTTGCTAGATCGCGGAAGTTATCGCTGGGCTGTACTGGGCATTCATCGTACCCCTGAGGTGCGGCCTTTTGAACAGGCTGAGCTGGATTTTCTAAGACGTGTCAGTATCCATTTACGGCGGGCTTTGCAAATTCACCGTCAAATCAACTTGATACAGCAAGATAATTTAAGCTTGTATACGGTATTGGATAGCTTGAAAACAGGGATTGTACTGCTTGATCAAAATCTGTGTTTAAGCTATTCGAATCCTGTTGCACAAAAGATGCTGGATCAAAGTTCGTGTCTTGATTTAGATATGCATAACCGTCTAAAAATCAAGCATGGGCAGCAGATTCGCCTAGATCAGCTGCTGGAAAGTGCTTTGCTAGAAGATGCGACCAGTCAAACAGAAGTAGGCGGTGTCTTGGCGTTGAGTAATGGTACAGGTAGGCAATTCATGCTTACGGTAGTACCATTTAAAAAATTAAGAAATATTCAGCATTTACAGTCTACCCAGCATCAGATTGCACTATTTATGACAGACAAAAACCAGCATTATTCATTGTCAAGAGCTTACCTGCAACAGTGTTACCAGCTTTCCAAACGGGAATATGATTTATGTGAACTGTTAATTAATGGTTATAAGATAGAAGATATTGCAGGGCAATGTGGCCTTACTTTAAGTTCGGTGAGAACCTATTTTAAAAATATTTATGAAAAAACCCACTGTTGTTCGCAAATCGAACTGATGCATTTGTTGATGGGGTGTGCTATTCATTTTGAACATATTGATTAAAATAGCTAAACCCAAGTTTAAAATTTAAGTTAATTTCCCCAAAACATCTGGCATATTCTGCACGGGACGGGTTTTTATTTTTAAATTTGCACACAGGGTAGTGATAAGAATACCGATGTCTGTAATCAATTTGCGCCAGGCTATATGGGGCACATTTAAAGTCTGAATATCTGCATCTTTTGTGCAATCTTCAGATATAAGACAATAAAAGCATTTGATGATTTATTCATCAGAAAAATTAAAATACTAGAACTATAAATTAATCTTTCATTTAAAAAATCTAATTATACAAATATAGATTAATTGATTATTTGTTGATCATATGGGGCTATCTATATTTGCTTAGGTTGCTAAAATTCGCGCAATTTTGAATAGAAATGGTGCGTGACGTGTTTGAGAAGTTAGCAGAACAAAGCCTGAACATGATGGGTTGGGAAATTGATAATCACTGGCCTTTGGATTTAGATCAATGTGTCATGATTGCTGCCCCTCATACCAGCAATTGGGATGCACTCTATGCGCGTCTGGCTTTAAAAGCGTTGGGCGTGAATGTTCGTTTAACCATTAAAGACAGTTATATGAAATTTCCACTGGGGCCTTTTGTACGTGCTATGGGTGGAATCGGTATTGATCGCCGTCCCAAGCAGCCGGGTGAGCCTCGTCCGAGCATGGTTCAGGTGATGACGGAGTTATTTAAGACACATCCCAAACTGGTCATGTTGGTCACGCCAGAAGCGACTCGTGCCAAACAGGAACAGTGGAAGACGGGTTTTTATCATGTGGCCATCAATGCAGGTGTACCGATTGCACTGGCTTATATGGACTATGTCAAAAAGAAAACGGGTGTAGGAAAAATTGTTTATCCGACAGGGGATTATGAAAAGGATATGGCAGAAATCATGGCATTTTATGCCGATATTCAGCCAAAATTCCCTGAAGACTTTAGTGTGGATCAGCGTTATTATCAAACTTAAGTGAGTTGAAAAAAGCAGGAAAAATTCTCCTGCTTTTTTTATTGCCTAATGTGGGGGGAGATTGGCAGACTTAAGATGCAGTTTCGGAAGAAGATAAAATCCCGCCCAGATTCTGACAGGCATCTTTATACAAGTCATATTGCTGCTCCACCACTTCATGCAGTGGTAGGTCAAACAGCTCTTTACCCTGATGATACTGTTTGATATAAGACTCGACTTTGGCTTTGCTGCTATACAACATCTGCTGATAATAGTCGGTCATACTGCTATGTGGCATTTGTTCGGTATCTATCTTGGCACAATGGAAATCTTGCAGTAATTGTTCGGATTTTTTTAAATCGCTGGATATACAACCTGCCAGCAGCAAGGAACTGAGCAATGTCGTTATAATTTTCATGGAAATTAGACATAAGGTTTTATGGGAGCGCACTATTGTAGAAGTAAAACCCGGCCACTAAACCTTTTTAATCTACCAAATGATCAAAAAATGGAACAATAGCATTTAAAAATCTACGTCCATTCTCAAAATAGCTAACCTTTGACCAAACCGCCGTCTACAATCAGGTTCTGACCTGTGACGGCACGTGAATAAGGCGACAAAAACATCAGGATTGCCGCAGCAAATTCTTCCGGGGTAATCACGCGGCGTAAAGGAGTCGATTGAGCAATCAGCTCAAAGACGAATTCAGGGGTAGCCTTGCTGGCATCTGTGGTTTGTAACAGACCGCCAGAGAGCATATTTACATTAATCCCATATTGCCCCAAGTCTTGTGCCGTGGTGCGGGTAAAGGCCAATAATGCAGCTTTGGCAGCCGTATAGTCATGATAAGGAACCACCGGATTTTGCACCAGGTTTGTACCAATATTTACGATCCGTCCAAATCCTGCTTGTTTCATATCCTCGAGTGCAGCCTGGGTGGTATTTAAGGCTGCCTGTACCGCACCGCTGAATTGACGTTGCAACATTTCCCAGGTAAGCGTTTCTACTTTAGGGCGTGCATCGCCATTAAATTCAAATTGAATCAATGCATTATTGACTACAGCATGAATCGCTTCCCCGAAATGGTTTTTTGCTGCAGCAACTAAAGCACGGACCTGATCAGCTTGAGTAATATCTGCCTGATAAATAAAGACCTGCTCCGGATACTGCCGGACGAGCTGTTCGGCTTGCTGCTGGCTGCTATGATAATTCACGACCACGCGCGCACCTTCAGCCAGTAAAGCTTGAGTAATGGCCAAACCTAAACCACGTGCACCACCGGTAACAAGCACGATCTGATCACGAATCTGCATAATGATGATCTATATTTTGCGAAATATTGGCCTTAACATAGCAGTTATTTCAATAGATTCAAGCTGTAGCTGAGCAGACAGACTTAGCTTGATTCTGTGCTTAAATGAACTGGGACATTAACAGAAAGCAGCCGGCACTGAAGAGTAAGCTCAAGATCACGCGTTTAAACAGTAATTCTGAAATTTTATAAAATAATTTTGCACCTAAAATTGCCGGAATACTCACAAAAATAATAAGCAAAGTCATATAGGGTAAGTGACTTTGATTAATCAGACCTTGCCATATATAGGTGACCAGAGCGAAAAGCTGAATTGCAAAATTAAAGTGCCGTAAAATATAACGCTGCTGGGCTTTGGGTAATTGTTTTAGCATCACCCAGGCAGAAGGAATGGCCCCACAAAAGCCGCCCAGTCCTCCTAATATGCCCCCCATAAAACCTATACAACTATTTGTCAATTTTCCTGAATGTTGAATCGTTTTGAGTTGCGGATTGAGCAGCATCACCGGACACCACAGTATCAGAAAAAATCCCAAGATCATTTTGAACGTATCTGCTTGAATGATTTGCAACAGATAAGTTCCGAGTGGAACGCCAATCAAACCGGCAACCAGGTAAGGCAGCACTAACTTTCTGGATAAAACGGGCTGCTTTTGTTCCTGACTCAGTGAAATCACATGACTCCAGATTGATGCAAATACCAGCAAGGGCGCAGCCAATTGCGGGGGCAACACCCAGACCCAGAAAGACATGGCAATCAGGGCAAAAGCAAAACCGGTCAGTCCCTGGACAAAACCTGCGACCATGGCACCAAAAATAAATAACAACCAGGTCATAAGGATCGATACAGAATCAAAGTCATTAGTATTAAAAAGATAGCTCGAAAAACCAAGTACTTGCTTAGTGGTATTTCTGCAAATTTCAGTACAAATTGATATAAACACTAGAGGGTTTAGCTATATTGTCTTCATCGGAAATCAAGAAATCAAGAAATCAAGAAATCAAGAAATCAAGAAATCAAGAAATCAAGAAATCAAGAAATCAAGAAATCAAAGCATAAAATAAAACAAGAATCCAACAGGGAGTTTCTGAATTATCAATCAAATTGCCTGATACTGAAACCTGTACAGCAAGAGGTAATAGACATGATGAAAATAGCAATATTGCTTTCTGTATTGGCAGTCTCATTAACTGGTTGTGTTTCGGATCCTCACGATGATTATCGTGGTCATAAAGATCGAGATAGACATCATGATCGACAACATGGTGACCGGGACTGGAATAACAACAAAGACCGTCCTGGCTGGAATAATCCGGGCCAAAACGATCGGAATCCGCCGCCGCCTCCACCTCCGACCCGTTAATTGCTCTGTTATCCGCTTATTAATTTTTAAACTCTATGATTTGACCAAAAGGATTTCTTATTCAAGGAGTCCTTTTTTAATTGTGGTCTTGCAGATGCATTTTTTGATAGAGTCCCGCACGGACCGTTCCGGCTTTGGTATTTTTAATTAAACGCCACGAGGCTGGTAATTTAAGTAATTGTAGATCACGGTCTGCTTCTACATAAATATAAGCATTGTCCTTGACCAGATGATCTGCCTGTGCAGCCAAGGCTTCCCATAAATCTAAGCTATACGGTGGATCCAGAAAAACCAGATCGAATTGTGTTTGAAGCGTGGGCAAGGCTTGTTGCGCCGTAGCCACTTTCAATTGGGCACGTGCTTTAGTCACTTTTAAAAGTTCAAGATTCTGGGTTAAAAATTGTGCCTGAGTACGATCAGGTTCAATCATCACCACTGAGGCAGCACCACGAGATAATGCCTCAAAAGCCAAGGCCCCAGAACCGGCGCAAATATCCAAAACCTGTGCATTTTGTACATCCCACATCAGCCAGTTAAACAGGGTTTCCCGGACACGGTCAGGCGTCGGGCGCAAACCTTCAATACTGGCAAAAGGCAGTTGACGGCGTTTCCAGTCACCACCAATAATTCGAAGCTGGTTTTTCATTTTTAATCTCGTTCTACTGGTGTGGGAGCAGAAGGCGCTGCGGGAGATGCAGCAGTATGTGTAGAAGCCGGAGCAGGAGGAGCAGACTGGCTGCTAGCTGGAACGGCACTTGATGCTGCATCTTGGCTTAACATGCCGGCACCACTTGGTAATTCGGCTGGCTTGATTCCGGCCGTCATCAGACCACCACTTAATTGGTGACCTTGTGGGCGTACCGGATTTTTATCTTTTTGCAGTAACCAGTAATCAAAAACCGGACGGGCCAGGGCAGTTGCGGCACTACCACCGCGACCATTTTCCAGAATGACAGCAATCGCGATTTCAGGATTTTCAGCAGGTGCAAAACCGACAAACAGACCATGATCTAGCTGGCGATCAGTCAGTAGGGCTTCATTATATTTTTTACCTTGCGCAATACTCTTGACCTGCGCCGTACCGGTTTTACCGGCAATCGAATATTGTAAACCGCTTTTAATGCTTCGACCTGTACCAGACTGAATGACATCTACCATCGCATCACGCATCTTGATCCAGTCTTCTTCCTCACCATTAAAATCAATTTTGCCATGGGTGCCATTATGTACCTTGAACGGTTTGGCACCGCGACTTTCGCGCAGAACATGAGGAATGACTTTATTGCCTTGGTTGGCGGTAATCGCCGTGGCCATAGCCAGCTGTAATGGTGTGGAGGTAAAAGCACCCTGACCAATACTGACGGAAATAGTTTCGCCACGTGACCATTTGGCGTTGCGAGTACGCATCTTCCATTCCGGACTAGGATAAAGCCCGCTACTTTCACTTGGTAAGTCTACCCCGGTTTTTTCACCGAAGCCAAACTGACGCATCCAGCTATTCATTTTTTCAATGCCCATCCGGTAGGACATGACATAGAAATAGGTATCACAGGAAACTACCTGGGCCTTATGCATATTCACGGCGCCATGACCGGATTTTTTATGGTCACGGAAACGATGGCTGTCACCAGGCAAGGTGAAATATCCTGGATCCGAAATAGCCGTACTCCAGTCCACCAGACCATAGTGCAGCCCGCCCAAGCCAAACATCGGTTTGATGGTAGAGCCGGGTGGATAGGTACCCTGCACAGCCCGATTATATAGAGGTTGGTCGAGGTTATCACGTAGACCGCTGTAGTCCTTGGTGCTGATCCCTGTCACAAACAGGTTCGGGTTAAAGCTTGGACTGGAGACTAGTGCCAGAATTTCCCCAGTTTTAGGATTCATTGCCACAATCGCGCCACGACGCCCGGCCAGTTGTTCCGAAGCGACTACCTGTAAACCGTAATCGAGTGACAAGAACAGGTCATTACCGCGCACCGGATCCTTGCGACCCAAATGACGTAGCACATTACCAAAGGCATCGGCCTCTACTGATTCATTTCCCGGCACCCCATGCAGAAGCTCTTCATACGATTTTTCTACCCCGATTTTTCCGATCAGGTTGGTTCCGGCGTACAGATCCTTATCAATGGCTTTAAGTTCTTTGTCATTAATCCGGCCCACATAACCAATCACATGCGCGAACAGATCACCATGCGGGTAGTAGCGGGTCATCTGGGTTTCAATATTCACGCCCGGGAACTGGTATTTTACTTCACTGAAACGGGCAATATCATTTTCATTCAGGTTGAGCTTGATCGAAACCCGTTCGGTTTTACGCGCCGTTTTAATCCGGGTTTGAAAGCGTTCAAGATCTTCTTCAGTCAGTTCCAGAATCGGTTTCAGGCGTTCGAGCGTTTGGTCGATATCCTGTACATCGGCACGACTTAAAGTGGCTGTAAATACCGGATAGTTGTCGGCCAGCAAAACGCCATTACGGTCATAAATATAACCGCGCGCGGGGGGTAAGGGTTGCAGGCGAATCCGGTTCTCGTCAGAAGCCGTACTAAAGCTTTCAAAATTGAACAGTTGCAAATAGGCATAGCGGCTGACCAGCAGCAGCATAAAGAAAATGACAAGCCAAATGGAAATCAAGACCCGACTGCGATAGATGCGCTTTTCTTGTTGTGCATTTTTTAAAGGAAAGTGCTGCTTCATACGCGATCGACTTAAGACCTGAGAGTGGTAGAAAAGAATCAAAGTGGAATATTCTAACGCAACTGCACTTGATTTGATAATGAAAAACTGACCTTGCGATCAGTTTCTATAAGCTTTGACTTTGCAGACATTAAAATTGTAAAGTGCTGTATATAAGAGTTGGGATAATTCTGCTAGAGTAAAATCCAATAAAAATAGGACTATACCAAAACTATAATTAAGGAAGATGGTGAAGGAATGAACAAGGTTTACCCTTTGTTGGTATTTGCATTGTGGGCGAACGGGGCTTATGCACAGGATCAAACTACTGCCACCCAAACACAGCCTGCTCAGGCAAAAGCTTTTAATGTTGGCGTTGGTGTTACTCAGGAATTACTCCATCTAAATACAGAATGGGTTAATCCTTATGGGATTGCTTATGTGAAAGGTGGTGTTTTTCTGGATGATGATAATACGATCGGAGGGCAGGTAGGCTTTCGTTATCCTGCACATCTCACCGGCAAGGACAAAAATGGTTATTATGTCGGGGTCTATGCTGGTCATATCGATAGCAAACAGGTTGATGGCAAGGATGAAGGCCGTTTAGGTGCCGGTATTGATCTGGCCTATGTTTTGCTTAGTTCAGAACGGATCAGCAGTTTTAGTGTGGGGATTGGTGCGGGAGAGAAACTCGAAGACCGGACTGGCCGCGTTGTGGCTGAAACAGAACCCCGGCTACAATTTTCCTATACTTTAAGTATCGGTTTATAGACAAAATATTCGACCTTATTAATATGTGTATTCTGTGAACAAAAAATTAAATATGGAAGTTATGCATGCTTGAGTACGTCAATGAGTTGTGGCAAACCTTTGTAAATCGCCCGGATTTTTGGGCCGTGCTCAGCATTATTCCGGTGACTGCATTTGTAACGTGGGCTCACGTCTGGATGGCACTGAAAATGGTCTTTTATCCAATCAATTTCTGGGGCTTTCATTTAGGGCCAATTCCTATTGGCTGGCAAGGGATTGTGCCTCGTAAAGCTGGACGTATTTCAGGCATTATTACCGATAACACGCTGTCAAAATTAGGTTCCATCCGTGAGTTTTTACAGGCGATGGATCCGGATGATATGGCACGGATCATTGGAGAACAGGTCGGTTTCGAACTGGAACATCTGATTGATGAAGTCATGATGGATCGAAATGCCGTGTTATGGGAGAACCTGCCTTTTGCCATCAAACGCAGAATTTATGCACAAGCGCAAAAGCAAATGCCGGCAGCTTTGCGTGAATTAGTGACTGAGTTGACCATGAACGTCGAGTCACTTGTAGATATGCGTGAAATGGTGGTCAGTCAGATGGAAGGTGATCGTCGACTGATGGTCAGCATGTTCCTGAAAGTGGGTCAAAAAGAAATCAATTTTATTTGGCATATCAGTGCACTCATCGGGATGTTCTTTGGTATTGTCCAGATGATTGTCTGGTTTGTGGTGCCGTGGCACTGGACCGTACCGTTTTGGGCGGCTATCTGGGGCTTTTTGACCAACTGGATCGCGATCTGGATGGTATTCAACCCGCTCTATCCACACCCGGTAAAGTACCCGCAATTCTTTGCCCGTACTGAAAGCCGCAAGTTTCCATGGATTAAACCTGTTATTCCGCGTATTGGCACCTATAACATACAAGGTGCATTTATGAAACGTCAGGATGAAGTCTCGGACGTCTTCGCAAGTGTAGTCACAGAAGATCTGATTACGTTAAAATCGATCATGACCGAGATGATGTATGGTGGCAGAAAAGACAAAACCCGCCGCATTATCAAACGTCATATTAATCAAATTATGGAAACACCCCTGGTTCGGACCTCTTTACAGCTGTCTTTAGGACCAAAAGAGTATGCAAAACTCAAGACGGACTTGATCGATCGCTCGATTGAAATTACGATGGTACCTGTATGCGACCCAGCATTTAATGCGAGCCGTGCACAGAAAATCTATCAAATGTTTAGAGACCGCATACGCGAGTTGACTCCGAAGGAGTTTCAGAATCTTTTACGTCCTGCATTTCAGGAAGATGAATGGATTCTGATTTTATTGGGTGGGGTAACCGGTTTTGTCGCGGGTTTAATCCATTTGTTTGTGGCTTTCTTATAATGAGATGCCGGGGGCCACAATCGGGCGATTGTGGTCGTGGCGTCATACATATTGTTTAAATGAGGATGTTTATATATGCGCATTATTTTACTCGGACCACCTGGAGCAGGTAAAGGTACACAAGCTCAGTTGATCTGTAAGCGCTACAATATCCCACAAATTTCAACCGGTGATATGCTCCGTGCTGCAATTCGTGAAGGAACTGAATTAGGTCTACAAGCTAAAAGTGTCATGGACAATGGCGGTTTGGTTTCTGATGAGTTGATCATTGGTCTGGTAAAAGAGCGTATTGCGCAACCTGACTGTGTCAATGGCTGCATTTTTGATGGTTTCCCACGTACCATTCCTCAAGCAGAAGCTTTGGAAAACGAAGGCATCACTATTGATCACGTGATTGAAATTGATGTACCAGATGAAGAGATCGTACAACGTCTTTCTGGCCGTCGTCAGCACCCGGCATCTGGCCGTGTCTATCACATCGTTTACAATCCGCCAAAAGTGGAAGGTAAAGATGACGAAACTGGTGAAGATCTGGTTCAGCGTCCTGATGATTTGGAAGCAACGATTCGTAAACGTTTAAGCTCTTACCACACTGAAACCGAGCAATTGGTTGGCTTCTACCAAGGCCGTGCAGCGTCTGGTGAAAATGCACCGACTTATGACAAATTAAACGGTTTACGTCCAATCGATGAAGTTCAGACTGATCTTTTCGCGATTCTGGATCAATCAAAATAATCGGCTGACGATGATTTTGACAATCTAAGAGCCCTAAGTCATATTAGGGCTCTTTTTTATTGTGTATTTGAACAGGGTACTGTGGCTATGAAATTTGGCATATTGGTGTTGATGGTGGTATTTCTGGCAGTATTGGTGGGTCTGTTCTATATCAGTTTTAAAATGCTGAATAAAGTCCGTCAGGAAGAGCGCGCAGATAATGCTGCAAAGCGACCCGAGCGCCAGCTTCACCCAAAATTGCAGGCCGAACTTGAACAGCGTAAGAAACAGCAGGAACAGGCCGAACAGAATCAGGAAAAATAATCTAGAATGCTTTAGCCAAGCTGAGAATCGGGTTTGAGCGAAAAGCCGGATTCTCAAAGTCGCTATCAAAGTTTATAGATCGGCCAGCTCTTTTTGATCTTAGCTTGATGTGTATTGCTATTCACTCACATCAATATTTTTCACTGCAATCGGGCGGGCTGCCCCAAACTCGAATCGGTCCGGCCAGTTACAGACATCTGATACCACGCATTCATGACACTTCGGTTTGCGCGCAATGCAGCAATAGCGGCCATGTAAAATCAGCCAGTGATGTGAATCAATAATAAATTCCTTGGGAATAACTTTCACCAGACGGTGTTCAACTTCCAGTACATTTTTACCAGTCGCCAGTCCGGTACGATTACCTACCCGGAAAATATGGGTATCGACCGCCATGGTCGGTTGGCCAAAAGCGGTATTCAGCACTACATTCGCCGTTTTTCGTCCCACACCCGGTAAAGCCTCAAGATCCGCACGATTGTCCGGTACCACGCTGTTATGCTTCTGGATCAGTATCTCACAGGCTTTAATTACATTGACCGCTTTCGAATTATATAAACCAATGGTCTTGATATATTCCTTCAGGCCATCCACACCGAGTGCATAAATCGCTTCAGGTGTATTGGCGACTGGAAACAGTTTGTCCGTGGCCTTGTTGACGCTGACATCGGTGGCCTGAGCAGAGAGCGTCACTGCGACCAGTAATTCAAAAGGATTTGAATAATTCAGCTCAGTTTTTGGATTGGGACGCTGTTCACGCAGACGCGCAAAAAAAGTCTGAATCTGCTTTTTGGTCATGTTTTTAACAGGCTTGGCGTTTGCTGTAGTCATGTTCTATCCTTGTAACGCCTGTAATTGTTGTGTCAGTTCTTCCAGCTGGGTACGTTTTTGCGCATCTTCACGAACTGAAAGCTGTTTTTCCAGCTTTTTAATTTGGGTCCGTAGTTTTGCCAGTTCAATCGTGGTTTTGGAATCCAGCTTAATTGCGGTATCTATTGGCTTGTTTATGACTTCAATGCTAGGAAGATGCTGATTGAGAGCGGCAAACTGGGCAAATAGGGCAGTATCAATTTCTGCGCGTACCACAGGTCCTTTACGATCTGTACGGCGTTTTTCTTCACGCTGGATATATGCATAGTAACGTTGACGCAGATCATCCTGTTCTGTAATGCGCTGCGCTTCAGTCGGTAAGGGCTGTGGATCTTCAATTAGATCAATACAGTCCACTGGACAAGGCGGGATACACAGCTCACAGCCGGTACATAGATCGGTCAGAATGGTATGCATCAGTTTGCCGGAGCCAATAATTGCATCAACCGGGCAGGCGCTAATACATTTGGTACAGCCAATACATTCATCTTCACGAATCACGGCTTTGATTCTTTGCGGGCGACCATCGGCCTGAACTGACCAGACACTTTGTTCAGCCGGAAGTTTAGGACGATTTAATAATGCAGCCAAAGCATCGGCAACTGGTTGTCCGCCTGGCACACATTTATTGGCATTTTCACCTTCAGCAATCGACTGGGCATAAGGTAAGCATCCATCACGATGACCACATAGTCCACATTGGGTTTGAGGGAGTAAAGCATCAATGGATTGGACCAGAGAAATAGGCGAATTCATGTATAACCAGCATTACTCATGACAAGCATGAGAGAGTAAGTGAAACAAAATATGTCGATTTATCAATTTTAACATATTTTTAAATCATGCAGTTATGCACAATTTGGGGTCAAATTATGCCATATTAGTAGGCATAAACTGAATCTAAGCCTTGATTCAATTGGCATTTCCTGACATAGAACAAATATTCATAATCAATATAAATATTTGTTATCAAATTAATTTTAAAGTATTTTCAAAAAAAGTATTGTAGATTAGTTACAAAAGATATTTAATATTTTGCGCCAAAATTTAACATTGATTGTAAATTTGACCAATTTTGATCCATTATCTGCTGAGGATTAAGCGTTGAAATACAACACACTTAATGAGTTCCTAGATTACGTAAAATCACGTGATGCACATCAACCAGAATTTCTTCAAGCTGTAGAAGAAGTGATGACCAGTTTGTGGCCATTCATTCAAAAGAATCCACAATACGCAGCACATGGTTTGCTAGAACGTCTAGTTGAGCCAGAACGTGCGATCCAGTTCCGAGTTTCTTGGGTAGATGACCAAGGTCAAACTCAGGTAAACCGTGCGTTCCGCGTACAATACAACTCAGCGATCGGTCCATTTAAAGGTGGTATGCGTTTCCACCCTTCAGTGAATCTTTCAATCCTAAAATTCTTAGGCTTTGAGCAAACATTTAAAAATGCTTTAACCACACTTCCTATGGGTGGGGGTAAAGGCGGTTCTGATTTTGATCCTAAAGGCAAATCAGAAGGCGAAATCATGCGTTTCTGCCAAGCTTTAATGATCGAGCTGTATCGTCACCTTGGTGCGAATACAGATATCCCTGCAGGTGATATTGGTGTAGGCGGTCGTGAAGTGGGCTACATGGCCGGCATGATGAAAAAATTAAGTAACGACACTGCATGTGTATTCACTGGTAAAGGCTTAACTTTCGGTGGTTCATTGGCACGTCCGGAAGCAACTGGCTTCGGTACTGTGTATTTCGCTGAGGAAATGCTCAAGACTCGTGGCGAAAGCTTCCAGGATAAAGTCGTTACGATTTCAGGTTCAGGTAACGTTGCGCAATATGCTGCTGAGAAAGCAATGTACCTCGGTGCCAAAGTGGTTTCACTTTCTGATTCTGCGGGTACTGTTTACGTTAAAGATGGTTTCACTGAAGCATTACTTGCTGAAGTTATGGAGCTTAAAAACGTAAAACGTGGCCGTATTTCAGAGTTCGCGTCTAAACATGGTTTCGAATATCTTGAAGGCCAACGTCCTTGGGGTATCAAGTGTGATATCGCACTGCCATGTGCAACTCAAAATGAGTTAGACGCTGATGATGCTGATAAGCTTCTTGCCAATGGCGTAATCTGTGTGGCGGAAGGTGCAAACATGCCTTCTACTCTTGAGGCGGTTGAGAAATTCGTTGAAGCGAAAATTCTTTACGCACCAGGTAAAGCATCGAATGCAGGTGGCGTTGCAACTTCTGGTCTTGAAATGTCTCAAAATGCATTGCGTTTAGGTTGGACTTTCGAAGAAGTTGACGAGCGTCTTCATGCCATCATGAAAGAAATTCACCGCAACTGCGTAAAATTCGGTACTAAAGAAGACGGTACTGTGAACTATGTAGACGGTGCAAACATTGCTGGCTTCGTAAAAGTTGCTGATGCGATGCTTGCTCAAGGCGTATTTTAAGTCTGACTTAGTCTAAGCTGAAAACCGGGGCCATTGTCCCGGTTTTTTTATGTCTATTCAAAAACTTCTTTTAATATTTTAGCTGATTTCTTTCTGGTAGAAAAAAGACAACCTAGTTGTATCTCAAAGAAGTTGAATAGGGAGAAGGTGAATTAGAGGGTACTTTTTACTAATTCACGCTCAACTGCCATATCAAAAATATAGGCATATTTCGATTGATCAGCTGCCGGCTGTTTGATTTCAAAACGTTTGACTCGAATAATCTGCCGCTCATTCGGTACATGCTGAAAACCTTCAATCTGGTCATAGAACAAAGTCCAGTCCTTATCTACCTGAGTCTGCAGACCATTCTGATCATATTTGACTTCTTTGACTTGCAAGCAGGTCTGTTGAGCTACACCGATGCATGATTTGGTCTCTGGGGAGATTTCCAGGGAAATGGTTTCAGCCTGACCTTGATATCTGGTTTCTGGTGTCATTTTCCCGGTAAATTCATAGGTTTGACCATTTGCAGCCACCAGCGTCAATGTTGGCTTGCTGCGATCTTTAGCGTTGAGCATAAAAGGAATATCACGCTTTTGTAAAAGCTGGCTGACAAAACGTTCCTGCTCCATGAGTGCTGCATCACAGGCCATTTCGGTGCCTATGACCTCGCCAGTAGTAATGATATTGTTTTTCACTGACCAGGTCGTCCCGAGTCCATTACAGCCCGTCACGGCGCTCAGACGGCCTTGAGTGTCGAAACTGAGTACAATAGGTCGATCTAATCCACGATTCAGTTCCCATTGATAGGTGGGAAGAATCTGATGTGCATTATTTTGTTGAATAGTAGCCACTGCAAGTTCTCCAGCCTGCTGAATATCACTCGACTGACAGGCCGCAAAAGTCAAAGGCAATAATGCCAGTACAATAAATTTTAATTTCATGGATTTATAATAAAGAACAAAGAATTGAAATAATAAGGGATGTATTGCAGAAAAATATGGATACATATCGCAGCTTTAAGTTGCAAAATGTATCCATCATCAAGATTGTGAGTTTTTAATCAAAATTAATCGAAGCGGTAAATATCCATACCGAGTGAACCCATGGTAAAACTGCTATGCACCAGACTAAAGCGCTGACCTGTGCCCATCGCAAAGAAAATCGGAGCAAAATGTTCCAGCGTCGGATGATTTCGCGCCATATACGGAATATTGGACCAGTCCAGTACAGCGTCATAATCGCTATGTGTCAGTTTATGCACCACAAAATTACGGAAACCTGAGGCCCATTCGGGAACATCAGCCGCTGTACCATCCCAAGACAGTTCACGTAAGTTATGGGTAATACTGCCTGAACCAATCAGCAGGATTTGCTGATCACGTAAAGGTGCGAGGCTTTGACCAATCTGATAAATCTCATCCGCACTCATCGACATCGGTAAAGACACTTCGACCACGGGAATGTCGGCATCTGGATACATATGCAGCAGCGGCATCCACACGCCATGATCACGCGGACGGGTACTGTTGGCATGTGCGGAAAAACCGGCATTGGCCAGCAAGCCCAAGATCTGCTCGGCCAGTTCAGGATTTCCCGGTGCAGGATAGCGCAATTGATAGAGTTCAGGCGGGAAACCACGAAAATCGTGCCAGGTCTCTGGGCGAATTGCGCTACTGACTTCCAGTGCATTACTTTCCCAGTGTGCCGACATCACAATAATCGCTTCTGGACGTGGCAGATTTTCGCTCAAACGATGCAGGGCAGGACCCACTTGCTCAGGATTCAGCGCTAGCATGGGAGAGCCATGAGAAATAAATAAGCCGGGCAACGTTTGTAAGTTCATAAGTCAAACCACATCTGGAAGATGTCTCAATAATGCATGAAAAATAGAAATAAGAGCAGAAGGAATTATTCAACAAAACGTTGCATAAAAAGAACGCTTAAGCAAATTCATTAGCCTGCACGATGGTAAGGATGGTTATTGTTGATACTCATGGCACGATAAAGCTGTTCGATCAGCATGACACGTACCAATGGATGCGGCAGGGTTAACTTGGAAAGTGACCAGTGCCAGGCAGCGGCTTTACGCACAGCTTCCGAGTGACCATCTGGTCCGCCAATCGCAAGTGCTACATCATTTCCTTCCAGCATCCAGCCTTTCATGGTTTCTGCCAGTTTTTCAGTGCTGAATTCACGTCCACCCACTTCCAGCGCAATCAGGGTTTCATTCTGCTTGAGTGCATTTAGAATGCTGTCGCCTTCAATGTTGCGATATTTCAGAATATCCGCTTCTGAATCATTTTTGCCGCGCTTGGCCATGGGCAGTTCAATAATCTGGGTCTGTACAAAAGGCTGAATACGTTTGAAATAATCTTCAAAACCAGTCAGCACCCATGCTGGCATTTTTTGACCAATGGTCAGGATACGGATTTTCATACAGAAAGATCAATAATTGGATACCTCATTATAACGATCAAACAACACGAAGTTGAGCTGGGGAAACAAATTGAAATTGAAATGAGAGATTTAGTGTTGCTTTAATGTCCATAGTTCAAGTCTCCGCTTGATAAAGGAATGGAATAATAATAAATGCGGAACAGTGTGGTGATAAAAGGATGTTGTACTGTGCTGCTGTTGCTGGTTGGCCTCCTAGCGCCAAGTCTCAGTGCAGCCAATTCAAGTAAAAATGCTCAGGTTTCTCATCTAGAGCTATTCTTTAGCCAGATCATGAGTGTGGATGAATACCGAAATTATAAGAACCTGAAAGAACTGACCCGGGTGTCTGCCTGGATTAAAGGGCAGATGCAACGCTTTGGCATTCCATGTGAGTTTCAGGTCTATGTAGTCAATAACCTGAGTTACCGGAATGTCATTTGTCATTTAAATGCTCAAGCCAAAACCAAGATGGTAATGGGAGCACATTATGATGTCTTTAGTACCCGAAAAGGAGCTGATAATAATGCATCAGGTGTAGCGGGCTTGCTGGAAACGGCAAGATTGCTTGCCTTACAAAAATCCAGACTCAAGCATAATGTCGAATTTGCTTTTTATACCCTTGAAGAGCCGCCTTTTTTCAAGACAGAGCATATGGGCAGCTATATGCATGCCAAGTCACTTAAAGCACAAAAGCAGAAAATTAAAGGTGTGGTGATTCTGGATTCGATTGGCTATTTTGATGAACATCAGGTACAGAGCTATCCGGTGGGATTAAAATGGATTTATCCACGACATGGCAATTTTATTGCAGCGATTGGACATTTAGCATCGACTGGGCTAACCGGTGATTATTGTGCTGCCATGCAGAGTTTTAATCGTCTGGAGTGTCAACGTTTTGTCAGCCCGAGTTTTGCCCAAGACATGAGTTTCTCGGGTTATCTGAATTATGCCAAATTCAACTATGCGACCATGCTGATTACCGATACTGCGAATTATCGTAATCCTTATTACAATACCGAGCTGGATACTTTGGACAAGCTCGATCTGAGCAAGATGGTGCATGTAGTAGATGGGCTGGTTGCTATGGCGCTACAGCCATAAATAAACAGCTAGATTTCATCTTTTATTCAATAAAAGTTTCATCAAATACTCAATAAAAAGCGCAATAAAAAACCCTGCCGGAGCAGGGTTTTTTTATAGGAAACAACCAGTCTTAATGACGTGCTGCTTTCGCTTCTTCTTTGGTTTTTACAATTGGTGGTTTAACCAGGGCTTTTGGCACAGAGGTCAGTGCCACCGGTAGAACCTCATCAATTGATTTCACTGCTTTGATCTCTAGACCTTCTTTGACATTTTCTGGGATTTCCGCCAGGTCACGTACGTTTTCCTGTGGAATGAATACCAGCTTGATGCCACCACGATGGGCTGCAAGAAGTTTCTCTTTCAAGCCACCGATCCGCAGTGCACGACCGCCCAGACTGGTTTCACCTGTCATCGCGATATCCGGACGAATCGGGATACCGGTGAACGCAGATACCAATGCAGTAGTTAATGCCAGACCTGCCGATGGACCATCTTTTGGTGTTGCACCTTCAGGTAAATGCACATGTACATCGGTTTCTTCGAAACGAGAGGCTTCGATTCCAAGTGCATCAGCACGGGTACGCACTACAGTCATAGCCGTGGTAATCGATTCTTTCATGACATCGCCAAGAGAACCGGTGGTAATAAACTTACCTTTACCTGGAACTGCTGCAACTTCAATGGTCAGCAATTCACCACCGACAGACGTCCAAGCCAAACCATTCACACGGCCGATTTGCGCTTCTTCTTCTGCCATACCATAGTCAAATTTATGTGGACCCAAGTACTCTGGAAGATTAGCCGCTGTTACATCAACCTCAAGATTTTTAGCTTTCTTGCTGACAGCTTCTTTCACCACTTTACGTGCAATTTTTGACACTTCACGTTCAAGGTTACGAACACCGGCTTCACGTGTGTAGTGGCGCACGATGTCACGAATGGCTTCTTCATGAACTGTCAGTTCTTTGGCACGTAGACCATTGTTCTTGATTGCTTTAGGAACAAGATAACGGTCGGCAATATTCACTTTCTCTTCTTCGGTATAACCCGGAAGACGAATCACTTCCATACGGTCCAGCAGGGCCTCAGGAATATTCATGCTGTTTGCTGTACAGATAAACATCACTTCAGACAGGTCAAGATCAAGATCAAGGTAATGATCACTGAACTTGTTGTTTTGTGATGGATCGAGTACTTCAAGCATCGCAGAAGCCGGATCACCACGGTAGTCTTGTGCCATCTTGTCGATTTCATCGAGCAGGAACAATGGGTTTTTTACACCCACCTTGATTAAAGACTGCACGATTTTACCTGGCATCGCACCAATGTAGGTACGACGGTGCCCGCGAATCTCGGCTTCATCCCGTACACCGCCCAAGGCCATACGGACAAATTCACGACCGGTGGCTTTGGCAATGGATTCACCCAGTGAGGTTTTACCGACACCTGGAGGACCAACCAAGCATAGAATTGGGCCACGCAATTTTTTCACACGCGACTGAACAGCAAGATATTCAACAATGCGATCTTTGACATCGTCCAGACCATAATGGTCTGCATCCAGAATTTCCTGTGCTTTGTTCAGGTTGATGCTGACTTTGCTGGCTTTATTCCACGGTGTATCCAGAATGACTTCCAGATAGTTGCGTACTACTGCTGCTTCACTTGAAGCAGGCTGCATCGCTTTCAGCTTACGGAACTCGTTTTCAGCTTTCTTGCGTACATACTCAGGCAGATCTGCTTCAGCAAGACGTTTTTCAATTTCAGCGACATCATCTTCTGCGCCGCCGTTCATATCAGAAAGCTCGCGCTGAATGACTTTCATTTTTTCATTCAGGAAGTATTCGCGCTGGTTCTTTTCCATCTGACGTTTAACAGAGTCGTGCAGGGTTTGCTCAATCTGCTGTTCTTCAGACTGTTGCAAGAGATACGTCATCAACTCAGTCAAATGCGCTTCGAATTCATCCTGTTCCAGGAATTTTTGTTTGACATCAATATTCAATGGAACACGGGTTGCGACGAAGAACAATAACTGTAATAGATCTTCGATTTTGTTGGCTGCGGTGATGAGTTCACGCGCATTACGTAGCTTCGCTTCTGCATATTGAGCGAAAAGTGCACGTAATTCTTGCAAGCGCACGGCTTGGGTGTCTTTATCCATCGTAACCGTCATCGGGCTGAGTTCATGCTCTGCTGTCAGATACTCATTTTCGTCAATGATAGTTTTCAGCTTGGCACGATGCAGTCCTTCGATCAGGACTTTAATACAGTTTTCATCATTTTCGTGATTCACAACTTGCACAATCTTCGCGACAGTACCGTATTGATATAAATTGTCGTGATCAATTTCTTCTGTAAGCGAATCTTTTTGTGCAACCACAAATACTAGATTGTCACTGTTACGAGCCACATCAACTGCATTGATCGATTTTTCACGACCGACAAACAGCGCAATTTGCATATGCGGATAAACCACCACATCACGCAGCGCCAAAAGAGGTAGTACACTTGGAACCTGAGGCTCTAAGGTTTCTTGATTCATGATAATTTCAGACATGAGCACTCCTAATGAGTGACAACGGTGTTGCCATGCTTTTAATAGTGATGGGTAATTTAAAAAATACAAGGGCAGTTAAGATTAAATTGTATGAAAAATGACTAATTATGTGATTTTGAAGTAGTTAGCAAGAGTAAAATTGAAAAATTAACGTTTGAACTTGATAAAAACAGTCGGAGTGATTAAAGCATCTAGGGGCTGATCCCATTTTTCGCGCTTTAAAGGTTGCCTAACCAGCTGAAAGTCATGTGCCAGACCCAGACGAAACGGACGTCCAGGCGCAGAAGCCAAGGTACGGTCATAAAAACCGCCGCCCATGCCAATCCGCGTGCCTGAGGTATCACAGGCAAGTAGCGGCATGAGCAATAGATCCAGTTTGGAAACATGTATACCACGGGTACTCATGGGCTCTCGCATCCCTAGCCGATGATAGGCAAAGCGCTTGTTGCGATATTGGTGCTGGCTGATCCGGACCCAGACCAGATGCTGGTTCATGTCGCAAATTGTAGGCAAGTAGACTTGTTTACCCAGTTGAAAGCAGCGTTCAATAATCCCCTGAGTCTGAATCTCACCAAAGGCATGCAGATAAACGCCGATGTGCTTGGCATGAATGAATTGTGGGCTGCGAACCAGACGGTTTAAGACTTCTTGTGCAGACTGCCTTTGCTCAAATTTAGAGAGATGACGACGCGTTTTACGAAGGTATCTTCTTAATTCCTGAATGGTCATAGGGCAAACAGCATATGCAACAAAATTGTGCTCTAGTCTAAGTGGGAAATCTGGAAAAGTAAAAAATAATTGTGAGCTGTAGTTTCATATTCTTCCTTATCTTTTTATTAAAATTCGGCCATTTTTTCAGCCTCTCTAAAAGATAAAAAACTAAAAAAACAGTCATATCATCAACTTCTAAAATGTCATGAAGCGGTCAGTTTGTTGTCTTTGATTCACTATTTACCAGGTAATCAATATTCAATGACAAACTCCAAAAGCGAATTATTTTAAGAACTTTGAAACAGTTTTAGAATAATAAAAATACAATTCTAAAATAGGTTTATTCTGTTTTTGGGTGAAATATAGACAAGGGATCATATGATTGTTCTCACCTGATATCCCTGATATCTGAGACACATTGTACTTAGGCAGCGCGGGTAAGACCTAAATCAATGGAGATTGAACATGATGAATATTGCGAAGAACACCCTTTGCCTTTGGTATGATGACGATGCGGAAGCTGCTGCACGATTTTATGCAGATACCTTTCCATATTCCTCAATTGACGCGATCAACCTTGCCCCAGGAGATTATCCTTCTGGTAAAGAAGGCGATGTCATCACCGTTGAATTTACGCTGATGGGTGTTGCCTGCATTGGACTGAATGGTGGCCCTGACTTTCAACACAATGAAGCATTTTCATTTCAGGTGGCGACTGAAGACCAGGAAGAAACAGACCGCTACTGGAATGCCATTATTGGTAATAGCGGGCAGGAAAGCGAGTGTGGCTGGTGCAAAGACAAGTGGGGCATTTCCTGGCAGATTACGCCAGTGGTCCTGATCAATGCCTGTAACAGTTCTGACCGTGCTGCGGCCAAGCGCGCATTTAATGCGATGATGACCATGAAGAAAATTGACATCTCGGTGATTGAAGCGGCATTTCGTGGTTGAGAGCCACAGGTATGATCTTTCATGCCAGTGGGTATCGCTGTGTAGCGCAATTTCAGTCCAATAACTGAACCTTTTCCTTTCACTACTTTTTTTATCCTCTCAAGTCATCCCTCAACTTTATAGGGAGAGATTGCAGAAATTTCGGATCAATCCAACCTGATCTGAACTAAAATCCAATTTCTTCCTAATAATTCAAGCCAGGCCCGCTCTAGGGCGTGTCCTCATTTGGCTTTGCACCAAATAAACATGCAAGCAATGTAAATCATAGACTGATAATTGCGTGCAAGCTTATCAAACCGGGTGGCAATAGCACGGAAATGTTTTAATCTCGCAAAGGCATTTTCAACTAAATGTCTTAATTTATATAGATATTTATCAAACTCATTATTCGATCTTTTACTATTTGATCTCATTGGAATAATGGGAATTATATCCTTGTTCTGGGCATACATTCTAATGTACTCAGCATCATACCCCTTATCAGCAATGAGATAGGTTACCTCGCCTACAGTATCAATCAGTTGTTTTGCAACTTGACTGTCGTGGACGTCACCCCCAGTGATTTTAAAATTAATCGGTAATCCATTCGCGTCGGTTGCAAGATGTATTTTTGTTGTTCGTCCACCACGTGATTGTCCAATTGCTCTTTCGCAACCATTCCGAGCTCCACTTGCATTTTGATGCACGCGTATGTAGCTTCCGTCAATGAATACCCATTCTTGATCCAAGACGCCTCGTAATCTAAAAAAAATTATTCCACAATCCCTTGCTTGCCCAACGATTAAAACGATTATAAGCAGTTTGCCAAGGACAAAATTCTTGAGGAATATCACGCCATGTGGCGCCTGTACGCAATTTCCATAAGATCGCTTCCATGATATTTCTACTATTCTTTGAACAGTAGCAACCATGTAATCGTATAGTATCTTGGATTTGCTGCCAGATATCATCTGGTAGGAAGAATATGTGCCATTGAAAATATAGAAATGAAAATAGCTTAAAGGAGGATTTTAAGTCTTTAAAACCAATTCTTCAAATGAGGACACGCCCTAGAATGGGCAAAATCCCAGATGTGACATTAACCGCCTATAGTAAGGAAAGTGGGCTTGATATAGATGCTCTCAGGCGGTTCTGATGCCAGTAATATTGATCTCTATGCCAAGAAAGCGACTACTAGAAAAATTAGGGTCCAAACAGGTCACATGGTATGTGGCCTGGGACACCTTATCAGCATTCAATAATGCCTGTGAAATAGTGAATCATCACCCTCACCAATGAGCCTGGGTTAAACCTTTCAATGAAGGCATTTACTGCACTGAATTGAAAAATAGGCTGAACCAAAAACAACCATTGAATGAAATTATCTCCATTTTATATATCTTGGATTTTATTAAGTATTTGAAAATATAATAAAAATAAAATTGGCACAAGTTCTGCATAACTGTATCCAAACTTGAATACAAGATTGGATACAGAATGCTTCATCACAACATGATCGGCTGGACAGCCCCAGAATGCCGCGATGCCGGTCAGCAAAAAATGCTTCCATTGAATAACTTGGCTCAATTCATTGCCCGACTTGAGGGGAATGAGCCTGCCTGGATTTCGGTTAGGACGGTTGCATATCTTATTCAAACAAAAATTGATGTATTCAAAAAAACTGTATTTCGCATTGTAGATATCAGAGGCTGCCAGAGATCAGTAACGGCGGCAGGCTTATATGCAGCAGCTTAATCAAAAAAATAGATCAATTCGGCAGATTCAGAAAATAGATAGAATAAAAGGAAATTCACATGTTTAAAACTGTACTGATTGCAAACCGGGGCGAAATTGCTGTTCGTGCCATTCGCACATTGAAAAAATTAGGCGTGACCAGTGTCGCCGTATATTCAGAAACGGACCGTTATGCGCAGCATGTACTGGATGCAGATATTGCCGTGTCGTTGGAAGGCACCAAACCCAGTGATACCTATTTAAGTATCGAAAAACTGATTGCTGCAGCCAAGAACACTGGGGCTGAAGCCATTTTTCCGGGTTATGGTTTCCTGTCTGAAAGTTCCGATTTTGCCAGTGCCTGCGAAGAAAATAGCATCGCTTTCATGGGTCCAACAGCTGAACAGATTTTAGAATTTGGTTTAAAACATCGTGCCCGTGAACTTGCTGCTGTTGCCAATGTACCAATGACTCCCGGTACAGGTCTGCTAAATAGTCTGGATGATGCCTTGGCAGAAGCTGAAAAAATTGGCTATCCGATTATGCTGAAAAGTACGGCAGGTGGTGGGGGTATTGGTTTAACCCGTTGTGATGACGCTGAGACACTTCGGGATGCTTATGAAAGTGTGAAACGTCTGGGTGAGCAGTTTTTTAAAGATGCCGGGGTGTTTTTAGAACGCTTTATCGATAAAGCCCGTCATGTCGAAGTACAGATTTTTGGGGATGGTCAGGGACAGGTTGTGGCCTTGGGTGAACGGGACTGTTCATTACAGCGCCGTAATCAGAAAGTTGTTGAAGAAACGCCGGCCGCACATTTACCTGAAGTGACGCGACAAAAACTGCATCAGGCGGCAATTGAACTGGGCAAATCGGTGAAATATCGCAGTGCCGGTACGGTTGAGTTTATTTACGATGCAGCACGTGATGAATTTTACTTCCTGGAAGTGAATACCCGTTTGCAGGTGGAGCATCCTGTCACTGAAATGGTGACCGGTTTGGACCTGATTGAATGCATGTTGAAAGTTGCAGCGGGCGATGCCTTGGACTGGGAGCATCTACGCAGTATTCAGCCACAAGGCGCAGCGATTGAAGTACGGATTTATGCCGAAGATCCGGTGAAGAATTTCCAGCCAAGTCCGGGTATTTTGACTGATGTCTTTTTTCCTGAAAATATTCGGGTCGATACCTGGGTTAGTACGGGAACTGAAATTTCACAATACTTTGACCCAATGATTGCCAAGATTATCGTGCATGCAGAAGATCGTGAAACTGCGATTACGACTCTTAAAGCGGCACTGGCTGAAACTTGCCTCAATGGTATTAGTACCAATCTGGATTATGTCCATACCGTTATTTCAGATCCGCGTTTTGAACAGATGCAGATCTGGACGCGGATGCTGGATGATTTTCTGTATGTGCCTAATGTGATTGAAGTAATTCAATCGGGTACCCAAAGCTCAATTCAGGATTATCCGGGCCGTATAGGTTATTGGGATATTGGCGTCCCGCCCTCAGGCCCAATGGATGATTATGCGTTCCAGTTAGCGAATAAAATTGTAGGTAATGCTCAGGGTGCTGCCGGTTTTGAGTTTACCCTGCAAGGCCCAACCCTCAAATTCCATGCGGATAATATTATTGCTTTAACTGGTGCGCCGTGTGCTGCGAGTCTGGATGATGCTGCCGTAGATTTCTGGCAGCCGATTCGCGTGAAAGCAGGACAAACCTTAAAAATCGGACAGGTTGAATCTGGTTGCCGGACTTACTTGGCCGTGCGAAATGGCCTGAATGTACCGGAATACTTAGGCAGCCGTTCCACTTTTGCTTTAGGTAATTTTGGTGGACATGCAGGCCGAGTATTACGTGCTGGCGACATGATTAAGATGGTCAATCCTGATCTGCTTGCCGATGGTCTAGCTTTGGCGATTGCAGAACCTGAAGCTTTGGCAACAGATCTGATTCCAAACTATGGCAAGGAGTGGAAAATTGGTGTGCTCTATGGCCCGCATGGCGCACCTGATTTCTTTAAAGCTGATTATATTGAGGAG
The DNA here is from genome assembly GCF_019038395.1 of Acinetobacter sp. BY419. Classification (GTDB taxonomy): domain Bacteria; phylum Pseudomonadota; class Gammaproteobacteria; order Pseudomonadales; family Moraxellaceae; genus Acinetobacter. The sequence continues at coordinate 118,665 of NZ_JAGFXZ010000004.1, forward strand.
TTTTTTGCGTCAAGCTGGAAAGTGCATTTTAACTCGAACCGTTTGGGTATCCGTTTAACCGGACCGACGCCAAGCTGGGCGCGTGAAAATGGCGGTGAAGCAGGATTGCATCCATCCAATGTGCATGACTGTGAATACGCGATTGGTGCGATTAACTTTACCGGGGATTTCCCGGTGATCTTGGCCAAAGATGGTCCGAGCCTGGGTGGCTTCGTCTGTCCGGTAACCATTGCCAAAGCTGAACTCTGGAAAATCGGACAACTGAAAGCTGATGACACGATTAGTTTCTATCCAATCTCAGTAGAGCAAGCCAATGCCTTGGAGCAGCAGCAAATTTTAACGATTGAAAATTTTGCCAAGGGCGAAATAACCGTCGAAACCGAAACTTCTGCAGTTTCTACAGAAAGTATTCTTGCACTGCGTGAAGCTACACCAGATGCGCCGAAAGCAATGTACCGTCAGGCAGGTGACAGCTATATCCTGCTGGAATATGGCGATAACGTACTGGATTTAGCCCTGCGTTTACGCGTGCACCGCTTGATGCAGTTGATTCGTGAAGCCGATATTGATGGCATTTTAGAACTATCACCAGGAGTGCGTTCATTACAGATTAAATATGACGGCCTGCGCTTTAGCCAGCAGCAACTGATTCACTTCCTGCTCGGTTTTGAAGGACAGATGGGTGATTTACGTGACATTAAAATCCCTTCAAGAGTTATCCATTTACCAATGGCCTTCGAAGACTCGGCAACTTTGGGCGCGGTTGAGCGCTATCAGGAAAGCGTTTGTGCCAAAGCACCGTGGCTTCCCAACAACGTCGATTTTATTCAGCGTATTAATGGTTTAAGCACCCGTCAGCAAGTCAAAGACATTATTTTTGATGCCAATTATCTGATTTTAGGGCTAGGCGATGTATATCTGACGGCACCCTGCGCAGTGCCCCTTGATCCGCGTCACCGTTTATTGAGTTCCAAATATAACCCCGCGCGTACGTTTACTGCTGAAGGTACAGTTGGGATTGGCGGCATGTATATGTGCATTTACGGCATGGACTCACCGGGTGGTTATCAACTGATTGGCCGTACCGTGCCCATCTGGAACAAGTTTAAGAAGAACAAGCAGTTTGGTGATCAACAATGGTTCTTACGCTTTTTTGACCAGATTAAATATTATGAAGTCACTCAGGCCGAACTGGATCAATTCCGTGCTGACTTTGCACATGGCCGGGCAGAGATCAAAATTGAAGAATGCGAGTTTGACTTTGCGGCTTATCAGGATTTTCTTGCAGCGGAACAGGACAGCATTGCTGCCTTTAAAGCGCAGCAACAGGCCGCTTTTAGCACCGAAGTTGAACGCTGGAAAGATGAGTTTGATGCACCGGCAGAAATGGAAATTGTGCAGGATCATACCGATTACAGTCAGTATGTGCCTTTAAACGCTTCCATGACGGGCAATATCTGGAAAATTTTTGTAGAAGCCGGACAGATTGTGAAAAAAGGTGACACGGTGGCCATCATTGAAGCCATGAAAATGGAACTGCCGGTCTATGCCGATGATGATGGCATTGTCAAAGCCATTATCTGCCGTTCCGGCCAGACCGTGCATAGCGGTGAACCACTAGTTTATATGGAGTAATGGATTCAACCTATGACCCTTGTCCGTAATCCAGCCAGTAAAGCGACCGGGAAAAGCTCAGACAATCTGTCTGAGCAGGTTTTCCAGAAAATTAAAAATGACATTTTTAATTTTAAACTGATGCCAGGAGAACGCTTTACCGAATCAGAAATTGCTGGAACCTATGCAGTGAGCCGTACCCCCATTCGGCAGGCCTTGTACCGTCTGCAGCAGGAAGGCTATGTCGATGTACAGTTTCGAAGTGGCTGGCGGGTCCGGCCGCTGAATTTTAAGGCCTATGAGGAGTTGTATGATCTGAGGATTTTGCTTGAATGTCATGCGGTCGAACAAATTTGTCAGATGCCTGAAGATCATTTACAAGCTGTCTTGGCAGTTTTGGTTCAAACCTGGTGTATAAAACCAGAACAGTATGTCTATGACCTCAGGCAGTTAGCCGAGCAGGATGAAGCATTTCATTGTCACCTGGTATCTGCAGCAGGCAATACAGAAATGGCGAAAATTCACAGCGAGATCAGTGAGAAAATTCGTATCATACGCCGTCTGGATTTTTTCAAGGATTACCGGATGGCAGCGACCTATGCCGAGCATCAACAGATTTTAAGCGGGCTGCTTGCCCAAGATGCAGCATCCTGTCTCTCTATCTTGAATGCCCATATCCTGCACAGTCGCAATGAAGTGAAAAAAATCACGCTAGAAATGTTGTCTTGCCGTTCTGTTTAAGTCAGTCATGATAAATCAGCCTTTATAAATACAGACTAGGTCAAAAGGAGGGCCTGACTTTAGAAATGACGATAAGAACAGATAGGGGCTTTGGCACTATTTTATTGAAAAAGATGAGCTACTTTCTTATAGCAAAAAAACATCCCCTATGCCTCAAAATTGATAACCAATTGATAACCAGAAAAAACACGAAGCTGCTAGTGGTCTCTCCAATTATTTTTTAAAGTTAAAACCATAATGATAAAAATAAAAAAAAGAGATAAAAATGCCCATCCGATTTTTTCTGCCTGGTGCAGGCTTTGCACTTCTTTTTGCAGTGACTGGATGTACCATGCCTTCCAAGTCCCCCCTCACTGACAGTTATGGTTCTAAACCACACTTACCTAAACCAAAATCCAGCTTGCTGCCTACAGTGAATATTGCGCCTGCTGAAGGCTGGCCTGAAGGCAAACTGCCAACAGCTGCGGCGGGCTTGAAAGTTCAGGCATTTGCCAAGGAGCTTCAGCATCCGCGCTGGTTATATGTATTGCCAAATGGTGATGTGCTGGTGGCCGAAACTGATGCGCCGCCCAAGCCTCAGGACAGTAAAGGGATCAAGGGTAAAATCATGAAATGGGTGATGCAACGTGCAGGCTCATCGTATCCCAGCGCCAACCGTATTAGTCTGCTTCGGGATACGAATGCGGATGGGGTGGCCGAACAAAAAACTGTATTTTTACAAAATCTCAATTCTCCATTTGGCATGGCACTGGTTGGTAACATGTTGTATGTGGCCAATACTGATGCCCTGATGCGCTTTCCTTATCAATCAGGCACGACTCAAATTACAGCAGCCGGCACCAAAGTATTGGATTTACCTGCGGGTCGCTTAAATCATCACTGGACCAAAAATGTCATTGCCAGTCCTGCAGGCAGCAAACTTTATATCACGGTGGGCTCCAACAGTAACGTAGCTGAAAATGGCCTGGATCAGGAACAGGGCCGGGCACTAATTATGGAATTTGACCTAGCCAGTGCTCAAGCGCGACCTTTTGCAACCGGACTTCGTAATCCGAATGGCATGGACTGGCAACCACAGAGTGGCACACTCTGGACGGTGGTGAATGAGCGTGACGAGCTCGGCAATGATCTGGTTCCTGATTACCTGACCTCTGTCAAAGAGGGTGCTTTTTATGGCTGGCCCTATAACTATTATGGTCAGCATGTAGATACACGGGTCAAACCGCAAAATCCTACGCTCGTTGCGCGGGCAATTCCTCCAGATTATGCACTGGGAAACCATACAGCATCATTGGGTCTGGTTTTCTACAGGTCAGATCTGCTGCCTCAATATCGAAATGGTGCGCTGATTGGCCAGCATGGCTCCTGGAACCGTAAACCGCATAGTGGCTATAAAGTGATTTTTGTTCCCTTTCAAAATGGTCAACCAATGGGCCAGCCCCAAGATGTCTTGACTGGATTCTTAAGCGATCAGGGCAAGGCATATGGGCGACCTGTCGGTGTAGCAGTAGATTCCTCAGGTGCCATTTTAGTTGCTGATGATGTCGGTGACGTGATTTGGCGGGTATCACCCTCGAATACGACTACAAAGCAGTAAGTGAATAAAGTTCAAAAAGTTAAGTGCTTGATTTAGATATAAAAATTCTGGATAGCAAAATTTAAAGCAAAGACTTTATATTAGAACGTCAATACTTTGACTCAAAATGTGTAAGAGCTGCGCTGATTTAAACTAATTTTTAAGCTTCATTTAAGCTGGCTGAATTAGCCTTTTAAAATATTTTTAAACGTGATTACAACAGTATGCACAGAAGTTCTTCAGAGCACACTAAAAACCACCTCAACCCCAGTCTAGTAAAAACTGGATATAAAAATTTAAAACATGGTAATAGAGGGTTTTAAAAATGAAATCAATGATTGCAATTATTTTCCCCTGGTCATTATTTATGACCATCCATAAACCGGTTGAAGCCACGATATGCCTGATGCTGCAGATTTCAATTTTAGGCTGGATTCCTGCTGCAGGCTGGGCGGTATATATCTTATATCGAGATAAAATAGCTTGAAAATTGAATATTTATTGGAGGGGGAAGTTAAAATTAGTTTCTTATTAGGCAGGTATTTGCATACAAGACGATTGCGGCAATAAAATGAGACTTGACCAAAATAAATGCTGAAAATATTAAGCTGGAAGAAAATTTAACAATAAAAATTACGATAATTATAAATATATTTTAACTAAGAAATTGAAGCACTCCGGAGGTGCCGCTGCATGTGTCGTTACCCTGAACCGAAAAGTTCAAGGAGGATGCGACGTATACTTGCTGGGTTTCCCATACGAAGATGGGCATACACTCTAAATATACAGAACACACCCGTAAGTGTTAGTATCGGCAGGGGAATAGACCCGCTGGCGAACACCCCAGAGTTAAGTTAATTATAAACAATAATGACGGTGTGGCAACTCTATGCTGTTCATGAACTGTAAACAGTTCAGTCGAATGTCCGAAGTTTAAGCAGAATATAAGATTATTCAGTTAGTTCTTCGACTTCTTCTAAAATTGTTTGTAACAAACGCTCGCAATGCGCATATTGTTGTAGGGATCTGTTCATGCTCAAAACTTCCTGCATCAACTCAAGCGCGACCATAATAATCAGCTTGCTAGGCTCCATACGTGGTGCTTTACGACGAAATTCATCATATTTTTCATTTAATAACTGTGCCGCACGCTCTAATTCTTCCTGTTTGTCAGGGGGGGAAGCCAAACGGAAACTATGCCCCAATACTCTGAGATCGATTGCAATCTGTTCACTCATGATGAGGCTTCCTCGGTTACTTCAGTCGGATGGGCCAGTTGTTGAATTTCCTGTGCGTGATGATCCTGCGCAGTACCGAGAATGGCCAGACGTTGAATAATCGCTTCAACCTTGGCTTTGGCATTTTCATTTTTCTGGCTTAAACGTTCAGATTCCTGAGTCAAACGCTGAATTTCCTGCTGGGCATGACGCTGTTCAATCAGCATCTTTTCTTTAATCACTCGCAGGTCATTTCGTTCAGCCAGAATTTCCTGAAAACGGTTTTTCAGATCGGTACAACTTTTTTCCAGACGGCCATAACGGTCTGCCAATGCAGTTGCATCATTATTAAGCAGTTGAAACTGGGCACGAGCATCCGTTAATTGTTCTGTCAGATTTTCATTTTCTTGTTGTTTTTGCGCAATCACGCTGTTCTTTTGTTCAATTTGCTGTTGATGTTGCACCATTGAAGAGTCTTGCTCTTCGCGCAAACTGGAATTTTCACTTTCAAGCCGTGCAAGTCGCGTTTTTAACACGCCGATCTGCACTTGTAGACGCTGTAATTCTTCTAACATATCGAGGTCGCACAGTGTTGCAAACAAAGGTAATATATAAGCAGTATAAAGATTGGATAAACGAATGCAAGACGATATTTCAGGTTGGACCGAATGGCACCGCAATTTTTCTTCAATTGAAGAAATTTCTAGCCCCAGCGAACTACATGGTTTGCTCACCGGGATTGTGTGTGTTACTCAGGCGCCCAACCGTCAAGAATGGTTAAAGATTTTAGAAACCCTGGATGTCCCTGAACTGGATGCCGAAGCCTTAGAATTATTGACTGGCGAAGCTGAAGATGTATTCAATGCCTTGTCAGATGATGAATTGGACTATTTACCTTTACTTCCTGATGATGAGCATGTGTTGTCAGAACGCGTACAGGCACTGGCTGACTGGTGTGCAGGCGTGGTACTGGGTTTTGGTTTGGCTTCAGGGCATATCCGTCAGGATGAAATTGAACTGATTGAACATTTACAAGATGTGGCTGCAGTTGAATTTGAAGATTCAGATGATGATGCCGAAGGTGAAGAAAGCTATCAGGAATTGTACGAATTCGTGCGCCTGATTCCAGTAAGCTTGTCTTTAGGCCGTAAAAAGGTCGCTGTAGATGAAATACCTTTATTAAAAACTATGAGTGTGAAACCTCAGCCAGCCTCATCCGCTCATGATGCGCAAAGTGTGGTCGAGATTTTCTCACCAAAACGCCCAAGCTGATTGTATTCTTAGATATCTAAATTAAGTATCTAAAATACTGATTGGAATCAGGCATAAATTTTGCTGTTACAGAGAAATCTATGCCTGATTTCAGGGCCATATTCTAAATAAATGCATTAATCGATAAGAAGTAAGGTGTGATGAAGAAATTGACACAGGCAGTTTTTGAGGAACGTCGCGCAATCCTCGCAGGGGAAATTGGTTTACGCAGTATCGCCATTATTTCCACCAGTCCGGTGGCGATGCGTAATCGTGATGCAGATTATAAATACCGCGCAGACAGTAGTTTCTTCTATTTAACCGGCTTTGCAGAACCTGAAGCTGTGGCTGTGATTGAAACCTTTGACACAGAAGAAGAAGGCTATAGCTATAGTTTGTTCTGCCGCGAACGTAACCGGGAAATGGAAATCTGGAACGGCTACCGCGCGGGTATTGATGGGGCTATTCAGGATTATGAAGCAGATGAAGCCTATGCGATTGATTTGCTGGATGAAGAAATTCAGGAAAAGCTGCAAAATAAAGATCAACTATTTTATCGCATGGGACAGCAGGCAGAATTTGATGCGCGTGTAGCCAAATGGATTGCAACTGCAAGTGGCGAAAGCCGTCGTGGAACTTCTGCGCCAGCGCAAGTGATTCAGCTGGACCGTATTATAGATGAAATGCGTCTGCATAAAGAGGCCAATGAAATTGAATTGATGCAGATCGCTTCCGATATTTCTGCCGATGCACATACTCAAGCGATGCTAGCAGTACGTCCAGGCATGATGGAATACGCGCTGGAAGCCGAGCTGAATTATATCTTTGGCAAAAATGGTGGTGTTCCAGCCTATAACAGTATCGTTGGTGGCGGTGAGAATGCCTGTATCCTGCACTATGTGGAAAATGACAAAGAACTCAAAGATGGTGATTTAGTCCTGATTGATGCTGCGGCTGAATATCAGTTCTATGCTTCAGACATTACCCGCACGTTTCCGGTGAATGGTAAATTCAGCCCAGAACAGAAAGCCCTGTATAACGTGGTGCTGGATGCCCAGATTGCTGCGATCAATGCTGTACAAATTGGTAACTCTTATAAAGAACCACACAATGTTGCAGTGCGTATTTTGGTGCAGGGTTTGCTCGATCTTGGCTTGATGCAGGGTAATATCGACGACATCATAGAACAAGAAGCTTTCCGCCAGTTCTATATGCATGGTACAGGACACTGGCTTGGAATGGATGTACATGATGTCGGTGCTTATAAAGTAGATGGTGAATGGCGTCCGTATGAAGAGGGCATGGTCGTAACAGTTGAGCCAGGTTTATATATCGCGCCTGATGATGAAACAGTAGATACCAAATGGCGTGGGATTGGCATCCGGATTGAAGATGATGTTGTGGCCACTGCAAATGGTCCGCTGGTTCTAACCGCGAAAGTGGTCAAAACGGTAGAAGAGATTGAAGCATTGATGGCGAAAGCACGCGCTGCTTAATCTAAAAAATAAAAAAAGCCAGTCGAAAGATTGGCTTTTTTATGACACTTATAAGCGATTTGAAATAAGAAGTTCTAGATTTTTCGCAATTGTCAAAAAGTAATATAACTTACGTTTATGTCGAACAAGTCAAATAAAACTAACCAAGTTAAAATTTTCAACTTAAAAATTGACAGGAAGTCAACACAGAAAATCCGTTTTTAGCATCAAAGCTACATATTAAATGTGCTGAGATTCTCATACTCTGTTTGATACTTAAATAAACTTAAATAAGAGCAGGAGAACACTGATGAGATTTAATACGATTGACTGGATTGCTTATGTTTTAACAATCATTGGTGGCATCAATTGGGGTTTAATTGGTGCATTCGATTTTAATTTGGTCGCTGCGATCTTTGGTGATATGAGCGCTTTATCTCGAATTATTTATGTCTTGGTCGGTTTGTCGGCATTGTACCTGATCTATACAGGAACGAAGTTGGCCAAAACAGTACACCATACAGATCATCATACCAATATTGTGCGTTAAGATAATCCTTCTGCACCAGTCGCTTACAAGACAAGGGTCATATTATTTATGGGCTTGTTAAGAGAGCTAAATAGTGTGAAAGATAAAGAAACCCCGGTATATTTCCGGGGTTTCTTTATCTAAGTGGCTTATATTTTCTTAGTAGAACAATTTTATAATATAACTAATTAGCTAATAATTGATGATCAATATGAGAATGAGTCATGTTGAGTTGAATGTGACTAGATAAATTGCCTCAAATGGATTAGGAACATATTTTTATCTGGAAGTATTTGAGCTAGTATATGTGCTGATGACAGACGAATCTTTTAAATAAAAGAACTTTCATCCTGCTTTAATAATCTAAAAAATCCATTGAAATATTTGAAGTAATAGCATTTATATAAAACTATATTAAAGATGTTTTCTGAAACGCTCAGTTGTGTATTTCGGATTCTTAAACAGTGTTTGCTCTGTTTAAGAAATAGCTAGTAAATGGATTTTACTTTTGAGAAGTGATGATTAATCACCTGGTATGATTTGGTAATATTAGACTTCTTTCATAAATCATTTTTTACTCAGTTCCAGGTTATAGATACCAGCAATTAAATTGAATCTCAAACCGAGTCTTTTGCCTCTATTTCGATAACGCTCAGCAAGGATCTTGAACGTTT
>NZ_JAGFXZ010000040.1 GCF_019038395.1 Acinetobacter sp. BY419
TTGCCTTCTTGGCTTTGCTTATATTATTTCCAGTTTTTATTATGATAGCTTACAAGGTGCGAAAAAATTTGGGTTCACCCATTTTCTTTTATCAAGAACGACCTGGTAAAAATGGTAAATTATTTAAAATGATTAAATTTCGTTCTATGAGGAATGCAGTAGATAAGGAGGGTAATCCTTTACCAGATAAATTTCGTATTACTCCATTTGGACAAAAGTTACGCTCTAGCAGTTTAGATGAAATGCCACAGCTCATTAATGTTTTAAAAGGAGATATGAGTATTGTCGGACCCCGGCCTCAAATGAAAGAGTTTTTGCAACATTATACTGATGAGCAAATGAGACGACATGAAGTAAAACCTGGTATGACAGGACTTGCTCAGGTAAGTGGACGCAATAATTTATCCTGGGAAGAAAAATTTGAATTAGATGTACAATATGTGGAACAGTACAATATGTGGCTGGATTTTAAAATCATGTTGAAAACGGCTAAGGTAATGTTGAGTCAAGAGGGAATTAATGCTCCTGATCAGGAAGTTGGTGCTGTGCGGTTTTCCAGAAAAAATATGCCTGAAACGCCTTTATTTACGAAAGAAGTAAAATAATACGATCAATAAAAATGCTTCTTGCAGTCACGGGTTTAAGCTTATATTTTCTGATCAAGAATGCTGCTTTTTCAAAGCAATATTGAACCTTAGGAATCAAATATCTGTCTAGTATTATTAAAAATTTAAGCGAGTTGAATATGTGATAGATTTTTCACAGAAGAATAACTCATATTTGAGCTTGTTATGATTACTTATATTTAATCACAGTTTTTGATTTATATTTGAGTAACTTAATTTAAGAATCAATCCGGCTTATGTTGCTCAAAAGATTTTGATGGATATCCATTTTGGATTATTTTTTAGAAAATTATGTATGAGGCTGTTTTGGATACAATACTATTCATGACTTGGATAAATATAAAAAAGCTTCAAACAGATTTAAATTAAATGATTTCAAATCTGTTTGAAGCGATATAACATTTTCTCATTCTCTTGAGTATAAGTTTTTAAAAGGCCAACTTATATCAAAGTAGCTTGATCAGCTTTTTAATGTCTGGACAAGTACTTTGATTTTCTCAGAGAATTAAATAGGCTTAATATCCATTAAGTCCGCTTAATCTTCATTTTTTGAAGCCTTATACGCATAAGCATAATTATAGCCATAACCTGCAGCGGAGCGTTGAATATCGTTTAAGATTACGCCATTGACCTTGACTCCAGCCTGTTCAAAGCGATTGACGGTTAATTCCAGCTCTTTCATTTGAGTTTGTGCATAACGTGCAATCAATAAATTCACACCTGCATGCTGCGAGATGATAATCCCGTCAGTAACTGCAAGAATCGGTGAAGTATCAATCAGGATATGATCATATTGACTGGACAACTGAGTCAGCATTTCACCAAATAGCGGGGTGCTGAGTAACTCGGATGGATTCACCGGGCTTTTACCCCGAGTCAATAAATCTAAGCCTGGAATATCGGTTGATTTGATAACCTGATCCAAACTGGCCTGCTTATTTAAATACTCGGACAAACCCGGTTGAGGCGTCTGATTAAAGTATTTATGGATATAACCCCGACGTAAATCTGCATCAATCAAGAGTACACGTTTTTGACCTTGTGCCAAAATTGCAGCCAGGTTGGTCGAGATAAAAGATTTACCTACTTCTGGTGCAGGACCAGAAATCATCACAATATTATTTCGTGCATTGCTCAAGGCAAAGTGAATGGCAGTGCGCATACTGCGCAGGCTCTCAATCGCAATATCATCACTGTTTTTAACCGCCAGGATAGGAATATATTTTTTCTTCTTTGCCAGCTTGATATAGCCATTTTGGGCAGGTGAGCGAGGTACCGTCGCATATACAGGTAAATCCAGCTCATTTTCAATTTGACTTGAATCTTTAATGCCCGAACGTAACATATTGCGTAGCAGCGCCAGCAAAGTGCCCAGGAAGCCACCCAGAAAGATCGATAAAATCAGGATTTGCAGTTTTTTAGGTTTGATCGGTTCTAGCGGCTCAACGGCAGTATCCACTACCCGTACATTACCAATTTCACCGGCTTTGGCAATTCGTAGCTGCTGGTAAGAGTTTAACAGAGCAGTATAGAGTTGCTGTTTCACTTCAACTTCACGGAACAGTTGTAAGTATCGGCGTTGCAGGTCTGGTAGCTGCTTTAAAGTCCCTTCCAGTTCAGTAATTCTTTTATTGATCGCACCAAGCTGTGCATTCATCTGCTGCATTACCGGATGTTCATTGGTGTATTTGGCAGAAGCCTCAGCCACTTGCTGTTCGAGCTGCGCTTTTTGGGTTTCCAGGCTAATACTTTGGGTCAGATACAGTTCCGACTCTTTAGTGACATCGACCGTATTAGACTGCTGACGGAAAGTATTGAACTCTCGTTCAGCCACGTCCAGTTGCTGGCGCAATTCAGGTAATTGTTCATCTAGAAACTTGAGTGTTTGAGCCGTTTCTGCGGAACGACGTTCAATATTTTGCTGACTATAGGCAGCCAGAATGGCATTTAGGACTTCAGTGATATGCTGCTTGTCAGTACCCTGATAATTCAGGCCTAATACACCGGTCATTTTGCCTTTTTCTGCAACCGAGTAATTGGCAAGAATTGATTTTACCGCAGCGGGCAGAGATTGCTTTTGTACAAGATAAGGTGCATTGAACTGGTCTTGGCTATAAATGGCAACTTTCCACTGACCATGTTCAGACTGCAATTCACTAGGCTGATTTAATGGGGCAGAGAAGACTACATGTTCTGTGACCGGGTTGGTTAAAGTGTATTTACCCGGCTGAAAGTCAAGACGTAAATTTTTGTCATAGAAATAAGCAGGCACTTCAAACTGACGGATATCGAAGGATTTAGCATTGTCTTTAAACAGAACAGATGTTTTGTTATATTCGCTTTGATAGTCATGCGGTGACAATAAACGATTCGTAAAGCTGTTTTCAGTTCCAGCAATGCGAAGATCCAGATTTAAAGCCTGAATGGCAGAACCCAGCACCAGACGCGATTTTAATAGTTCTATTTCTGCCTGAGCGGGTTGCTTTTGCTCGATCATGCTGGATAAATCACCCAACAAGGCAGCAGACGTCCCTTTGTTTTCTTCGACCTGTACCAGCGCATCAACCGAATAGGTATCGGGGGTGACTCTTAAATACAGCAAGGCGCAGATCACGCTTAAGATGACACACAGTGCAATCAGCTTCCACTGTGCAATAAGTGAAAAAAATAACTCTTTTAAGTCTATCGTATCTTCAGTATTGCTATTTTGGCTCATAATCTTGATTTCAAATTTAAATATATTTTTTCCAGTCAGCAATACAGCTCTGTATTAACTGGCAGGTATCATCAAATACAACTTGGTCATGCCGATAAGGGTCAGCGATATTCTTGCTTTGCCAGTGCCCCAAACGGAAGGTTTTACCTTTGGCAAAAGACCAGGTCTGTTCAATATGTTTTTGTTGATTTTGACTCATGACCAAGACTAAGTCGGCCCGTTTAATCATTTCGGTATTCAGTTTCCGGGCAATATGAGGACTCAGGTCAATCCCCAAACGCTGCATGCATAGACTGGCTTTTTCATCTGCTGCATGTCCCACCACGCCCGCAATACCTGCAGACTCAATCTGCAAATGTGGGTACTGTTGTTTTAAAAAGTATTCCGCCATAGGACTACGGCAAATATTGCCAATACAAACTACCAAAATATGTTTAATCTGCATTATTGTCCCAAACGATCCAGGTTATAGAGTGCATTCGAGAACGGGATTACCTGGTTCACGACACGTTGCCAGCGTGCCAGACCTGAAGCATCGACATAGACAATATCGTTGCTACGCATCTTAAACTGGTTGGCCAGACCAAAGTCGGCAATACTACTCAAGTCCATTTGATAAACTTCGGTGTGCACAGCATTCGGCTGACTGCGTACAATATAAATCTTGCTACGGCTGGCGGAGAGTGGATTAAGCCCCAAACTTTCACCTAATACATCACTTAAACTCATACCCTGATCACGCAGGGGTAAGGACTGGTTTTTGCCAGATTCACCCATGACATAAATTTTTTGATTTTCGCGATTGTTCACATATAAAGTGTCATTTGGTTGGATCAGCAAGTTATGCAGTGAAAGTCCTGCTTTTTCCAGTTCTACGGTATTCAGGTTGTAGGAACGTCCCTGACGGACCAAAGTCATGGAAGCATTGTCGCCCTGCTGGGCATTTACGCCACCGGCCATGCCTAAGGCGGTGTAGATACTCACCGGCTGATCGCTTAAATAAAACTGTCCGCCTTTTACCACATTGCCTTGAACGGAATAGCGCTGACCCTGATAGGACAGTACCCGCACAATCACATCCGGGGTTTTTAAATAACGTGACAGCTGGCTGCGTAATTCACGGTTGACTTGAGTCAGTGACTTACCTGCAGCCTTGTAGCGGCCGATAATTGGGAACTGGATATAGCCCTGTGAGTCAATTTGATAACCATTGGCCTGAGCAGACTGGTCACTACTAATAGTACTGCTTGGCGGGGTCATTTCAGGATAGGCCCATAAATAGATGGACAGGATATCACCCGGACTTAAACGATAGTTTTGATGCGGGGTGCTAAACAAATGCGCATAGTCTTGTTGAATGTTTTGTACAGCAGGCTGAACAGCAAGCATTGAGTCCTGGGTCAGTTTAATCACATTGACCGAAGTGCCGAGTTCGGTTTGATACACACCTTCTTCCGGTAAATCATAAGTTTGCAGACCAGAGGTCACTGCACAGCCAGTCAAAGCGAGACCACAAGTCAGTAAAAAAGCCAGTTGAATTTGTCGCACATGAAATCCCGTTTTTAATATTTAATTCGTTGAATCGGCGATATTCTACCTGATAAGTTTGATTTTTTTATAACAAAATGTATCTGAATTCAATTGAATAGTAACTAAAGAGGGAAAAGCCTATTTCCTTTTCTAAAATAGTTCTTGAAAGTATGTCCTCTATAACGTTAGTTGAATATTTGCGCATTTTTTTGTTTTTTGGTGTTAAATCACAACAGAATTTTCATGTTTTTCTGCTAGTATGCGCGCCGAAAGATTGAATCTTCATAAGTACAGTACATTAATAAGGCGTTGAAATGCTATCTATTGCAGATTTAAAAATTGCGGTGATTGGTCTAGGTTATGTGGGCTTGCCACTTGCAGTTGAATTTGGGAAAAAAGTACCTGTGGTTGGTTTTGATATCTACCAAAAACGAATTGATGAACTTAAAAGTGGCCAAGACCATACCCTCGAAGTTTCCCCAGAAGAACTCAAACAGGCAAATCACCTGAGTTATTCAGCAAATTTAGAAGATTTAAAAAGCTGTAATTTCTTTATGGTCACTGTTTCAATATTGTTTGATGATTTTCAAGCTTTATTTAAGGGGAATTATGAGATTTATGACTTAAAATTTATTTTAAAGTCCTAGGATAGTGATTTAAGATTATAATGAGTATAGATTTTGATATTAAAGGATTAGAGTTTTTAGTTGATGAAAAATAATAGTTTAATTGTAAAAAATTCACTTTTTTTAGCAATACGAACTATCGTAATTACTGCTGTTGGTTTGTATTCTGTACGCGAGCTCTTGTCAATACTAGGCGTAGAGAAATACGGACTATTCAATCTTGTTTTTGGGATAGCTATTCTTTTTTCATTTATTAATGGGGCAATGATTTCATCTACTCAGCGTTATCTAGCATATTATATTGGAAAGAAAGATGAAAATATGCTAGATGCGGTTTGGGTAAATAGTCTTATTATGCATATAAGTGTTGCTATATTAATAGCAATTTTACTTTTTTTAATAAAAGATCAAATAATTAATAATTTTATAGTCGTTGATTTGAAATATATAAAATCAGCTTACTTTATTTATTATTGCTCTATTTTAGTTGTTTGTATTTCTATTATTCAAGCTCCATTTAACTCTTTAATTCTCGCTAAAGAGGAAATGTCTTTTTTTGCATTTCTATCTTTATTGGATGCTGTTTTTAAGTTAGTTATCATTTATTGTTTGTATTTTTTTGAAAATTCTCTATTAGAAACTTATTCTTTAATGTATCTAGCTTCGTGCATAGTTGTATTTATAATTTATTATTTATATTGTGTAAAAAAAAATAATAAAGGTTTTGATTTTAAGAAAATAAAATTAAGTTTATTAAAAGAGATAGCAGTTTATTCTTCATGGAATATATTTGGTAATTTTTCTTTTATGGCAAAGACACAAGGTATTAATATTTTATTAAATATCTTTGTAGGTATTGTAGCTAATTCTGCATATGCAATTACTGCTAATGTAAGCTCAGCGATTAATAGTTTAATTAACTCTATCGTGACAGCAATTAACCCTCAAATTTATAAGAGTTATGCAGAAGAGGATTATGAGAGAAATATACTTCTTATTAATACTGCTTCTAAATTTAGTTTCTTCTTAGCTTTAATAGTTGTGTTGCCTATTTTGTTTAATACTAAATATTTGTTGGAGTTTTGGCTTAATCAACTACCATTATATTTAGTAGAATTTGTACAGTTAGCTCTGGTAATAATATTGATAGATTGTCTTTCTAGTTCATTAATGACTGGTATCCAAGCAACAGGTAAAGTTAAAGTATATCAAATAATAGTAAGTATATCTGTATTTTTAAACCTACCTATAAGCTATTTTTTTCTAAAGTTCGAATATAAACCAGTTGTAGTTTACTGGGTTGCTTTAATAATAGCTTTTTTAAGTTTAATATTGAGGCTATATTTTATTAGTAGATTAACAAAATTCAGTATATTTATATACTTTAAAACAGTGATTTTAAGAGTTGTATTGGTAGCAGTTAGCTCAATATTATTAATATATTTTATATTAAGGAATTTAGATGCTCATGCCTCTTTTTTATCATTCATATTAATTTCATTTTTTATAGTTCTAAGTGTTTTATTAAGTATTGTTATACTTGGCTTGAAGCAGTCAGAAAGGTTATTTGTGTTTTCTAAAATTAGTGGTTTTTTAAAATGAATATAGAGTCTATTGTAAAAAATAATTTATGTACAGGTTGTGGAGCATGTATTTCTGAAGATACAAATAAACAAGCCAAAATGATTTGGGATGAAAACGGTTTTTTAATTCCACAATTAGGGCCTAATTCTACCCAAGAAAAAATGATAATAGTTTGCCCATTCGCTACACAGCAAAAAAATGAAGATGAGTTAGGTGTGGTATTTTTAAAAGATAGGGCTAAAAACTATAATAGTAAGCTGGGATATTATACAAATTTATATGCAGGTTATGCTAAAAAGTTTAGAGAAACTTCTTCCTCAGGTGGCATAGCTACTTTCGTATTCAAAAAACTGTTAGAAGAAAAAATTGTAGATCACTTATTTATAGTTAAAGAAAAAAATGGTGAATATTCTTATCAATTTTTTTCGGACTTTAAAAATATTACAAAAATTTCA
Source organism: Acinetobacter sp. BY419 (assembly GCF_019038395.1). Classification (GTDB taxonomy): domain Bacteria; phylum Pseudomonadota; class Gammaproteobacteria; order Pseudomonadales; family Moraxellaceae; genus Acinetobacter. The sequence goes on from NZ_JAGFXZ010000040.1 coordinate 7,538, forward strand.
AAAACCCGTTATGTGCCAGTAACAATGGCAGAGTTATTTGAAAAAATTGCTACTATAGATGGGAAAGTCGCTGTATCTGGTGTGGCTTGTTTTGTAAAAGCAGTTCGTTTAAAGCAATACTATTATCCTGAGCTAAAAGATAAAATACCATTTGTAGTGGGAATAATTTGTGGTGGTCTAAAAAGTAAATATTATACAGATTTTTTAGCGCAATCTGCAGGCTGTTTTTCTGAGTATGAACATGCAGAGTATCGTGTTAAAAATAAGGATAGTTCTGCCTTAAACTATAAGTTTTCTTGTATAGAGAAAAATAATAATAAAATACATATGGTTGAAATGAAGACATTGGGAGATATGTGGGGAACAGGTCTTTTTAAATCAAATGCTTGTGATTTTTGTGATGATGTGGTGACGGAGTTGGCGGATATATCACTAGGAGATGCCTGGATAGATCCTTATGATAAAAGTGGTTTGGGAAATAGTATTATTATAACTAGAAGTTTACTTGCAGATAAAATTATTAAATCTGGTTTAGATGAAAGTGATTTAGTATTGGATAAACTACAAGAGAATAAGGTGTTGCAGTCACAACAGGGTAGTTTTAACCATAGACATAATGGTTTAAAAACTAGAATGAAGTTAGCACATATTAATGGAAAACTTTTTCCTAAAAAACGAGAAAAAATTTTAATCGATCAAAGTTTTCTGCTAAATAAAATTCAGATTTTAAGAGCTAAAACTAGAAGCAATAGTTTATATTTTTGGAAAATTACAAAAAATGTTGGCTTATTTAATGAAAAGATGAAAAGTAGTTTAGTGAAATTAAAAATTTTCACCTTAATTAATAGTTATTTAAATAAGTATTCTGATAAATTTGGAGTTAAAAACAAATGAAAAATATTGCAATATTAACTTTAGGTCTTAGACATAATTATGGTGGTATTTTGCAGGCTACTGCATTATATAATTTTTTAAAAAGTGAAGGTTACAACCCAATTTTGCTGAGAAAGTATCCAATCCAAAAAAAATGGAAAGCTATTTTGATTAAAATTCTAGAAAGATTGCCTTTTCAAAATTTTAAGGGAGTAAGAAATTCTTATATTAAATATAATAATAATATACATTTTTTTGATGAGTATATGCCTAATCAAACAGAAATTATGACTTATAAATCTCAAATAGAAGAGTTTTTAAATAGAAATGAAATAGACACAGTTATTGTTGGAAGTGATCAGGTCTGGCGTTATGCTTACATCAATGATACGGAATATGATACTTATTTTTTAAACTTTAATCTAAACCGAAGAATCAAAAAGATTTCTTATGCAGCTTCTTTTGGAGTAGATACTTGGAAAGCTCCTATTGAAAACAATAATATAAAAAAATATCTGTCAGACTTTAATGCTGTATCAGTACGAGAGAGTAGTGGTCAGGAAATTTGTAAAAAAGATTTTGGTAGAGATAATGCTGAATTAGTGTTAGATCCGACATTACTTATAGAACAATCTTTTTATTCAGATATGATTAAAAATAAGTCACAAGAAAGTTATGATTGTATTACATATATACTTGATGAGAATGCTGAAAAAAATGAGTTGGTGAGAAAAATTAACATTGAGTGTCAACATAAAAGTGTATTTAATTTATTGGAAAAAAACTCCACATATTCTGTACAAGATTGGGTGTCATCTTTTAAAATGACAAATTTTGTAATAACAGATTCATTTCATGGAATGGTTTTTTCAATTATTTTTAATAAACAGTTTGTAGTTTTAATAAATAAAGATAGAGGAGCGGATAGATTTTTTTCACTTTGCCATCTTTTGGGATTAGAAGATAGATTATTTGACCCAACACAAGGGGGGACTTTTAACGCTAAAACTATCAATTATTCAGATATAAATGAAAGATTAGCAAGTCTAAGAAAAAGTTCAAAAAAATTCTTACTAAATGCTTTGGGAGAATAGGATGTTTTCCGTTGTTATTCCACTATATAACAAAGCTTATGGTATAGAGCGAGCTTTAAAATCTATAATAAATCAGAATGGTGAGTTTACTTACGAGGTAATCATAGTAAATGATGGATCTACAGATGGTTCGGAACAGATAGCTGAAAATTTTCTTAGCGACAATATTAGAATTATTCATCAGGCAAATGCAGGTGTTTCTGTAGCAAGAAATATTGGTATTACAAACAGTAAATATGAAGTCATATGTTTTCTTGATGCTGATGATTGGTGGGAGGCAGATTATTTTTCTACCTTATATAATCTAATAGTTGCTTATCCTCATGAAAAATTTTTCCTAATGGGATTCCAGAAAGTTAGTAAATTAGGTAGGAAGGTAGTAAGTTTAAGTAAAAATCCGAAAATTTTTAAAAAATTTGGAAATAGCTTTTTAAATACTCGTGGTCTTGTTACACCAAGTATAGCTGTAAAAAAAGATGTTTTATATGAAGCTGGATTATTTCCAATGGGTGTTAGTCTTAGTGAGGATCTAATGGTTTGGTCTAAAATAATTAGTAAATATAATGTTATTTATACACCACAAGTGGTTTCTAATATCTATTATGAAGAAGACAATTCTAGAGCTAATAGAACGTTAAAAGTACCTTATGTATTAGAGTATTATGCTAAACCAGATAATTCAGCTAAAAATATTAAAAAATTCTTAATGTATATATATGTAACTAAGTTATATCAAAGTATTAGGGTTAAAGATTTTGAAAGCTGGAAAAGACGTTGGGTTATTGGATTTAAAATATTTCCACTTGTTAGCTATATCTTATTTTTTAGTATAATATTTTTTGGTATTAAGAATGTTTTTAAATATAAATAAGCTTTATTCCTATCTGTCTTTTATTTTTATTTCATCTATTATTGCATTGGTGGTTGCGAATAGAGATTTAAGTATTGTTGCAGACTCTTTGAATTATGCTAATAATTTTTTCTATAAAGATAGTTTGGATTTTAGATATGAATATTTATTCGATATTTTAACTTTTTCAGTAAGACTCTTTACTGATAATTATCTTATTTATTTTTTTATTCTTAATTTTATTCTTAATTTTTTTATATTTAAAAGTTTAAACTTAATTTCTAAATCATTAGGTTTTAATAGGGTTTATTTTTTAATATTTTCATTTTGTATTTTTATACTTTCATCTTGGTATTATGTTGCATCCTCTAATGGTGTAAGGCAGGGATTAGCTCTGGCCTTAGCTTATTATTCTTTGTTTTATTATATTTTTTATGAAAATAAATTAAAATCATTTATTTTTTTTATTATGTCTTGTTTTTTTCATTATTCAAATTTTTTATTAATTCCTTTTTTAATACTTCTAAAATTTAAATTAAATCACTTGTTTTTTATTGTTAACTTGTTTGGGTTGTTTTACTTCTTGGGTGTAAATGAAGTTTTGGTAAAAAATCTATCTGCTGCTTTAGGTTCTCCTTTGTATGACTCTATAAAATATTACGCAGAGGATGGAAATTATTCCTACCGTTATGGATTTCAGGGAGATCTTTTTATTTATACTTTGGGTTTTATTTATTTATATTTTTTTATAAGTAAGAAAATTTTTAAAGATAATTCTCTTTTTGAAAAAATAGTAAAAATATACTATATATGTACCTTACCTTATTTCTTTTTCGGTTTTGCTGCTTTCTCAAATAGATATGGCTTGATGGCATGGTTTTTCGGTATATTTATTAATTGCTTAATTATGTACTTTTTATTCAAGAGAGGAGGAAAGGAGTTTTTTAAACTAGGTTTAATTTCAACCTTTTTTCTTTCCCTACTGTTTTTTTATTATAGATATTTTTAAATATGAAAGTTGTTCTTATTGGTACAGTTGCTAGTAGTTTTTTAGGTTTTAGATCAGATCTAATTAAAAAATTATTAGATCAAGGGTATAGAGTTTTCGCTTTCACTTCAGAATATTCTGATAGTGAACTGAAAAAAATAGAAAAACTTGGAGTCATACCTGTTACCTATTCTTTAAATAGGGGGGGATTCAATCCATTCGCAGATATTATAGCGACCTATCATCTTTCAAGAAAAATTAAAGAAATAGAACCTTGTCTCGTTTTTTCTTATTTTTCAAAACCTGTTATTTTTGGCACTTTAGCTGCAAAATTAGCTAAAGTGCCACGTATTGTTGGTATGCTTGAAGGTTTAGGCTATACTTTTACAGAACAACCTGGAGGCTTAAATAAAAAAACACAACTAATTAAAAAAATACAGGTTTTTTTGTATAAAATAGCTTTACCACAACTAGATCAACTTATCTTTTTGAATCCTGACGATCCAAAAGACTTATTACAACAATATGGAATTAAAGTAAAAAAGGTAGAAGTTTTGGGTGGAATAGGTTTAAATTTAGAAAATTATAAATATTCTGAAAATTTTAATTCGGATATATCCTTTATTTTTGTTGCAAGATTATTGGCTGAGAAAGGAGTTCATGATTATATAAGAGCCGCTAAAATTGTAAAATCAAAATATCATAATATTAAATTTACTGTATTAGGCGCAATTGATAAATCAGCTTTAGGTAGTCTTAAAGAGGAAGAGTTAAAAGACTTAATACAAACTAATATTATTGAATATCCTGGATATGTTAATAATGTTGCTGATTGGATAGAGCAAGCAAGTGTATTTGTATTACCCTCGTATTATCGTGAAGGCGTACCACGAAGTACTCAAGAAGCGATGGCTATGGGGCGACCTGTTATTACAACAGATGTTCCAGGTTGTAGAGAAACTGTAGTTGATGGCATTAATGGCTTTTTAGTTCCTAAATGGAATCCTAACGCGTTGGCAGAAAAGATGATTTACTTTATTGAGCATCCTGAAAAAATTAGTATTATGGGGGCTGAAAGCCATAAAATAGCAGTTGAAAAGTTCGATGCAGAGAAGGTTAATCAAAGATTAATGAAAATTTTAGGTCTATAAATGTTAAAACGCTTACTTGATATTATCATTGCTTCTGTAGCTCTGATTTTACTTTCTCCTTTATATTTATATGTTGCTTATAAAGTACGTAAAAATCTAGGATCACCAGTTATCTTTCGCCAAATACGTCCAGGTTTGAATGGTAAACCCTTTGAGATGATTAAATTTCGTACCATGACAGACGAGCGAGATGAGAAAGGTAATTTATTACCAAATGAGCAACGCTTACCAAAATTTGGAAAAATGTTACGTTCCACCAGCCTGGATGAAATGCCGGAACTGTGGAATGTGATTAAAGGCGATATGAGTATTGTTGGGCCACGACCATTACTTATGGATTATTTACCTTTATATAATGAAGAGCAAGCCAAACGTCATAAAGTACGTCCCGGCATGACAGGTTATGCTCAAGTCAATGGACGAAACTCTATTAGCTGGGAAGAGAAATTCAAGCTGGATACTTGGTATGTAGAAAATCAGTCAATCTGGTTAGATTTTAAAATCATGTTTCAAACAGTAAAAAAAGTATTAGTTAAAGAAGGCATTAATCAGTCTGAAGAAGTAACGATGACGCGCTTCCTAGGTAATAAAAAAGATGGGCAGTAGTTTAAAATATTTATACGCAATTTACGGTGCAAGTGGTTTTGGTCGTGGGGTCATGCCGCTTGCACGTGAACAGTTGATCACTGAAAATATTCAAAATTACGAGCTTGTATTTATTGATGATGGTGAAAATAAACAGGCTGTCAATGGACATCAGGTTTATAGTTTTGAAGCCTTTCTTGAATTAGAAGCTGCTGACAAATATGTGGCTATTGCAATTGCCAATAATCGTATTCGTGAGAAACTTGTTCAAAAAGTTGATTTGCATAACTTGAAGCATTGGTCAGTAAGAGCACCTACCGTGACTTCCATGGATGAAGTACAAATAGGCGAAGGTGCTATTTTATGTAATTACGTACATTTTACTTCAAATATCAAAATTGGAAAATTTTTTCACGCAAATTATTTTAGTTATGTAGCCCATGATTGCATCATTGGTGACTATGTCACCTTTGCTCCCGGGGTGAAATGCAATGGCAATATCCATATTGAAGATCACGCCTATATTGGTACAGGTGCCGTGATTAAACAGGGTACATCTGACAAGCCTTTAGTGATTGGTAAAGGTGCGGTAGTGGGTATGGGTGCTGTGGTCACCAAGAGCGTTCCACCGGGCGTAACGGTGATTGGCAATCCAGCAAGAATGCTAGAGAAAAAATAAGTTTTTAAATTTTAAAAATTCAGGAAACATCATGTTAAACACTGCATTTGAACCATGGCCAAGTTTTACTCAGGAAGAAGCGGATGCGGTTTCCCGGGTTTTGTTGTCGAATAAAGTCAACTACTGGACCGGACAGGAATGCCGCGAGTTTGAAAAAGAATTTGCCCGGTTCGCAGAAACCCGATATGCAGTGGCATTGGCCAATGGAACTGTAGCACTTGATGTCGCACTCAAGGCATTAGGTATTGGTGCAGGGGATGATGTGATTGTGACCTCACGTACCTTTCTGGCCTCGGCCAGCTCCATTGTAACAGCTGGGGCAAATCCGGTCTTCGCCGATGTCGAACTGGACTCCCAAAATATCTCCCGCCGTACCATTGAAGCGGTGATCACACCTAATACCAAGGCCATTATCTGTGTGCATCTGGCAGGCTGGATGTGCGACATGGAATCGATCATGCAACTGGCTGCTGAGCGCGGTTTATATGTCATTGAAGACTGTGCCCAGGCGCATGGCGCGAAATATAAAGGCAAATCTGCCGGTTCAATCGGTCATATCGCGGCCTGGTCTTTCTGTCAGGACAAGATTATGACCACAGGCGGTGAAGGCGGCATGGTGACCACCAATGACGAAACCCTGTGGAAAAAAATGTGGTCCTATAAAGATCATGGCAAGAACTTTGACAGCATCTATAACAAGCAGCATCCACCGGGTTTCCGCTGGCTGCATGACGCCTTTGGCACCAACTGGCGCATGATGGAAATGCAGGGGGTGATCGGACGCATACAGCTGAAAAAAATGCCGGAATGGACTGCAAAACGCCTTGCCAATATGGAAAAAATTTATGCGGCATTTGCAGACAGTCCATATTTTAGCGTCCATCGTCCATCCGATGATTATGTACATGCTGCCTATAAATGTTATGTGCAGGTCAATATCGATGCTTTGCCTGAAGGCTGGTCACGTGACCGGATCATGCAGGAAATCAGTGCGCAGAATGTACCTTGTTTTAGCGGCTCCTGTTCAGAAGTTTATCTCGAGCATGCTTTTGATGATACGCCCTGGCGTCCAGCACAGCGTTTGAAAAATGCGCAGCAATTGGGTGAAACCAGTCTGATGTTTTTAGTTCATCCTACCTTAAGTGATGAAAGTATTAACAAAACAGTCACCGCAATTCAACAAGTTATTAATAGAATAGTTGCTTAAACTTTTAGAATATAAGTGCACCGTATTCGGTGCATTTAACTTATATAGAATATGTTTTTAAGTTACTCATCGCATTGTGACTTATTAAAAATTTATGAGAATTGAGACAACGCATCCAGTGAAATCGATCATTACGCCTTTCGTAGAATCACCACGAGCCGCCAAACTAGCATTTTTAATTATTCTGGATTTTTGTGCTTTTCCTGTCTTGATCTGGCTCTGTTATGCCATTCGCCGGTTTGATTTAGGCGCAGAAGTAGTACCGAATCTGGCTTTTGGTACGCTCTGGGTTAGCGTGATTGCAGTTGCATCGCTTTTTGTATGTGGGGTCTATCGCTTTATTGTCCGTACGTATAATGAAGTGTTCATGATCAAAATGGGGCTGGCGACGGCATTGACGGTCGCTGGTCTTTATGCTCTGGCTTATTTTACCCCGGCCTTTATTCCGACCTCTATTCCTCTGATGTTCGGCTTTATGATGTTTGCATGGATCTGGTTTAGCCGTGGCATCATCCGCTTTATTATCCGTTCCTATGTGCAGGCCGACGTACAGAAAAAACGCATCGCAATTTATGGCGCAGGTCATGCAGGTCAGCAGGTAGCCGCAGCCTTGTATCGTTCCAACGAGCATTTGCCGGTCATGTTTATTGACGATAAACGCTCGTTAAGCGGGCAGCAGCTGGGCCGACTTAAAGTCTATGATGCCCAGGCCGCCTTAAAGATCATGCGCAAGCGAAAAATTGATGAAATTCTGATTGCCTTACCTTCAGTGGGACGGGTACGTAAAAGTGAAATCATCAAGTTTTTAGAGCCGGCACATTTAAAAATCACCGAGATTCCGGGGCTGACTAAACTGGTGGATGGTGAAATTCGAATTTCTGATATTCAGGAAGTGGATATTATTGATTTGCTGGGGCGTGATCCTGTTCCGCCGGTTCCCGAGCTGCTGGCCAGAAACATTAAAGATAAAGTGGTCATGGTGACAGGTGCGGGCGGTTCGATTGGTTCAGAACTCTGCCGCCAGATTGTCAAGAATCACCCGGCCAAAATTGTGATTTATGAACTGACTGAATTCGCGCTGTATAGTATTGAAAAAGAGTTACGCCTCACGGCAAGCTGTGAAATTATTCCGATTCTGGGTTCTGTGCTGGATGAATCCAAGCTGGAACGGGTAATTGAACAATATGGCGTGCAGACGATTTACCATGCTGCCGCCTATAAACATGTACCGCTGGTGGAATGTAATCCATTGGCAGGTCTGAAAAACAATGCGGTCGGAACTGCTTTTAGTGTGAATGCTGCGGTGAAAAAAGGTGTCGAAACCTTTGTATTAATTTCAACCGATAAAGCAGTCCGTCCAACCAACGTGATGGGGGCAACCAAACGGATGGCAGAGCTGTATTGTCAGGCCATGGCAGAAGCTCAGGACCAGACCCAGATCAGTATTGTACGCTTTGGCAATGTACTCGGTTCTTCAGGCTCGGTGGTGCCGCTGTTTAAACAGCAGATTGCCAAGGGCGGGCCAATTACCGTAACTGATCCGGAAGTGACCCGGTTCTTTATGACCATTCCGGAAGCCTCGCAGCTGGTGATTCAGGCCGGTGCTTTGGGTACGGGCGGAGATGTATTCTTGCTGGATATGGGCGAGCCGGTCCGGATTCAGGATCTGGCACGACAAATGATTGCCCTCAGTGGACTCAAAATCCGAGACGCTAAAAATCCGAATGGCGATATTGAAATTCAATATACCGGATTACGTCCGGGTGAAAAACTCTATGAAGAGCTGCTGATTGACGAAGCAAATACAGAAATTACCGCGCATACGCGTATTCTACGTTCTGTCGAAAAACATTATCCATTGGCAGAAATTCTGGCAGTATTTAACCGTATGCATGAACTTGAAGCGACTCAGACCGACATTGAATGGGCATTAGCGCAACTGGAACATTATGTGGACGGTTATGTACGCGGTAAAGAAATTAAAGTGAACTAGGTTTTTATAGATATGATCAAGAAAGCAATTCTTCCTGTGGCAGGCTTGGGGACGCGTTTTTTACCTGCCAGTAAATCCATCCCTAAAGAAATGGTGACAGTGGTAGATCGCCCTGCGATTGAATATGTGGTTCGTGAAGCAGTCGCTGCTGGGATTGAACAGATTATTCTGGTCACTCATTCTTCCAAGGCCTCGATTGAAAATTATTTTGACCGTAACTTTGAGCTTGAAACCACTCTTGAGCAAAAAAACAAAACCGACTTGCTGAAAGAAATTACTGAGATTCTGCCTGCAGGCGTGAGTGTGATTAGTGTACGCCAGCCACAGCCTCTAGGTCTGGGCCATGCAGTACTGTGTGCCAAAGCAGTGATTGGCGATGAAGATTTCGCGGTATTGTTGCCGGATGTGCTGGTGAAAGATCAGGACCCGGAAAATGACCTGGCACGTATGATTCAACGTTATGAAGAATCTAAAGCGTCACAAATCATGGTGGAAGCGGTACCTGAACATCTGGTGGACCAGTATGGCATCGTGGATGTTGCTGCATCGCCTGAGGAAGGGGAAAGCATTGTCATGCAAGGCATTGTCGAGAAACCGGCAGTGGGTACGGCACCGTCGAACCTGTCTGTGGTGGGCCGTTATATTCTGCCGGCCAAAATCATGCAGCTTTTAGAACAGACTCCACGCGGAGCAGGCAATGAAATCCAGCTGACCGATGCCATCGCCATGCTGCAGCAAACAGAAGCCGTAGAAGCCTATCGCATGAAAGGCCAGACTTTTGACTGTGGCAGCAAGTTGGGTTATTTAAAAGCTGTTTTACATTATGGGCTTGATCATCCTAAACTCGGTAGCGAGTTTAAAGCCTTGATTCAGGAACTTGCTTTATAAGAAAGGAATATTATGAAAGTCGCAGTATTGGGGAAAACCTTATTTTCCGGGGTCATGTCGGCTCTTTTATCTGAATGCGGTCATCAGGTGGTCTGGTGTAACAGCTTCAATACAGATGAGTCGGCCCGACCCTATTTCCAGGATGAATCTCTACAGCTGTTACTGCAAAAACAGGAAAAATCTGGCTTTTTAAACTGTTGCGATTTTCAGCATCTGGATTTTAATCAGGATGTTTTTTTCTTTAGTTTTAATGCGACTGAAGAACAGCAGGCATTTCAGATGCTGGACACTATCCGGCATGCCTGTTTTGCTCATCCCAAACTGATGATTAATGCTTCGACCTTTGGCTTGCATGGCACCCAGCGCTTTCAGCAGTTGCTGCCGAATGATGACTGGATTTATCTGCCAGATATTATTCAGGAAGGGAATGCACTGCGTAGCTTTACTCAGGCCACCCAGCTGATTGTGGGCTGTGATCATGAAAATATACAGCCTAAAATCAAAGAATTATTAAGGCCCTTATTTCCACGCGCGCAGCAGTACCTATTTATGCCGGTTCTGGATGCCGAATTTACCAAGCTGAGTATTTCCGGCATGCTGGCCACCCGGATCAGTTATATGAATGATCTGGCCAGTGTGGCAGAAAAGCTTGGCATTGATATTGAACAGGTACGGCAAGGCATGGCGGCGGATAACCGGATTGGTTCTGCCTATCTGTTTCCCGGCGTTGGTTTTGGTGGAGAGAATTTCTCCCATGATATCCGGACGCTTACTCACGCCGTGGCAGATTCAGGGGTAAAAAACCAGCTGCTGGAACAGGTCTGGGACATTAACGAACAGCAAAAAGAATTATTGTTCCGTAAACTCTGGAACTATTTCCGTGGAGACTTGAAGGGTAAAGTCATTACGATCTGGGGTGCAGCCTTTAAGGAAAATACCCCGAGTATCCAGCAGTCTCCGGTACATGCCATGCTGACCGCTTTGTGGGCGCAAGGCGTGACGGTCAAGCTACATGATCCTCAGGCAATCGCAAATATTGAAAAGGTCTATGGGCCACGGGAAGACTTGATCCTGTGTAAAGACCAGTATCAGGCCGTGGAAGGGGCGCATGCCTTGTGTCTGATTACGGCATGGAAACAGTATGGCAGTCCGGATTATCCATATTTGATCAAGCTGATGCAGCATCCCCTGATTCTGGATGGGCGTAATCTGTATGATCCGACGTATGTCAAGACACGTGGTTTTAATTATATTGGGGTAGGACGTTAATGTTGAGCCATTTTAATCCAAATCTCGACACTGAAACTGTGTGTCAGAAACTCGCCTCGAACAAAGAACAGCTTCAGTCTGAGCATTTGCGGGAGCTGTTTGCTGCTGACCCGGAGCGCTTTAATCGATATTCTATCCAGTTTGAACAACTGCTGTTTGACTATAGCAAACACAGAATCAATAAGAATGTGCTGCAGGGCCTGATCGAATGGGCCGATGCACAGAACCTCAGATCCTGGATTGGCTCCCTATTTTCCAATCAAAAAATCAACTATACCGAGCAGCGTGCTGCCATGCACTGGGCATTGCGCCTGCCCAAACAGGATCAACAGCATGCTGATCTGGCAGCGGATGTACATGCCCAGCTGGAACGGATGTATGCCCTGGTGGAACAGATTCATGCCGGACAGCGCCGCGGTGCCACCGGGGAAGTGATTCAGGATGTGGTCAATATTGGTGTTGGCGGATCAGATCTGGGTCCCTTGATGGTCACGCACGCTTTATCTGATTTTAAATACCAGTCTGCCCAGCCACTCAACGTACATTTTGTTTCGACCATGGATGGCAGTCAGCTGTCCGAGCTGTTGCATCAGCTGCGTCCGGAAACGACACTGTTTATTATTTCCTCCAAATCCTTCGGCACCATTGATACCCTGACCAATGCCCAGACGGTACGCTTATGGCTGGAAAAGGCCTTAGGTCAACATCCTTATATTCTTAAGCATCATTTTATTGGGGTATCGACCAAACCGGAAAAAATGACCGCGTGGGGTATTGCGCCGGAAAACCAGTTATTGCTTTGGGACTGGGTCGGCGGGCGTTATTCACTCTGGTCCTGTATCGGACTGCCAATTGCCTTGAGTATCGGGATTGAAGGCTTCAAGCAGCTGCTCGCTGGCGCCTATGCCGTTGACCAGCATTTTCAGTACCAGCCTTTTGAACGCAATATTCCGGTATTGATGGGATTGTTGGGAGCCTGGAATACCAATTTTCTGGATATTCAGACCCATGCAATTCTGCCTTATGATGGCCGGCTGAAATATTTTGCCTCCTATCTGCAACAGCTGGAAATGGAATCCAATGGTAAGTCAATCCAGCGCAATGGCGAAAAAGTCCAGTTCGATACCTGCCCGATCATCTGGGGTGAGGTGGGGCCGAATGCCCAGCATGCCTTCTATCAGTTATTGCATCAGGGAACTCAGTCAGTCAGCTGTGATTTTATTGCGCCGGTAGAGCGTTATAACAGCCAGCAATATACCTATGTAGACAGTGCCGAAGCATTGGTCGAACAACATCATTTGGCCTTATCCAACTGTCTGGCGCAATCGCGCTTACTGGCTTTTGGCAATGAAGCCTTAGATCAGGCTGAATTGGCGAGCTTGCCGGCCTATAAACAGTATGAAGGTAATCAACCGAGCAGTACCCTGTTGTTGCAAGAGCTCAACCCATACAGTTTGGGCATGCTAATTGCACTATATGAACATAAGGTATTTGTCCAATCTGTGCTGTGGAATATCAACCCGTTCGACCAGTGGGGCGTGGAAAAAGGCAAGGAAATTGCCAACCAGTTACTGCCCATACTAAATGGGGAACAGACTGATCTGAATGGTCTGGATGGTTCAACCCAGGGTTTAATTAAAGTTCTGTTAGGAAAGCAAAATGGCTAAAATTTTGGTCACAGGCGGGGCAGGCTATATTGGTTCACATACCTGTGTGGAATTGCTGAATGCCGGACATGAGGTCGTTGTACTGGATAATCTGTGTAATAGCTCCTCCGAGTCCTTAAGTCGGGTAGAAAAATTGACCCAAAAAAGTCTGACCTTTATCGAAGGGGATATCCGGGATAGCCAGTTACTGGATCAGGTCTTTCAGCACCAGTCGATTGATGCGGTGATTCATTTTGCCGGACTAAAAGCTGTCGGTGAAAGTCAGCAAATTCCTTTGGCCTACTTTGACAATAATATTGCGGGCTCCATCAGTCTGGTGCAGGCGATGCAGCGCGCACAGGTGTTCAAACTGGTCTTCAGCTCTTCAGCCACGGTCTATGGTGAAAATAATCCGTCTCCCTATCAGGAAGATATGCCCTTAAGTATGCCGAATAATAATTATGGCTATACCAAGTTAGTCGTTGAGCAGATGTTAGAAAAAGCAGTTATTGCAGATGAACGTTGGTCCATTGCTTTGTTGCGTTATTTTAATCCGGTCGGTGCGCATAAAAGTGGCCAGATTGGTGAAGATCCATTAGGTATTCCCAACAACTTGATGCCTTTTGTGACTCAAGTGGCGGTAGGTCAGCGTGAAAAACTGTGTATTTTCGGGGATGATTACGACACGGCTGATGGCACTTGTGAGCGTGACTTTATTCATGTGGTTGATTTAGCGAAAGCCCATGTTTTAGCAATTCAAAACCGTTTAAATCATCAAGGTTGTCGGGCCTGGAATATTGGTACAGGCCAGCCAGTATCAGTATTAACCTTAAAAGATACCTTTGAAAAAGTGAATCAGATCCAGATCCCATTTGAGTTCGCTGCACGACGTGCCGGTGATTTAGCAAGCTTCTATGCAGACAATGCGCGTGCAGTAAAAGAGTTGGGCTGGACACCCCAATATGGCTTGGAGGATATGCTCGCCGATAGCTGGAAATGGCAGAAGCAGAATCCTCAAGGATATGGATCATAAAGATGAATTTTATCTATGGAGTCATTTGTCACCAACTTACCCATTCACTGGTTTTTCTGGTAAATGAGCTGCTGAAAAGTCCCCATAGCATTATTCTCATTCATGTCGACCAGAAAGCCGACCTTGCCCCATTTAGTACTCAATTCGGACAGCATGCCCAGGTGCATTTTTTAACAGACCGGGTAGATGTACGATGGGGCAGCTATAGTCAAATAGCGGTCATGTTAAAACTCCTGCAGGAAGCGCAAAAATATCGTTATGGCTATTTTTTCTTCCTGTCCGGAGATGACATTCCCTTATGTTCAAATACAGCAAGAGAATTATTTTTAGAAAAAGAATATCAAAAACAGACAGAGTTTGTGGGATGTGATGATTTGGCAGATGACGTGGAACAAAGAGTTAATATTCTTTATTTACCCATTATGTACCAGAAAGCTAAAGCACCCCTATTTCAACTTCTGAATAGATTGGCATTATGGTATTGCAGGCGCTTCCGTAAACAGGATATTTCTCATTTGCCCACACTATATAAGGGCTCGAACTGGATTACCCTTACCGATCATGCTGTGACATTTATTCTGGATTATCTGGAAGCACATCCGGATTATTTAAGAACCTTTAAATCTTCACTGTGTGCAGATGAAATATTTTTTCATACCATTATTTATAATTCCCATTTTCAGCAACGCATCTATCATGCCCAGCATAGGATAGAGGATTGTGAAACAGGGCTGAGATATATTGACTGGGATTCCGGGCCGGACTATCCCAAGGTTTTAGATGAGTCTGATTTTGATAAAATGAAGCAATCAGGCATGCTGTTTGCGCGGAAAATGAATGCAACTATTGCAGTCGATATACTCGAAAAACATTTCCCAGGAAAGATTCATGCTGGGAAGGTACCCAGTAAATTGGACGGCATTGTCTGATTTACTGGGTACTGCTCTCTAGGATGGTTTATAAGAACTTAAGATTCACCCTGGATCAGTTGGGTCAGTTCATCGACATAATCCTGCATTGGTCGTGGATTCCGGTCACGACGGCTTTCAATATTGAGACGCAATAAGGGCTCGGTATTGGACGCCCGTACATTAAAACGCCATGTACCAAAATCCAGGCTGACACCATCGGTCTGGTCAATTTCTGGTTTCTGATCGGCATAATGATCGAAAAGTTTTTGGATGGTCGCTTGGGTATCTGCAACTTTAAAGTTGATTTCACCACTGCACGGGAACTTGGCGATCATCTCCTCTACCAGAGAAGACAGGGACTGCTGTGTTTCTGAAAGCACAGCGATAGCAAGTAGCCATGGAATCATGCCGCTATCACAATAAGCAAAATCACGGAAATAATGATGGGCACTCATTTCCCCGCCATAGGCCGCATTATATTCACGCATTACATCTTTAATAAAGGCGTGACCTGATTTTGACTGAACGGTGATGCCGTGGTATTGATCTACAATATCCAGCGTGTTCCAGACCAGACGCGGGTCATGGACAATTTTTTCGCCAGACTGCTTTAGCAAGAATGCTTGAGCCAGAAGGCCGACAATATAATAGCCTTCAATAAACTGGCCTTTTTCATCGAACAGGAAGCAGCGGTCAAAGTCACCATCCCAGGCAATGCCCAGATCCGCACCATGCTTAATTACCGCATCACGGGTGCTGTCACGATTTTCAGTCAAAATCGGGTTGGGAATCCCATTTGGAAAATTACCGTCAGCTTCATGGTGAATCTTGATAAATTCGACCGGAATATTCAGTTCCTTGAATTTTACTTCGATAGCATCAATCACATGGCCTGCGGCACCATTGCCGGCATTCACCACCAGTTTCATTGGGCGAATTTTTGCAGGATCAATATAGGTCATCAGGTGATCGACAAATTCCGGCAGAATATTGTATTTTTCAGTACTACCTTTATTTGTTACTTCAATAAATTCACCTGATTCTGCCAAGGCCTGAATGTCTTTAAGACCAGTATCTGCACTGATCGGGCGAGCATTTTCACGCACCAGTTTCATACCATTATAATCCATCGGATTATGGCTGGCAGTGATTTCAATACCCCCTTGGACATCGAGATGAAACGCACCGAAGTAGACTTCTTCTGTGCCAGTCATGCCTAAATCTAAAACATTGACACCCGCATCATTTAAACCGCGAATGGTCGCCTGTTTTAAGCCCTCACTGCTGAGACGGATATCACAACCAATGACCACAGTTTTGGGTTGATAGATTTGACCATAGGCACGGCCAATTTTATAGGCAATTTCATCATTGAGTTCTGTACCCAGTTTGCCGCGAATGTCATAGGCTTTGAAGCAAGTCAGTTTTGTCATTTATAGGTTCTCCATTTAGAAGAAAAAAGGCCGGTTCCCCTGTATGAGAGTACTTTATAAGTACTTAGTGAATATATAATCAAAAATAGTTAGAGTTTGAATTACTTAAACTATTTTTTGATTATATATCATCATACATCCAGCATGGTTTAGTTTCTTATTGTAGTAAGCTATCCAGCAAACTACAATTTTTAACTTTCTTTAATTAATAGAATTAATGAAAAATCTATTCCGAGGGTCGGGATCAATACACATAAACATCTATTTGTTTTAATTAAATTTATTTAAATTAAAATTCTAAAAGGCACTCACTAAGGTGCTCATTTTTACAAGTAAAAACTCTGCTATTACAATAACTTGAATAAAAAACGACACTATTATCTTAATGATTAAGCATGGAAATCAACTTTATAGCTTCCACTTTAAAGCCATCTAGATCATGAATGTCAGGGTTAGGTAATCTAGGAAATAGTGCTTTTAAAGTATATTCACTACTTAGTCCTAACACATCCTCATCTAGCTTATAGATATGATAGCTCAATTCAGAAGCAATCAGAGGCAATTGATCAAGCAAGTCTTCAATGCTCTCTGCACTGTAAAAATCCTCCTCCCCCTCTGAACTTCGAATTTTTCCACTTGTAACATGGGCATGGTAGTACAGCGTATTATTTTCTATTTCTTCATCATCTATGGTGAGATTTACGAAGAAAAAAGAATCATTATCCTCATATGCTACCCCTATCATGTAAGCGTTGAAATCACTTAGGGTATTATTTTTATCAAGAATATAGTCAAAAGCATCTTTTAACTTCATTACGTTTCCTTATCTAATAATTTTAAATTATAAGAATTTATAAATCTTAATTTTTGATAGAGACAACTTCTAAAGTATTGTAATTTAAAATCATAGTCTACATTTTAAGAGCTTAATCATAGGGTACATAGTAAAACTATTAGAATCGGGAAATTATTTTTGTGATGAAGGAGAAATAGTCACTACTTCCTCTAGAGAAAAAGCACTATCTGATGGGCTGTTTGATGGATATGGGGAAGCCAAAGACACTGCTGAAAGTTGGTCTGGGCATATCGTACTAAGTGTAGATTACATCATTGAATCAATCTAAAGATCATGGAGTAGCAATGAAAGACGAAGAACCACGATATTGTTATACCTTTGAAGATCTCTTAGATTATCGTGCTTACGCAAAATTTTCGCTAATAGTTAAACTCCAAGTTTTGGGGTTAAATTTTCTAAATATGACCCTAAAAATAATTTCATTATTGAGTTATTATTTTTTATTTCCAATATCTCTAACATCTATATATAATTCAAAAAAATTAACTGTGCAAAAAAAATGAATGCAATTAGAGACTTAATAAATGATATCAACATTAATAAAAATAGAGTTTCATGGTCACTATCTATAGCATTCGTTCTAATATTTTTTTTACATATTGGTAGCATCTTACAAGTTATATTTTTAAATATTTTCAATATTGATGTCTCTAATCTATATGACTTATTCATGCCCAACCAAGTATTTGAGAAAATTAAATTTATTGATTTTATATTCAATATATCAATAATTGAATTTATTACAATATTTTCAATAAATTACATTATTGTATACAAATTATTAAAATTCCAATCTGGCATTAGATTTTATTTAAACCTTTCTTTCGGCATTGCCATCTGCTTTATTCTCATGGATTTAATAATATTATTATATGAAAGAAATTTTGAAGAAATTGATTATTTTTCTAACTTTTTTAGCAACATTATAGGAGGTTTTTTTCTAGCAACAATAATTACAATTTTTCTTTGGCTTTCAAATAAAATTATAAACCCAAGCATCAAATACAGCTTATTATATAAAAATTTATTTTTCTTTATTTTATGCATTATTTCAATGCTTATGGTATATTTTATTTTTATTAATATTTTTCAAAGTTCATCAACTAAAATTAAAGCTGAAATAAAACCCAATTTCTCTATTAACTACACCACTGCATATAATAAAAAAAATAATGAAAACAATTTTGGTCTTAATAAGGATAAAAAAATATACCTTAAAAATTTAGAATATATAGGACTGAATGATCTGGATATAAATTATAAATATGATGGTAATAATGATTTAGAGATACTTTTTTTTGATGGTTGTGCAGAAAAAGAATCTAAAGAATTTATTAACCGTAAGCGTCCGCTGAACCCCACTTTTCTTATCTGCTTAACATCCCGATAGTGTCCATTATTTATTAAATGGACATCATGTTTATGGTCTTAGACACTATTATAGACACTGAACAAACG
>NZ_JAGFXZ010000041.1 GCF_019038395.1 Acinetobacter sp. BY419
AAAGCCAAGGCAGATGCAGAAGCCAAAGCCTCAGCAGCAAAACAGGCTGCTGAAGAAGCTGCACAGAAAAAAGCAGAATCAAAACGCATTGCATCTACAGCAAAACGTGACTTTGAAAATAAAATCAAACGGGCTTGGGATACACCAGTGGGATCATCAAGCCAGCGCGCCACTGCACGTGTGACCTTAAATGATAATGGCGGTGTGGTCTCGGTCATTGTGAATTCAAGCGATGCAGATATGAAAGCCAGCGTAGAAGCTGCAGTTCGTGCTGCCGCGCCTTATCCGATGCCATCCGATCCAGATGCACGCCGAGAAGCGCGAAGTTTTACTTCAACCTTTACTGCGCAATAAAAATGCAGCCATCACCCAAATAATATTGTGATGGCTCCATTGTTTTAAGCTAAACTTCACTTTAAATTGATTGAATAATATTCACTTTTCACAGTGTCATAACAGTTTGGTCATAAATTCATGGTTTTATTCCATTAAATCCATGCGATGATGTAGCCCAAGCTACCTATACAATAAATCCGTTGATTTGAGTAAATAACGAATGATGGAAAAGACTCGCAAACATCTACTCTGCCTCGCAATCATTAGCGCTTTATGCCCTGTATTGGCAACCCAGTCCTATGCCCAATTGCATCTGGAAATTACCAAAGCCCCTGATGCAGCACCTAAAATTGCCGTTGTACCTTTCAGTCAGGATCAGAGCATTTATCCAATTATTGAAAGTGACTTGAATCGTTCAGGCCGATTTACCAGCGCTTCAAAAAACCTGCCTGCGACCGCCGCATTGAATAATCCCAATGCAGAAGCATGGGCAGCGGCTGGAGTTCCCTATGTGGTTACTGGTTCATCCAAAACCACAGCCGATGGCTCTTTTGAAGTCCAGTATCAGCTTTATGATGTCGAAAAAAAACAATATCTATTAAATGAATTATTGACTGTTCCAGCCTCGCGTACCCGTCAGGCTGCACATATGATCAGTGATGCGATCTATCAGGCGCTGACCGGTATCCCTGGTGACTTTAGCGGTCGTATTGCCTATGTGTTACGTAATCCAGCTACCCCAGAACAACGTTATACCTTGCAGATTGCCGATACTGATGGCGAACAGCCAAAAACTATTTTAACCTCACGTGATCCGATCCTTTCTCCGGCCTGGACACCGGATGCCAAGAAAATTGCTTATGTGTCCTTTGAAACCAAACGTCCGGCGATTTATGTACAGGATCTGGCCACAGGTCAACGCGAAAAACTGGCCAGCTTCCGTGGCTTGAATGGTGCGCCGAGCTTCTCTCCAGATGGCAAAAGCATGCTGTTTACTGCCTCCATGCATGGCAATCCGGAAATCTACCAGATGAATCTGGAAACCCGTCAGCTACAACGTATGACCAATGACAGTGCCATTGATACTGAAGCACGTTATGCACCAGATGGGAAATCTTTTATTTTCACTTCTGACCGTGGGGGTTCCCCACAGATTTACCGTCATGATCTTGAATCAAGCAGCAATAAACGCCTGACCTTCCGCGGTGCATTCAACGCGCGCGGCACGCTCAGTGCAGATGGTAAAAAACTTGCATTAGTTCACCGTCCAAGCGGCAGTAACTATCGAGTTGCCGTTCAGGATATGACTTCGGGTGTGAACAACATTCTGACACCAACGACTCTGGACGAATCACCAAGTTTCTCGCCGAATGGCCAGATGGTGGTATATGCCACACGTGAAGGTGCACGCGGACTCTTGTCGATCATGTCGCTGGATGGCCGCTTCCGGATGAATTTGCCAAGTGAAACTGGTGAAGTTCGTGAACCGGCCTGGGCACCTAAATAATATTTTAAATACTCACCAACCGTTTGGTCATAATCAAAATTCATGGAGATGAAGATGAACAAAGTAAAATTATTTGCCTTGCCACTTTTAGCAGCTGCTGTTGTCATGACAGGTTGTGCGAGCCGTAAACCTGCCGCTGAAGTGCAAACAGGTGGCTTGGACACAACCAGCTCAACCACAGTGAACACTCAAGGTCTGAGTGAAGATGCAGCATTGAATGCACAAAACATGGCAGGTGCTTCTGCAAAAGGTGTTACTGCAGAAAATAAAGCATTCCTGGCTAAACGTGTTGTGCATTTTGACTATGACAGCAGTGAACTCAGCAATGAAGATCTTCGTACGCTACAAGCGCATGCGCAGTTCTTGATGGCCAATGCCAATTCACGTGTAGCACTTACTGGCCATACCGATGAACGTGGTACCCGTGAATACAATATGGCTCTTGGTGAGCGTCGTGCCAAAGCTGTAGAAAGCTTCCTGGTGACTACAGGTGTTAATGCTGGTCAATTAGAAGCAGTAAGCTATGGCAAAGAAATGCCAATCAATGCGGGCCATGACGAAAATGCCTGGAAAGAAAACCGCCGTGTAGAAATTAATTATGAAGCGGTACCGCCATTATTGAAATAATCTTCAATAATACTGCAGTAAATAAAAAGCACTCATGATTGAGTGCTTTTTATTGGATTCTATAAAAAATCTATTTATTTTTCGACGTTTTCTGCTTCGGCCGGTTGCATCGATTCAATCAGGTCATGTTTATTAAATTGTTTGTACTCTGGTTTTGCTTCATAATCCCGCCAGGCTTCTTTCATCTTGTCTTCAGAGATATCATCTAAAGTAATGCCTTCGCTTGGCGTTGGAGTCGCATCAAACTTCAATGTTGTCATATCTGTGCTCCTGTTTTCAGTTTTCCCTTGCTTTCAACATAGCATTTTCCACAGGAGTTGCAAGGGCAAAATCGATACAAATAATCCAGTTTAATTTTTCTTTTAGTACGTTCTCATCTAAAATATAGCCGCATATCGTTTTGATCATTTTTTCCCGATTTAAGTCTTGGAGTTTCCCCCTATGTCATACCGCACTTTATCCCAGTTTTTACAGCAACAAAGCTGGAACCTCACGCCTGAACTTGCACAAGTTATTGAAACAATTGCAAATACTTGTAAAGACATCGATCAGTTGCTGCAAAAAGGGGCTTTAGCGGGTGTATTGGGAAGTGCGCAGCATGAAAACGTTCAAGGCGAAGAACAAAAGAAACTGGATGTCATTTCCAATGATTATCTGATTGATGCTTTACAACAACATCCGAATGTCGGTGGTTTGGCCTCAGAAGAACTGGATGAATTCACCCCTGCACAAGAAAATGGTCAATTTCTGGTATTGTTCGATCCACTAGACGGCTCAAGCAATATCGACATCAATATGTGTGTCGGCACCATTTTCTCGATTCTTCCTGCGAAAAATGCCGTGACTCAGGCAGAAGACTTTATGCAAGCTGGTGTTCACCAGGTAGCTGCAGGTTACGTACTGTATGGCCCATCTACCATGATGGCATTGACTGTCGGTGCAGGCGTGGTGTTCTTTACCTTTGATCCTGAAACAAAAGAATTCCTGCTCACCTCTGAAGCGATCCAAGTCGCTGCTGATACCAAAGAATATGCAATCAATGCCTCGAATCAGCGTCACTGGGAAGCGCCAGTACAGCGTTATATCGATGAATTGCTAGCAGGCAAAACCGGTCCTCGTGAAAAAGACTTTAATATGCGTTGGGTTGCCTGTATGGTGGGCGATATTCACCGTATTCTTTGCCGTAGCGGTATCTTCATGTATCCATACGATCTCAAAGATCCGGCTAAAGCTGGCCGCCTGCGTTTAATGTATGAAGCCAACCCAATGAGCATGCTGATGGAACAGGCTGGCGGTGCATCGACCACAGGTCGTGTCCGTATTCTCGAGATCGAACCGACTGATTTACATCAACGTGTGCCAGTGATCATTGGCTCTAAAAACGAAGTTGATCTTGTGACCAGCTACCACAACTAATTTTTTTATAGCGGCGGCCGATATTGAATCGGCTGCCGTGGATTATATCTCCCATGCCAACTTTTTTTCTTGATTCAAAAGACAACCCAAAGATTAAACACTTACGTGGTTTAATTGAACAAAACACCTATCGCAAAAAACAGGGCCAAACTGTTCTGGAAGGCACACATCTGTCTCTCGCCTGGCTACATGAAAACCGTAAAATTGATTCGATTTTCACTACTGAACATGCACTATCACATCCTGATTTTGAGAAAATTCTTACCAAATATAAGGGTATGGTCTTTGTACTGAGTGAATCTTTATACAAAGATTTAAGTACGATTGGCCCCTCTATCGCATGTTTAGCGGTGGTGACCTTGCCAACAGCAAATTATGCCTTGGATTTTAAAGCTGATACTTTGATTTTAGAAAATGTACAAGATCCAGGTAATGTCGGTACGCTACTTCGCTCTGCTGCTGCAGCGGGTATTGAGCAAATTGTCTGTACCAAAGGTTCTGCATCGCTCTGGTCACCACGGGTATTACGTGCCGGTATGGGTGCGCACTTCACGCTGCAAACTTTTGAAAATATTGCGCTTGAACAGATTCTTGAACAATTTCAAATCCCGGTTTATGTCACCAGTTCACACCGTGCTGAAAGCCTGTATTCAAAAGACTTACGCAAACCTTGCGTGTGGATTCTGGGTAATGAAGGCCAAGGTGTATCTGATTATGCAATGCAACATGCTGAAGCGGTCAGCATTCCGCAACCGGGTGGCCAGGAATCACTTAATGTCGCAGTTGCAGGCTCGATCTGTTTCTTTGAAATGGTACGTCAACGTATCTAATTAGGGATTTAGGTTACAGTGTTTTAATTCGACCCTGTCCGTCTGTAAAATAGATTAAACTACAAAAATAATAAACTTAATTGTCAACCAAACCATGATTCCCAACGTTATTATGATTATGAACTTGGGAATAATGGTGGGTGTCCAATGACAGGATTTTCCATCTCTATGGATTTAGCACCAAAACAGTTGCAATCACACGATGTAAGTATTCTGAAGAGTACGGCTGAAGCACGTCTGAAGAATTTTATGCAGGATGTGACTGGACGAGCGTTGGTGATGATGGAAAGTGCGACCCAAGGTCATCATGGCATTGCCATGGATCTGGTTCAGGAAGCTTTCATTTCCTTGCATAAATCCTATGCAGAAAAGACGACTGAAGAATGGTATCCTCTGTTTTATACTATTCTCAACAACAAGTTACAAGACTGGCGCCGTAAAGAGTCTCGGCGTGGTCAGATGTTTTCATTTTTCAAAAAAGTCAGTCTCGATGACAACGATGTTGAATTCGATGATGTTGTTGATGAATCAACACCGACGCCTCTGGACTTTCTCGATCAGGCAGTAACTGCTGAAGAAATTAAGGAAGCAATTGCAAAACTGCCTGTACGTCAGCAGCAGGCATTTATGCTAAGAGCTTGGGAAGGATTTGACACGCATACTACCGCACAAATTATGAACTGCACAGAAGGCAGTGTAAAAACCCATTACCACCGTGCTATTCAGGGCTTACGTGCCTCTTTAGCACATTTAAATCCATATCTGGGAGGGTCATCCGAATGAATCAAGATGATTTCTTAAAACAAGTAACTTCCAAACTTGATGGACTGGCACAACAACATAAAGACAAACCTGTTGTCATGCACCATGTTCTTGAAGAAATTCAGGATTCAAAACATTCACGCTTTGCCTTTCTAAAAATGTCTGGTTTTGCTTTGGCAGCTGCGATTGCAGGCGTTGTGGTATTACCGAATCTTTCGGACCATAATAAGCCACAGACTCAAATGGTATCAGTCCCAAAACTGTCTCCACAAATGCTTGAAGATCTAGAAATGTTAATGGTCTTAGGTGAGGACAAAGTTCCACATGGCAGCTAAAAAATTGGCGATTGCTTTTTGCGCATTCAGTTTTCTGCAAACCAGTTTCGCAGGATTTGAACGTTTCTGGCTGTTTTCCAAAGATGCGAATACCCAGGTTGCCGATACTTGGGACAATCTTTCTGATTCTGAACAACTGGCACTCATTAAACGCTACCAGTCTCTCAAGGAA
The DNA here is from genome assembly GCF_019038395.1 of Acinetobacter sp. BY419. GTDB lineage: Bacteria > Pseudomonadota > Gammaproteobacteria > Pseudomonadales > Moraxellaceae > Acinetobacter. The sequence continues at coordinate 5,986 of NZ_JAGFXZ010000041.1, forward strand.
ATTCCCGAACAGCAACGTGTCAGCTTACAACAGCGTATGGACTGGTTTACCCAGCTCCCTGAGGCAGAAAAACAAAGAATGCGTGAGACCTGGCAAATGATGAGCAGTCAGGAACGTAAAGAACTGGGTGTACGTATGCAAAAAGCAACACCTGAGGAACGCTTCGCTATTCGGGAAGAATACATTCTCAAATATCAGCAAGTCACTCAGCAGCCTAGCTCCCATTAAGCGCTTAATAGCAGAAAGCCTCCACATGGAGGCTTTTTTTGATGCTTCAACCCTATTTTATTTTCTTAATCGGCGATAACCCGCAAGTCCTAATAACCCCAGCAGTCCCCAAATACCAGTTGAACCTCCACCACTTGAGGATGTATTTGTATTTTTCACCGTATTACGTAACAAGATCATTGCTGTTTCTGACATTTTTTTATCTGCATCAAAAATTGTATATTCCATGCTGTAATCTGCCTGGCTTAGATTATTCCTCACACTAAATGTCAGCATTCCCCCGTAACACGTCTCATTTTGATGGAGATCCGGACATTCTCCTTGCCGTTCGGCCTTCACGGAGACTCCCGCAGGAAGCTTAACAATGCGAATCGGAATCTCTTTTCCATCTTTATCCTGATAAAAAGCGGACTTTCCTGATGGTAATGGTCCATCCCCGTCATCACTATCATTTTCAAGCGGATTGACAGTCACTGTAAGATTATTCTCTGGGCTAATCCGATATTCATCATCTTTTGCAATAGGGGCAATATTGTTAAAAACCGCTGTTAAAATGCCTGCACTGCTGGCACCTGTAGCCCGGTCTTTAAGCGTGTAACTACAAAACTCCTTATCAACCAGGCTGGTCTGTTTCCCATCAGTGCGATACATCATGATCCGGTTTAAATCAGGTTTCCACTCACACTTAAGATTTGGATCATTTGGAGTTCCTTCCACACGGGTCGAACTACCGGTACCGGTTAATCCGCCTACACCCAGAGATTTCACACTAATATCATAAGTTTTTGAATTAAATATTTGAGTTTGAACCTGATTGCCAATCAGGTTTTCTTGAGGCATAGCTAAAGTAAAAGGATTGATATAGATTGCCCGGTATTTCTGATATTGCTTGGTATATTTAAGCAGATCTTCGTATTCTTTTAACTCTTCCTTTAGGCCAGGCAGCTCGTCTGCCGGTGTATTTTTATCGGCATTAATTCTTTTAATATCATCAATATTTTCCTGATAGAACGTATTCAACTCGATCAGGTTGCTATTTTTCAGATCCGTAATATCTGCCGCAGTAAGACGTCGGATTTCAACTGAGCCGATCTCACAGGTATTTTTTGCATCTGGATTCAAGGTCAATGTGGAGCCAATCACACGATCAATACCACGCTGGTCTTGTTCCATACAGCCACTTACACCCACATCCACCAGATCAGTTGTCGTCTGATTATTTCGCGGATAATACATACCCAGAAAACGGTTATCAATAGCTGGTTCAAGATATGCTGTTAACAAGCTATTTATATCACTAGTAGATACATCAAGATTATTTGAAGTGGCATTTTCTTCTAATGGCGGCAGTACACAACGCGAAGGGCCAGTGCTTTGAATTGCATTTTGTGTTGTGTAGAATTTGACTTGTTGTTCTTTGGTCGGATTCCCCTGATTCAAGCCATATTCGCAAGATAAGCCCTGATTGAATGCCAGGACATTAAACCCAAAAACTTTAGAGCCTACATTGTCATAAAATAGCGTAGATTTGGCTATATTTTCGACAATGGTATTGCTCGCGGCTGTTAAACTGGAAAAGGCACTGAGCGGACGATTTTTTTGATTCGCCATTCGCAGGATAGATCCGGTTGCACCTGTCGTGTTTTTAGCAATAGTAGAATTATTTATTTCGACCGAGGCGTAGCCACAAAAATCAAGAATACTGGCCGTATGAGTTGAACCATTATTGACGATACTGCTGGCATTAATTGCCACATTGGTTTGGGTCATGCCTAAATTTCCCAGGCATTCCATGGCCAATACACTACCATATGAATTGGCTTTATTTTGATGCAGCAAGGACTCCTGAATGGTAATGTTTTTTTCTGTATTCATTGCCACACTATAAATTGCCCCACCTTCTGTCGCAGCCTGGGAATTTACAATTTCACTATTCATAATAGTTAAAGGGCCCGCCACATAAAAAGCACCGCCATTTCCCAGGTCTTGCCCAGCTTTTACAGCATAAGCATCTTTCAAGATCAGATGATATATCTCCAAGCTAGACTGACTGGCCATACTATTAAATAATCGGGTTTTTTTCTGACCTGAAATTGTAGTTTTTAAAGCTTCTCGAGTTGGGTATAAATTCGTAATCGGACTACGACGGGTATAGCTAAATGGTGTTTTCCCATGAATTTTGAGGGCAGACTCTACGATAAGCTCTCGATCCAGTTTGTACTCGCCTGCTTCAAGCTGAATTACATCTGGGGCCGAACCATCCAGTCGAAGCGTACGTCCTACATTACAGCCACCATAAGATTTATCCATTTTTGCAGTTTTAATTGCTTCTCGTAAAGAACAGGCATTATTATTCTCGCCATCTTCATCGGCAAGAGTAGTGACATATATTGTTTTATCTTCGGCTGCCATCAAACTCATGGCAGATAAAATCATGGCCGCAAGCAGTCCTTTTTTATAATTTTTCATGATTTTTCCTTAATTTCTTAATCCGCGACGCAAGCCTATCAAGCCGAGTAAAATCAGTAATCCACCACCACCCAATGAGCCACCTGAAGTTTTGACCGATTTGTCTTGCATTTCATTTTTTGGCGCCTGAACAATTTGAGTAGTAACGGTCAGATATGGTTTACTTTTATTAAATCGTGTAGATGAAGTCACCACTTGTAGTTCGAAAATATCTGCCCCATGCCAGGCAGAATCTGGGGTATAAACAACATTCCCATAAATATCGATGATTGTTTTACCCTTGGACCCTGTTTTAGTTTGTACCACTTTCAAACAGCCATCTTGCCAAGGCTCACCCGCCGGATTTTGACCCATAATGGCATTGCACTGTTGTTTTGGAATTAAATCACTATCTCCCAGATAAGATTCAATTGAAAACTTGGCAATTTCACCCTTTAACAGGTCTTGTCCAACCAGACTGCCCGAGGTTGGAATCGTGATTTCAATAGCTCCACGATCACAAAATAAATTATCCATCAAACGGTTGATCCCGCGTTGATCAGCAGCCTCACATGCTACTGTTGGATCTGCCAGATTCAATGCTGTGCCTCTATTTACAATCGGCGATTCGTTCACAAGGATATAGTTCAACAAAATTCTGGGACGCATATAACCAAGAAATTGACCTTCAGGTACCCTGTATGGACAAAGTATGGCATTGTTATTTTCATTTAAGGTTTGACACATACCTTCACTTTTATCTGAAGATTCAGCAAATAATTGTGTATTATTCCAGAATTGATTCGGTGCGATTGTATCTCCCACACCACAGGAAGGTGTCAACAGATTGTTTTGCAGCAAAGACTTATCACCATTTATAATTTGGCAATCCTGTGTACCATTTCTTAAAATAATACTATTTGCCACATAAGCCCTGCCATTCGGAGCATGGATACGTAAAGCAGTATCTTCATTGTCAACCATGGTGAGATTATTCAATCCCATCCCGTCCATGACATTAATGAGTACACCCTTATTTTTTAGTATCGTACTGCTCAACACCTCTCCACTAATACTTTGATCTTTACTGGAATCGGCAAACTGTCCCGCACTATAAATATTGGCCGCTGAATTATCCAGTGTCTGGTTATTTTTAAGTACACTTTGAGAAATAAGGAATGCAGGTAGTTCGCTATACAGGATCGCGCCTCGTTGCGCTTTATTATTTTCGATCAGGCTGTTTTTAATTTCTGCACGGCTTGTTAAGTTCTGACCAAACTTTCCAGCATTATAAATTGCGCCACCCAAGTTGGCAGCAGCATTAAAAAGACGACTATATTCTAAAACCAACTGTCCTTTATTATAAATTAAGCCACCTTGTTCAGCACAACTGGTTTTACCACAGCCTTCAAGATCCAATTCTTTCAAATTTACCTGAACCAGTGTATCTGTACTGTTGATCCGGAAAAGGTTATCGGTACCTTTCATTTGAATATGGGCATTATGCAAGCCTAATGCTTTTTCTTCCGTACTGAATTCCCCATCAATTTCTGCGACCGCACGGATGATAAGAGATTTTTTAATGGCAATATGCTTGTTTAGCACATAGGTATTTTTTTCTTTTAAAATAATGGTACTGGATGAGTTTTCCCCGCCACACCCCATAAAACCAGCTTTGGCTAAGCCACGGTTAACATATTCAATCGCTTCTCGAAGTGAACATTCCTTGTCATCTTTTTCAATATCTTCTGTAGTCGTTACAACAATATCTGCACTATACGCCTGCCCCGCCATACATAGCAAAGCAATGCCTATGCTCTTCTTGAGCATAACCTTCTCCTTAATTTTTATCTCTTTCTTTTTCTTCTAAAGTTGCAGAATCCTTGCAACAGCGAATTATTTTGCCTTACTGTGGCATAGACTGAGTAATTACTCAAGATTTTTTATAGTTTACCGATATTCGTCAATCAAGGCATAAATCTGTCGCAGATTGGCATTGCTGACCTTTAATTTTTCCCCTTTAAGTAATTGAATAATCTGTTCTAATCTCTGCAAAAGAACCGAAGTTTGATGCGGTCCGTGATTCAGCAAGTAATCAAAAATTTGAGGATCCAGATGGATTCCACGACGATCGAGTACTGATGAAACCAGAGCATGACGATCAGCATACAGACTGCCACTCGGAACACGGGTACTGACGGCCTGAGTGAGTCGGGATTGCAAGTCTGGTAATTCAAGTTTAAGTTCAATGGGCGCAAAACGTGAAGAAAACACCAACTGGCCACCCCCTTCATTATTATAATTAATCAGGTGAAAGACGGCGCGTTGCCAATGTGGTACACCACTAATCGCCTCAATATCATCGAGTGCTACCAGATCAAATCGATCCAGAGAGGTAATTGCCTCGGTCGGCGCATCTAGAAGCTCAAGTAAAGACACCTGAATCGCAGATTTACCTACGTCCAGATAAGAGTCACAGATGGCAGACAATAAATGACTCTTACCGGTACCCGCTCCACCATAGACATAAAAACGGCTGATCAGCCCTGCATGTAATTGACGGACAGCATCAATGACATGCCCCCAACTCGGCCCTGAAAAATCACTGATTCGGGCATCAAGCTGAGGTTCTATATCTAACTGCAATTGACGCATATGATGTTTTGGCCTTATGAGTCTTTACTATGAGGATCATGAATTTTACTTGAGTTCTCATCTGCTTGCAGCGGTTTTTGCGCTGGCTTTTTCATTTCAATATCAACTTCTAGCTCTGCTGTTTCAATATTGATTGAGCGGGTAGATGCATCTTGCATGACAACAGCCCGATCACCATAAAATTGAGTATGTTCATAATAGTCACGGATATGTCGTAGTAAGACCACAATCACGGCTGCCACCGGCAAAGCAATCAGCATGCCCAATAAACCGGCCAGTTGCGCACCCGCCAGAACTGCAAACACCACAGCGACAGGAGAAAGACCGATTTTATCACCCAGCAAGAACGGTTGCAGAATATAACCTTCGACCGCCTGCCCCACCATAAAGACAATCCCGACCAGTAGCAGTTGCCACCAGTCCATTCCGAACTGGAAGAAGGTTGCAATGACTGCAGCAATAATCCCGACAGCAAAACCCAGATAAGGAATAATGCTACACAATCCGGCAATCATCCCGATGATCAAACCAATTTCCAGGCCAATGAGTTGAAGTCCTACGGCATAAACTACACCGAGCAAAATCATGACCAGGAACTGACCTTTGACGAAGGCACCCAGGACACTATGGCATTCACCCACAATCTCTAAGGTCGTTTTCTCATAAGGGCGGGGAATTAAACGGCGTAAGCTGTTCAGCATCCGATCCCAATCTAGCAAGAAATAGAAGGCAATAATCGGAATCAGAACAATCGTGCCGCCAATCTGGATAAAGTTCAGGCCAGATTGTGCCAGTTTTAGAATCATCGCCTGAATACTATCTGCACTATAATTGGTCTGGACATAATCCATCACCACGGAGGAAATCTGATCGGTATCAATTTCCATCGGTACCAGATTTAAAGTATCAGAAAGCCACGGTAAGAAAATATAATTGATCCAGTGGATCCCGGCCGGAATACTATCACGCGCATACATGAGCTGCTGCCAAACCAGCGGCACCAGATACCACATGACCAATGTGACCACGACCCCAATTCCGATAAATACAAAGCTGATTGAGAGCCATCGAGCCAAGCCAATGCGGTGTAAAGCATCGACCAAGGGGCTAAACAAATAAGCGATTAGAAAAGCCGCCACAAAGGGAACCACCACTGGTTTAAGCAGATATAAAACCCAAAGTATCAATGCTATACCAGCAAGTATAAGAATGCGCCGTAAAGTACGATCGACCATAGAATCTTGCCTTTTCTCTATTAATCTTTATAAAAATTAAAATATTTTAATAAAGATAGCATTTTAGGCCACAAATGCCATAAGAGTTTTACATATTCAGGTTATAATCGCCCCCGCGAATGCGGAGACTTCATTATGAGCAACTCAACTTCTACCCCAAACACTGGTTTAAGCTACAAGGATGCAGGTGTCGACATTGAGGCGGGCGACGCGTTAGTCGATCGTATCAAATCTGTCGCTAAGCGTACCTCACGTCCCGAAGTTATGGGCGGTCTAGGTGGCTTTGGTGCACTTTGTAAAATTCCTAAAGGTTATGAAGAACCTGTTCTCGTATCTGGCACAGATGGTGTTGGTACAAAATTACGTCTGGCACTAAATTTGAACCGTCATGACACGATTGGTCAAGACCTGGTTGCAATGTGTGTGAATGACCTTCTTGTTTGTGGTGCTGAACCACTGTTCTTCCTTGATTACTATGCAACTGGCCACTTAAATGTTGATGTTGCTGCAAATGTAGTCACTGGTATTGGCGCTGGGTGTGAACTTGCAGGCTGCGCATTGGTCGGTGGTGAAACTGCTGAAATGCCGGGCATGTATGAAGACGAAGATTACGATCTTGCAGGTTTCTGTGTCGGTGTTGTTGAGCAAAGCAAAATTATTGATGGCTCTAAAGTTAAAGCGGGTGACGTTTTAATTGGGTTAGCCTCTTCAGGTGCGCACTCAAACGGCTACTCACTGCTTCGTAAAATCTTAGACGTAAAAAACGTTGATTTAACTCAAATCGTTGATGCTCGTCCACTTGCAGATGTTGCAATGGAACCAACCCGTATTTATGTCAAACCAATTCTTGAACTATTAAAACATGTCGATGTACACGCTATGGCGCACATCACAGGTGGTGGTTTGCCAGGTAACTTACCTCGCGTACTTCCTAATGGTGCTCAAGCGCTTGTGAATGAATCTTCTTGGGAATGGCCTGAGCTATTCAAACTTCTACAACGTGAAGGCGGTGTAGAACAGTTTGAAATGTACCGCACCTTTAACTGTGGTGTCGGCATGGTACTTGTGGTTGATGCAGCTGATGCAGACAAAACTGTTGAATTACTCAACAATCTTGGCGAAAAAGCATGGGCAATGGGTCAGATTCAAGACAATGCTGAATCGGTTGCAGGCGCAGACGAAAAAATTCGTGTGATCTTCGCGTAATTTCGCATGATTAAAATTGCTGTACTTGTTTCAGGTAGTGGATCAAATCTGCAAGCCTTGATTGATGCCAATCTTTCAGGGCAAATTGTGGGCGTGATTTCCAACAAACCTGAAGCCTTTGCTTTAACGCGTGCACAGCACGCAGGCATACAGACTGCAGTTATTGAACACAAGCAATATCCAAACCGTGAAGCTTTTGATGATGTGATGCATCAGCAACTGCTGGATTGGGAGGTTGATCTGGTGGTACTCGCCGGCTTTATGCGAATTTTAAGTGAAAAGTTTGTGCAAGCCTGGGAAGGGAAAATGTTGAATATTCACCCTTCCCTATTGCCTTATTATAAAGGCATGCATACCCATCAGCGTGTACTCAATAGCGGTGATGTTCTGCACGGTTGTACGGTCCACTATGTCACGGCTGAACTGGATGCAGGACAAGCACTTGCTCAAGGCGTTCTCAAGGTTTCATACCACGATACGGTAGAAAGTTTGGCAACGCGTGTGCATAGCCTCGAGCATATGATCTATCCACAAGTCGTAGAATGGGTTTGTAGCGGTATCATTCAACATACTGAAGATGGTGTGCTGTATCGAAACCAGAAAATGCAAGAGCCTGTTCAATTCTGCAAGTTGTAAAAAAGTTTAGATATAAAAAAACGCATCCTCGGATGCGTTTTTTTAATTTTTAGGAAATACTATAATTTCAAAATCTTTTAGAACTTTTTGATTATCCTCAGACTCTTTTACTAAATGTTGTCTTATTTTGAATAAAACAGATCTAACCGTAATACTGTCTTCTTCCTGATAATTAAATAATTTACTTAGGTCTTGAGCTATATCATCTGGCAACCATAAAAAGCACTCAAAGGTCAGTCTGTTTAATTCTTCTCTTTCCGGAGGTCTTTCTATCCATAAGGCTAGTAACTTAGCTACTTGCTCAGCTTTACGACGAATTTCTATATTGTATTTGTACTCTTCCAGTTTCGTTGAATAATCATGTTTAATTGACTCAGTTAACCGGGTTAAAAACCAATTTTTGCACAACCATAAAACAAAAATAACTAGAAAAGCACTAAGACTAGATACACCTAAGAGAGCTATAAATTTTTCCATTCTTACCTTTGAATTAATTGTTTAATTAGTTCAACAGTTTCTTCCGGTCTCTCTAACGGAAACATATGTCCTCCCTCGGTAACAGTAAAAGGAATACCAAATTTCTTTTGTACTTGCTGCGGGAACTTCCGGGCCAGAAATGGACCGTTCTCAGCCACGACCAAATGCACCGGGACTTTTGGTTTGGCCTGAGGCAACCACCATAGCGAGGGATTGGTTCTAAAGACTGCCACTTCATCCATTTTAGGAATAGTGAGCTCTACCCCGCCGCGGATTGGGTCATCTTGCAAGGCATAATCAATATAAGCCTGAAAGCAATCTGCATCAAAATCCTGATAAAAACCTTTAGGGCGCAGTAATTCAGCTGCCTGTTCACGTGAATCCCAATGGTCGCGACGACGTTTGGACAGGCCTGCCGGAGACATTTTGTCCAATGCTTTCAAGCGAAAAGTTTTCGCGATATGCAAGGCAAATGCTTCTTTGCCCATAATCATTGGCGGGTCAAGCATGATCATTTGCGAAAACAGTTCCGGGCGCTGTAAAGCTGCTTGAAGGGTTAACACTGCCCCCAGAGAATGTCCCAGACCAATGACTGGTCGCCCATATGACTGACGCACAATACTGTCAATCACTTGCTGGGTCAGACTCTTCCAATGATTATTCACTGGATAACGCTTATCAGGTCCCAATAGCGGCACATAGATAATATCGTAATCATCTTGCAGCCCATCAAACAGTTTTTGATAGACTTTCGATGGCACGCCATTGGCGTGCGCGAAATGAATCAATGGTTTCATTGCAGTGTCGTACTGTTTTCTGACTGAAGTTTCTGTGCAACCGAAGAAGCAATTCCATCGCCAATGGATGATCCCATACGGCCCAATACTGAGTCGAATGGACTGTATTCAATGGTGTAATTCAAGACTTTATCAGTTTTAAGTTCACGCTTCAGGGTATTTAAACTTCCGATCCGGTCTGCAACGCCGAGCTTCACTGCCTGATCGCCCGTCCAGAATAAACCGGAGAAAATGGCAGGATCATTTGACTTCAATTTATTGCCACGCCCTTCTTTCACGGCATTAATAAAGTGACGATGTACATCATCCAGAATCCCCTGTACATGTGCTTTTTGCGCAGGATCAATCGGCTGAGTCATCGACAGCAAGGCTTTATTGTCGCCTGAAGTCATGGTGCGGTCTTCAACACCGAGTTTTTTCATCAAATTGCTCACACCATAATTCGGCATGATCACACCGATAGAACCTACCAAACTGGAAGGATTGACAATAATTTCATCTGCAGCCGAGGCAATATAATAGGCACCTGAGGCACCGGTATCACCAATCACAGCATAAAGTTTTTTCCCCGGATGCTGTTTTTTAAGATACTGAATTTCCTGCCAGATTTCATCGGACTGTACCGGTGAACCGCCAGGTGAGTTGATATTCAGTACCACTGCTTTACTTTGTTTATTTTCGAAGGCTTTTTTCAGTGATTTAATGGTATTGCTACTATTCACACTCTGCTTGTCGGCTGCAATAGTACCCACAATATCCACGACTGCAATATGAGAGCCTGCACCCGCACTGGCATCTGAGGAAACAGAACTACAGCTCTTGCCTAAAGCCAGAATGACGACGAGCAGATAAGCAAAAGTCAGAAATTTAAAGAAAATTCCCCAACGGCGTGCACGGCGCTGCTCTTCAACCGAAGCTAAAACTGCTTTTTCCAGCAGTTTCCATTCCGGACCAGTCGGTTGAACTGGCTGTTGCGTATTTTGTATTTGATTTTCAGGTTTTGGTGGCCAATCGGACATAAATAATCCAATAAATTGATTTATATTGAACCCATTATATACACTGAATCGGGTAATTCTGTCTAAACAAAACATTTTCGCCTATAATAAATTTTGTTCTCTATTTTTGTACTTAGACTAAATCAATGACGAAACAGGGCTCACGGAATTCAGCTTACGGTTTACTCAAATACATTAGCCGCCAACCGCTTCCGGTTTCTCGATGGATGGCCCGTATTCTGGCCTTTATTGTGAACAGTTTTAAAGTCACTAAAACCTCGGAAGTCATTCGTCTGAATCTTGAAATCAGTCTCGCTGAACTTTCCAATCAGAAACGTGAACAGATTAACCGTGCTGCGGTTCGCAATGAATTAATGTCATATTTCGAGTTCTTCACGATTTGGGGCTCAAGCAATCAAAAAAATATTAAACGCGTTCATCGCGTCATTGGCGAAGATCTACTTCATGATGCACTGGCACAAAATAAAGGCCTAGTGTTAATTGTGCCGCATTTTGGTACCTGGGAAATTATGAATGCCTATGTCGCCCAGTTTACCTCAATGACCATTATGTACAAACCGGTGAAAAATCAGGCTGCAGATCAATTTGTACGGGCTGCTCGTAGCCGCGAACAGGCACATTTGGTACCGACCGATGAATCTGGTGTCCGTCAGATTTTTAAGGCCTTAAAACAAGGCGGTACGACTGTGATCTTGCCAGATCATACGCCGAATGTCGGTGGTGAATATATTCCGTATTTTGGCGTACCTTTGGCCACCAGTAATCTGAGTGCCAAGCTGATTCAAAAGACCAAAGCCCGTGCCCTGTTTTTATATGCCCTGCGTAATACCGAAGATGGTTTTGATATTTTTATCGAAGCGGTTGATGAAAAAATTTATAGTGGCAATGCTAATCAGGGCACACAAGTCATTATTAATAGCATTGAAAATTTAATCCGTCGCCATCCTGAACATTATCACTGGAGCTATAAACGCTTTAATGCGCATCAAGACCTGGGAAATCTCTATAAACTTGAACATGAACAAGCCTTGGGCAAAGTAAATGCGTTAAGAACACAAGAACTACATGACGTTTCACCCATACTGGAATCAGTGACTTAAAGGCTGACGATACAGCCACTGCCATTGATGTCGTTCGGCAGAGAGTACCAATTGTGAGCCTTGTTGCTGAAAGTGCACACTGCCCTGTTCTGCTGTGGTCAACAAGGGAATATTGAGTTCTTTCAGTCGCTGCTGCGTCAGTTGGCTTGGATGACCATAACGGTTAAATTTCCCTACTGAGGCAATCGCCAGTTTAGGCTGCAAGACTTCTAAAAACTGATAGGCTGAACTGTGCTGACTGCCATGATGTCCAAGCACCAGTACATCGACTTGAAGTTCCGGATAATCTTTGAGTAGCTGATATTCAGTCTCCCAGCCCGCATCGCCCATCAGTAAAAAATTTTGATAAGGCCCGGCATTTTTAATTTGTACATATACCACACAAGACCGGTCATTTTTATTGAAGTCTGGCATGTTTAACAGCTGCTGTTGAGGTGCCAGAATTTTAAAGTTAATCTCCTCAGACCATTGCCACTGCTGTCCTTGATAACAAAATTGAAAGCGTGAAGAAGCAGCTGTTTCAGGAATTTGGTTAGATGACACTTGTTTGATGTTTAATTTATCTTTAATGCTGTGATAAGCACCACTATGATCCTGATCCAGATGGGTTAAGATCAATTGATCAAGTCTGGCTACACCCTGGACAGACAAAAATGGCATAATCACTTGCCGGCCAATACTGAATTTTTCTTCATCATAATAGCCGCCCATGTCAATCATCATGGTGTTCTGCCCATCACGAATGAAGATGGCCTGTCCCTGACCCACATCTAGAATAGACAGCTGAAATGCATGCTGATTGAGCTGAGGAATACACAGCGGCACACAGGCAAGCACTGTCCAGCTTTTGGGCACTAAGCCACGGGGTAAAAACACAATCAGCAATCCCAGAATACATAGACCAACCATCCAGACATTCATCGCGACTGGAATCAGTTGTGGCGCAAACAGCCGATCCAGCAGATTCAGAAATACCAGCAGCATGTAAATAAAAATATCATTCAGCTGAAATAGCAGACTCGATAGGGGCTCAGAGACGAAAAACAGTAAAGCTGCAACAATATCCACCGGAACAATCAGCAGACCAATCCAAGGGATAGCCACCAAGTTACTCAGCGGCGTAATCCATGCCACCTGCTTAAAGAACAGCATCATTAAGGGAAACAGGGCCAGAAAGATTTTCCATTGCGACTCTATCAAGACGGTCATTGCAAAATATAGCCGTTGTAATAGTGTTTGTTCTGTCTGACGCGGTTGCTGCTGAATGGTCTGATAGATTCGCAGCAAAACAAAACAGGCCCCGTAAGACAGCCAGAATGCGGCCGATAAAATACTAAAAGGATCAAAGAGTAACAATAATGCGGCACTCAGAATCAACAGTTTTAATGGCTGCATGCTTTGCCTGAGCAACAGTGTAAAAGTCACAATCACACAGATCAGCAAAGTGCGTAGCGCCGGAATTTCAAAGCCGACAAAGGCACAATACAGCAATACACACAGCAAGAAAGGCAGGCTCAAAAAATACTGCCTTGGCCATTTCAGATAAATCTGCGGCGTGTACCTTGAAATCAGATATTGCAAACTGCCACAGATAATAAAGGCAAAGATCAGGACATGTGGTCCAGAAATTGCCAATAAATGACTCATGCCAAACCGTTGAAACTGCTGTTCGGTTGCTTGATTCAACAGACTTTCATCACCGCTTAACAGGGCCAGTAGCAATCCCTTATGCTGCACCGGCTGTCTGGCCAGAAATTCTCTTAATGCCAGTCGCTGCCGCTCTACCCAAAGTAAAAATCGCTGACCCAAATTTTGCTGCTGACGTAGATATTTGCCATGACCTAACGCATAGAGTTGTTGCGGTTGCAGCTCTTGGATGTGCTTGATCCTAAACCCAGCCATGACATTTTGCTGTAATGCCCATTTTTCTGCATCAAAGGCACCTGGTGTGGCATAACTGTGATGCGGACGGATCTGGCCTTGCAACCGATAATAATGTCCTAACTTAAGGGTTCGCTGCTGGGTCTCAGCAGAAATTAAACTGGATGAAGTGGCAGGATCTGAGATTGGCAGAAATCCCATCCATTTAACTGTATTGCCATCAGGATGGAGTACCTGCAGGGCTTGCTGGATATTCTGATCACCAAGCTTATTCAGATCTTTGATATACACCACAATTTCTTTTTCGGAAACTTCGTGCTCTCGCTTGGTAAAACGTTCAGCCAGTTGCAGATTGGCATAAGCATGACCTAGAAACAGTCCCAAAAGCAGACTGAATCCAGTAATCAACAAGCTTCGCAGCGGTGTATTCAACATGAATTTTAATTTATGACAACACAGATACCACAGCAATGCCACGATAAAAACTGCCGTGCCGCTCAGATGAACAGACAGAAAATTTTTCCCCATACAGGCAAGGCCTATAATCCAGCCAATACACAACCACTGCAACATTGGATCTTATTCTTTATTGTTATTATTTCGGCCAATAATAAAGCCCACCGGAGTGAGCTTCAATCAAATGCGAATATTCTCTTGATTTAGGCTGTGACCCAAAGACCATCCTGCATATGTAAAATCCGGTCTGCAGCATGTGCCAGTTGTTCATCATGTGTCACAATCAGCATTGCCATATTGAATTCACGTTGCAATTCGGTCAGCAGTTCAAAAATCTTTGCTGCAGTCTTACGGTCCAGATTTCCGGTGGGTTCATCAGCCATCATCAGTTTTGGTTTGCCCACTACTGCACGCGCCAAAGCCACACGCTGACGTTCACCTCCAGATAATTCACCTGGCTTGTGGGTCAGACGATGTGACAGACCGACGCGTTCCAGCAAATATTCAGCCTGCTGTTTGGCTTCCTTAAACTTCACGCTATCGCGTAACATCAGTGGCATGGCCACATTTTCCAGTGCCGTAAATTCTGGCAAGAGATGATGAAATTGGTAAACAAAGCCCAAATGCTCATTCCGCACATAACCGCGTTCTGCTTCAGACAAGGTATCAAAACGGCGACCATTCACTATCACTTGTCCTGCTGTGGGACGATCTAGTCCACCCAAAACATGTAATAAGGTACTTTTACCAGACCCACTTGAACCGACAATCGAGACAAACTCACCTGCTTTAACCTGTAACGACAAGCCACGAATCACCTCGACCGTGGCTTTACCATCGGTAAAGGATTTGTGAATATTCTGGGCATCTAAAATCAGATTACTCATAACGCAAAGCCTCTGCCGGTTGAATTTTGGCTGCACGTAAAGCGGGGTAAATCGTCGCGACAAAACTTAAGGCCAGTGACAAGCCCACAATCACCAAGACATCCTGCCAGCGCAGATAAGAAGGTAGGTAGTTAATAAAATAGGCATCAAACATATTCAGACCTAAAGTATTGTTTAACCAGCCAATAAAGCTGCTGATACTGGTTGCCGCAATAATCCCGAGGATTGCACCTGCGCAAGTACCAATTACCCCAATCACAGTACCTTGTACCATAAAGATTTTGGTAATGGTGGCAGGTGAAGCACCCAAAGTCCGTAAAATGGCAATGTCTGATTTCTTATCAGTCACCACCATCACCAGCGATGAAACGATATTAAATGCTGCCACTAATACAATCAGGAATAAAAGCAGGCTGACCATGGCTTTTTCCATCTGAATCGCGCTGAACAGATTACCATGCGTATAGGTCCAGTCCGAAGCGTAAAAATTCCCCGGCAGATCACGCACGATTGCCTGAGACACTTGTGGTGCCAGGAAAATATCATCCAGTTTCAGACGCACACCCTGTGCACCATCAGGCAGACGCAACAAAGTCGACGCATCATTTAACGCGATATAACCCATCATCGAGTCGACTTCAGCACCAATGCTGAAAATTCCCACTACTTTAAAACGTTTAAAACGCGGGACTACACCGGCGGGTGAAGGGGTGGCCTCTGGCAACACCAGAGTAATATTGTCATTTAAACCCACACCCATGGCATCGGTCATTTGCTTGCCCAAAACAATACCGAATTCACCTTTTTTCAGGCTGTCAATACTGCCCTCAACCATATGGTTTTGTATGATTGATACTTTTTTCTCATACTCGGGCTCAATCCCGCTGACCATAATGCCGGCGACCTGGCCCTGAGCGGTCAGCATCCCTTGTAACTGGGTAAAAGGTGCAACCCCCTGGACATGTTTATGCCCTTCAATTTTCTTTGCAAGTTCTGGCCAATTTGTTAAAATTTGTGTTGAGGAAACAGTCGCTTGAGGTATCATTCCTAAGACACGATTCTTTAATTCTCGGTCAAAACCATTCATCACAGACAAGACTGTAATGAGAACTGCCACACCGAGTGTGAGGCCGATCATTGAGACCAATGCGATAAAAGAAATGAAGTGGTTACTACGCCGTGCGCGAGTATATTTCAACCCTATATACAGCGAGATTGGTTTGAACATAACCATCTAGTCCGAGGTAATAAATTATGGAAAATGTACAGCATCCAAACGGATTTGCGGAAAGACGCGTCATGTCTCGAATCGATGCTGCCTTACGAATTAATTATCAGATTATTTCCGATGATGTTGCCTTGAATGATCCTTACGATCCTAATTTCGTCTTGCCCCGCTATTTTCTACTACTTGCAGAACTAGATCAATTTGATCATGCGGTTAACTACGAATTAGAACAATTATCTGAAAAAGATCAACAAATTGCTCGAATATTATCCTTATTTAATCAAAAATTAAACCTTATTACCGGATCTTTGTATGACGCAATTGTACAAAGCATGTTACCTGTACCAGAGCAGGTGAATTTTTCGGAAACCGGTTTCAGCTTTTTTAATGAGCGCCCTATCGCTGAAAGTACCTATCTGCATGTGACTTTAAGTCACCCGGAAAATTTCTTCCACATTGCTGCAACCGCCCAGGTGGCCTACAGCCGTGAAGAAGAAAATGGTAAATATCGGACCGGCGCTTATTTTATTACCATGCATCCGCAAGACCGTGTCAAACTGGGTGAGTGCGTCAAGGCTCACTTTGCCTAAATCACTGAATGAATCAGTTTTAGTCAGTATTGCTAGATGATGAAAAGCGAGATATATAGCTCGCTTTAATCTCTCTGGAAAAATATAACAACAAACCAGCCAGCAAGATAATGATGCCAATGACTGCTCCACCCGACAATTTTTCATCATTCAGAATTACCCCGACAAATAATGCCAGCGTCGGCGTCAATACGGTAGTCAACGACAAAGTGGTCGCCTTGATTTTCTGTACCAGTTTAAAATAACAGAACATCGCAACCAGGGAAGCCATGATCACAGCATAACTGAGTCCGATCAGTGATTTGGCCTGTGGGATCTGGGTCGGTGCAAATTGCCAGATAAATGGCAGCATGGCACAGGCCATGACGGCTGAAACTGCAATCGAGCCGGCAGCTTGCGCCATAGGTTCTAAAGGTGCATTGACTTTTTTTACCCAGAACATCGAGACACAGTAAATAAAAACACTGAGCAACATCAGGCCAATTCCGATCGGCTGAATATGCTGATCTTTCCCACCGACACAGATAATGCCAAGCCCCAGCAGTGCAATCGCCATACCACCCCACTGCGAAACATACAGCTTGAGCTGAAACACAAAATGGCCTATCAGTCCGGTCATGATCGGTGCCAGACCGAACATCAGGGCGATAATGCCTGAACTGAGATAATCCGTCGCCAGATAGGTAAAAATCTGTGAGCCAATAAAACTGCATGCGCCAGCCAGATAACTATGCATTGAAATTGAGTCAATTGGAAAACGGGTTTTAAACAGCCACAATAAGGCAAATGCAAAAGGTAAAGCCAGAAAAAAGCGTAATGCCAAGGCCCAGAGTGGATATAAGTCCGTGACACTCCAGACAATCGCCAGTGGCGTTGTCGCCCAGATAAAAACCAATACGACATAGGTGGCAATCATATTGGTTTGTGTCGGCATGCGAATCACTCTGAATAAAACTTAAAGCGCGGAAGTTTTGCGTATTTGTTTTTGAATGGTTTGATCGAGTGCGCTGGAAAATTCGCGTTTATCCCGTTCTGAAATTGGTGGTGGCCCGCCAGTTTGCACACCTGCGCCGCGCAGGCTGTCCATAAAGTCACGCAGATGCAGACGCGCTTTGACATTGGCTGTGGTATAAACCTCACCCCGGGGATGAATCGCAATCCCACCGTTTTCAATCACTTCCGCAGCCAAGGGAATATCTTGGGTCATGACAATATCATGCTCTTTCATGCGCAGAATAATTTCTTTATCTGCAGCATCTGCTCCACTCATAACCTGAAGTGAATTAATTCTGACCGAAGGGGTGATTCCGACTGGCTGATTGGCGACAAAGGTCACCTCCAGCTGATAACGATCCGAAGCACGAATAATCACATCTCGCAGAATACGGGGCAATGCATCGGCATCGACCCAAAGTTTGAATGGCAACACAGGGCCTCCCATTAAGGTACAAATCATGGTTATTCTAGCAAATTGGGATGATCAGGTTGATGATTAAATCACTCCATTTTCATGGGATCTGTCATCTGTATTTTGAATAAGTATATGATTGATAAAACTGCTTTAGTTCACGCGTGAAAAAATTTGACTTCACCAGGTTAGTATTTTAATTTTAAAATTCATTTAATTGACTTGAAAAATCGCAATGACCCTCGATTAACTACACATACATCATCCAAGATCAATTGTGCATATGAAAAATCAGAATAGCCCAGAGATCATCACCATTGATGATCAAAATTTCGGTAGTCATGTCGAACACTGGAACCTGCTCACCGACAATCCTGGCACAGATGTTCCAAAGTGGTTAGGCAAAGCACTTGATGCACCGGTCATGCCGATGGGCCTTTGTGCACAAGAGTGTGATATGGATACAGAGACCTGGCTGATTCAGGGACCGAGCAAAGCTGCGGTGCAGTTGAGTCAAGTGATTGCCGTTGAAAACAATAAACCTCAAGCGGTAAAAACTGCTTTCCCATGCTTTGACAGCCCTTATCAGGTCAAAGCCACGATTGACCGGATTATTAGCTGCAAATCCAATACCCAGGCGGTATTACGCTTGAATTTGGGTGCCAACAATATCGTTTATGCTTTCGATAGTCTGTATAGCGTTAATCATCCACATTATGAAAAAGATAAGCCCTATGTGGTAAATCTGAATGCCTGGGCCTATGAACTGGAAGCGGTTGCAGATCATGAGCATTTAGTGGTCGATGATCCGGCTTCGATCAAACATCACCGTGCCTTGAATTCTATTCTGACGGGCAATAATGGAATAGCCCCTGATAATTTGCAGGAACAGATTGATGCCTGGCAGCCGCAGTCAGAAGAAGATAAAGAACCTGTAACTGTAGATTTTTCTAAAATGGTGGCTTATCTTTATGGCGAAACCATGGGTCAGGAAGATGAAGCCTGGTTTCAGGGCAATATTGTTGGGAAAACTACCATGCAGTTTATGGATCAGGACTATACCCTGTATGATGTCACCCTGATTCATGATGAAGGCCAGCCTGCGACCCTGATCCGCATTGCAACACGCAATCCAGAGTATAAGAATTTTGAAATTGGCCAGTATATCCGTGGCAACTTATGGATTCAGGCCAATATTTATAGAAAAGCGGTCTAAGCTCAAACCCCAAAAAGAAGATACCCATTTTGATGTGTATCTTCTTTTAATCCATCTTAATTTTTATTGATTATTTTAATTTTTGATTATTTTTTATACAATCTTTACCGCTTAGCCATCTATTTAAATCGATTAAAAGCCAGGTTTTCCACTTTTTAAATTCAAACCAGTTTATTTTAAATACTTAAATTAAGCTCGAAAACCTTATAAAAATAAGCGGTTGATTTCTCGTGTAAATAATTTATTGTCGCTCAAATTTAATATTTAAATAAAATAAAAATTTATGACCTTCAATCAAGAATGTACTTTATTTAATCAATTTTTTATGATAAAAATACTCACAACAAATAGTATTAACGATAAATAGATCGGACAATAAATATCTATGAAAATCGTGCAAGAAGAAACATTACAACAGGTCGAGCACCATCTTAGCTCTCTTTATAATATTGATATGATGTCGTGCCTTTTTTTCATGCTGGGAATGCTGATCTGCGGCTTTATCCTGCATACTTTTATTTTCTAAAATTATCGCATGCATAAAAAACCCAGCATATGCTGGGTTTTTTATTTCAGGGATTAGCCATTGCGTTTGGCAAAGTCATCCATAAAATTCACCAATGCTTGTACGCCTTCAAGTGGAACAGCATTATAAATACTTGCACGCATACCACCCACTGAACGGTGACCCGCAAGATTCAATAAATGCTGTGCTTCCGCTTCTTTCAAGAACTGTTTTTCAAGATCTGCATTTGCCAAGGTAAATGGCACATTCATGATCGAACGGTTTGCTTTTGCAATCGGATTCGCATAAAAATCGCTTTGATCAATATAACCATACAGCAGATTGGCTTTTTCAAGGTTGACCTTATGCATGGCATCTACACCGCCATTTTCCAGCAACCACTCGAACACCAGACCAGATAAGTACCAGGCATAGGTTGATGGAGTGTTAACCATTGA
>NZ_JAGFXZ010000042.1 GCF_019038395.1 Acinetobacter sp. BY419
CAGAATAATTCGGTACTATTGAACATCAGGACTAGAGTTGTGAGTTTGGTGTGGTAACTCAACTGATGGCTCTAGTCCTCTTATTTTTCAAGTCAATTTCTTATCCGCGATTCGGGTTAATTAAAACAATATACGGATTCATTGGTTTTAAACACTATTTAACAGATCTTTTAAAAGATCTCTAAATTGGTATCATTTGACTATTGTTTACATATCTAGGACATCGCCAAGATAAATAATATTATCCATTTACGCTTTGTCGCAAGCGTGTCAGACCTCAAAAAGAACCCAATGGAAGTGGTCAATAACGGCTTTGGTGAAGCAGTCGCTATCCTGAACCGTAATAACCCAGCATTCTATTGTGTACCTGCGGATATGTATGAACGCCTGATGGATCTGATTGAAGACAAAGAACTGCTTAAGCTTGCTGAAGAAGTGCAAGCTGAAAGCACTGTAAAGCTAAGCCTAGATGACCTACACGCTCAAGTTCACAAAAACCCTGCTTAATAAGGTTTGATACGTTCAGCCACACTTTGATGCACACACCGAACCCCAATGGTGCAAAATGGTCTATTTTTTAGGCATACTTAAAAAATAAATCATTCTTGTTTTGCCTCAATTTGCGTATGTAATTAATTTCCCAAGCATTCTGCTAAAATTTCACTCTATTTTATATTGTGGCACGCTTTATGCTTTTATTCATATACAACTATAAATAGAGGAGAGCAATACACTTGATCACTCAATTACAAACAGCAGCTAACCATTCATGTATAAAAATAATAGCAAGGACATGAGCAATCAAAATGGAATAAACTGGTGAAATACAAAACTTACTTTTGCTTTAGAACAAGCCCCATCTCACTGTTATGGGGCTTTTTTTCGCTTTTTTATCCAATTTCATTTATCACGTCCCAATAAGCACAAACTGGCACGCTTTCTGCATTTTCCTAAGTAATACGAAATTTTGGTTTTGTAATATCCACAGGAGATGCACATGAACAATCCGAACTCAAATAAAAAAATGCATCCATGGCTTCACTTTCTGGTTGAGCTTCTTAGCGTACGCGCAGGCTTTCACATTAAACAATCTTCACAATATCAACCCAAGGATCAACATCGTGCCTAAACAAAAATTGGCACGGATCAGTATTACCGTGCCAGAAACCACGCTGCATGCGATGGATCAAAAAATTGTCGAGCAGCACTATGAAAGCCGCTCGCAGGCCATTGTCGACATGATTAACCGTCACCTGATTGATGATCTGGTGATTCGCGATGAAGTCATGGTCGGCACACTTACCTTGCTCTATGACGTTAGCCTGAAACCGCTGCGCAGTCAGTTGGTCGATCTGCAACAGCAGTATCTGGCACAAGTCATCAATTCGCTTCATATCCAGCTGGATGATGAAAAAATTCTGCAAGTCATGCTGATGCAGGGCGCGAGCAGTGATCTGAAAGAAATTAGCGAACAATTTATTGCACTGAAAGGCGTAATTAAAGGGCACCTCGAACTGATGGATGCCGTCATGCCACCTATTCCACAAAATACCGAACACACTTAAGGAGAACAGCTGTGCACAACTTATGGACTGTACAGGACTGGCAACACGCCTACCAGAATAACAATATCCAGCTTAGTGACCTGATTGAGTATGTTGCCGGGTTGAATAATGACGATCATGCCTGGATATCAATTGCGACGGCAGCACAATTACAGGCACAAATTGATGCATTGACTGGTGCAGATATTGCAAGCTTGCCACTTTATGGGGTGCCATTTGCAGTCAAGGACAATATTGATGTTGCAGGGTTCTATACCACAGCAGCATGTAAAGAGGCAGCTTATCTGGCGACTTCCGATGCAACAGCAGTAGCCAAATTAAAAGCTGCCGGTGCGATTGTCGTCGGTAAAACCAATCTGGACCAGTTTGCAACGGGGCTGGTTGGCGTGCGTTCTCCATACGGCGCAGTGAAAAACAGCTTTAATCCTGAATATATCAGTGGCGGTTCGAGTTCCGGTTCCAGTGTAGTAGTGGCAAATGGATTAGTGCCATTTTCACTAGGCACAGATACCGCAGGTTCTGGCCGTGTTCCGGCGGGTCATAATAATATTGTCGGACTTAAACCGACCAAAGGCTGGTTCTCAACCTCAGGCCTGATTCCGGCTTGTCGTAGCATCGATGTGATTTCGATTTTCGCCTTAACAGTGGATGATGCCTGGCAGATGGCGCAAGTCATGCAGGGCTATGATGCCAGCGATGATTATTCCCGAGTACATCCTCAGAATGTACCGAGCCAATTTTCAAAAGGAAAAATTGCCATTCCCGATACGCTGGAATTTTATGACGATGCTGAAACTGAAAAAGCATTTCAACTGGCAATCTCCCGGGTACAAGACTTGGGCTATACGGTAGAGACGATTGATTTTGCCCCATTTCAACAACTGGCAACGGCGCTGTATAACCGCTCGTGGGTGGCTGAACGTACCAGCGCAGTTGAAAAAATGGTGAAACGTGAGCAGACCCATGCGGTGATTAGTCAAATTATTGCGCAGGCAGACCAGTTTAGTGCTGTCGATGCCATGCAGGATGAATATGAACGCGCCCGACTTAGCCGTATCATTCAAGATACGCTGGCAGATTATGATGCCTTGATGGTGCCCACCGCACCCACCATTTATAGCATTGCAGACGTAGAAGCTGACCCTCTGGTAAAAAATAGCCACATGGGCGCTTATACCAATTTTGTGAACTTTGCCGATCTGTCGGCTTTGGCGCTGCCAAATCGCATTCGTGCCGATGGTCTGCCAACTGGTGTGACCTTTATTGCGCCAGCCTGGATGGATGAAGCACTGGCCAAGTTCGGGCAAAAATGGCAGCAGACGAGCCAGTTAAAGCTCGGAACCTCTGAACGGGCCTATGAAAAAACCACGGAAATTTCATCCAGTCATAGTGTCAAACTGGCTGTCGTTGGGGCACATCTAACCGGTATGCCGCTGAACTTTCAGCTTACCACACGCGGTGGTACCCTGATCAAGCAGACCCGGACTGCTTCGCATTACAAACTCTATGCCTTAAAAAATACCACACCGCCAAAACCCGGTTTGCAATACAACGCGACAGGTTCCTCGATTGAAGTAGAGGTCTGGGATATTCCGCGTGCACTGTTCGGAGACATTGTTGCAGAAGTACCGGCACCATTGGGCATTGGCAATGCCCAGCTCATTGATGGCACCTGGGTTAAAAGTTTTATCTGTGAAGGTTATGCGCTTGAAGAGGCTACAGATATCAGTCATTTCGGTGGCTGGCGCGAGTTTATGAAATCCAGACAACTTTCAAATACTAAATTTAAATGCGAATGCATAGGGGAAGTCGCAAAATGATCAAAAAAGCACTGATGTCAGTCTCCGTACTGTCTGCAATCCTTTTAAGTGGTTGTGATAATACTGCCAAAGTACCTGAGCCAAATGCCAAGGCAGTAGGGAGTGTGACTACCCAGCCCATCCGTATTGGTTATAGTGACTGGCCCGGATTTGTGGCCTGGCAGGTAGCGATTGAAAAAGGCTGGCTGGAAGACGCCGGAGTCAATGCTGATTTTAAATGGTTTGATTATTCTGCTTCACTCTCTGCATTTGCGGCGAATCAGCTGGATGCAGTGATGGTAACCAATGGTGACAATCTGGTGACTGGCTCAGGGGGGACCAAAGGTGTGATGATCATGGCAACCGACTATTCAGCCGGAAATGATGTAATTATTGCCAAGAATGGAATTAATTCGATTCAGGATCTGCGCGGTAAAACCATTGCCACTGAAAAAGGCCTGGTCGATCACTTGCTACTGTCTACTGCACTGGATGATGCCAAAGTTGGCCTGAATGAGGTCAAACTGGTCAACACCATGACCAATGAATTGCCACAGGTATTTGCAACTTCCGATATTGATGCGATTGCGGTATGGCAGCCAGTGGCGAATCAGGCTTTATCCGCGGTGGCCGGTTCAAAAATTATTTTCACCTCTAAAAATAAACCTGGTCTGATCTACGATACCTTGACCGTCAATCCAGCCCATCTGGAAGCCAATAAAGAGCAATGGAAAAAGGTGATTCAGGTCTGGGATAAAACAGTTAAATACATCAATGACCCGGCTACACGTGAAGATGCTGCACAGATCATGTCTAAACGTGTCGGTGTAGATGCGAAAACCTACATGCAGTTTATTGATGGCACGCATTTACTGGATCTGGCCGCAAACAAGAAAGTCTTTACCAAAGGTGATGGTTTCGACTCGATCTATGGCTCCAGCTACCATGTCAATAAATTCAATGTGAGTAACGGGATTTATACGACTGAAATGAATGTGGATGGCGTTATTGTTCCAACACTAGTACAAGAACTTAAATAGTGCATGTATTCTCATTCTAGAAGATAATTTAAACCAATAAAAAATCCCCCAGTCTGGGGGATTTTTTATTGGTCAGATGAATATTAAAAAATTAAAGCTGTGTACTTTTAGAAAATACATTGATAAAAATAATGCCAAGAATCATGAATGCCAGACCAATCAGTGCGGGAAGATCCAGTTGCTGTTTAAATACCAGCAGGCCAACCGTTGAAATCAGGATAATACCGGCACCTGACCAGATTGCATAAGCAATGCCCATCGGGATGGTTTTCATGGTTAATGACAGGAAAAACAGGGCAACTGAATAACCAAGTATTGTGGCAAGCGAAGGCCAGAGCACGCTAAAACCATTGGAGGCTTTGAGTGCAGAAGTCGCAATGACCTCTGCAATAATGGCAATTGAAAGATATAAAAAAGACATATTCCTCCTTATAACACCCGTTCTGCATGATGCATCAGGTGATCCTGTTCTGACTTCAGCCATTTTTGAGCCTCAGTAGGCGTGGGTGTTTTGTGCTGAAACGCATAATCCGGTTGGTACATATCCAGCTCAAAAATCAGGTCAATGTCGCGACCATCTAAACTCACATGCTGAATCAGACTGGTTTCATTGAGAACTTCAAAATTTTCCAGATTAAAGGCTTTGCCTGTTTCACCGCTACGAGTGCTATAAGTTTTGCTTTGACTATCAGTCCCGATAGAAACCTCAAAACTTTCTAACAAGGCAAAAACAGTTGGATCAACGGCTTTTAAGTCCATTGTTTCAACTGTATTTTGTACTTCTGGTAAACGTGTCAGGGCATAGGCAATATGATCAGCACAAATAATCAGACCACCATCCATTTCCAGATTCTGACCGGATTGGACATCAAACGCAGACTGAAGACGCAGCCCTAAAAATAAACCGCGTTGTACCTGCTGGCGCCAGTCTTCGACATAGACATTACTTGGAGAAAATTCCAGAATGCAGTTGCCAATCGCATGTAACTTGGCTGGTTCCGGCCACTGCACATGATTCTGGTAATTGGCATAGTCTTTCACTTCCCAGGATAAAAGCTGGCTGGCATCGTCCCAAAATGTGTTACCAATCCAGCCTTGGCGTTCAGGGACAGCTGTCTGTGTCTGGTGCTTTAGACGCAGGTCAATAGTAAAGCTGCGCGACTGGAACCAGTACACAATGGTATTTTCATCGGTCAGACCATTAAAAAAGCTGATACTTTTACGTCGAAAAGCGCCATATAAAAAATTAGGAATAATCTCTGGTTGAGGGGTGGTGGGTTTTAAAGTCTTAATCACTTCAAACAGATTCATGATGCTGTCTCCGCCTGTTCCTCAAGGCCAAAAGAGGAAAGTGGTACAGCATTTTTAAGTATCAGTTCTCCGCTAGCAACGCGCTGTTTTAAATAATGAAAAGTCTGTGCGGTCTGGTTAAACAGGTGTTCTCCGCCCATCAGGGCAGAATATTTGCGATCTTCAGTTGGAATGACCGGTTCGATCACGGTGTCATAATTACAAGCACAAAATAATGGAAATGAATAACGTTCTTCCGAGACCTTTTTCACCCGATGCCTGGTCGCAAGGTATTTACCATTGGACAGAATTTCCATCATGTCGCCAATATTCATCACCAGAGTATTTTCAATCAGTGGAATATCGACCCATTCACCGGCTTTATTCAATACCTGTAAACCGGGTGCAGTCGGTAGTAGTAGGGTGAAGCATTCATAATCGGTATGTGCGCCTATGCCTTCGGCATCCTGTATTTCCGGATTATAGGGATAGTGGATTAAACGCAACTGGCTTGGTGCATTGGTAATTTTATCTGCGAAGAAGTCCTCCTTGACGCCTAGTGCCAGTGCAAAGGCAGCAAAAATTTGCTGGCTGATCCCACGCAAGTGGCCATAATACTGGCTGACGGCTGCCTGAAAATTTGGATCTTCTGGCCATAACGTTGGTCCTAGCAAAGGACAGTCTGTTTCAGGTCCCTGATAGTCATAATTCACATCATAGGCTTCTTTTAAGTCATAACTGTTGCCTGCAAACTGTTCTTCACCAATCGGTACATAGCCACTATGATTTTTGGATTTGCCTATATAATGCTGCATCTTGGTGTCCAGATCCTGGTCAAAATAAGACCGGGTCACTTCAATCAGGGCTTTGACGTAGTCAAAATTAAACTGGTCACCTTTGAGATAAAGAAAACCAACCTCTTTACAAGCCTGATCCAGTGCAGTCACAACTTCAAGGCGGTCAGGCAAATGAGGGCTTTGGAGTTTTGAAATATCAACAAGTGGTAATACATATTGCTCATGCATGGTAATCACCTTAATTGTTGGTCGTCCAACACTGCGATTAAAACCTTTGGGTCGTCCCAAGGGCTTTTTAATAAGGGTTATTTTGTGCTGCTGACTTTGGTCATGCGCGGAATGACCGGAAGTTCTGCCAGTGCCGGATCAAGCTCATCTTCTTCAGCATGCACCAACTGATTAACATGCTGGCGTAGCTGTTTAAATTCCGGGGTTAACATGACGTCAGGAAGGCGTGGACGAGGGAGGTCTACTTCAATAATTTCCTTGATTTCACCCGGATTAGCTTTGAGCGCCACAATACGGTCAGCCAGTAAAATTGCTTCATCCATATCGTGGGTGACAAAAATGATGGTGATATCGATGTTTTGCCAAAGATCCATCAGGTGACGCTGCATTTTTTGTCGTGTATGTGGATCGAGAGCCCCAAAAGGTTCATCCATCAGCAGAATTTTCGGTTCATTTACCAATGCGCGGGCAATCGCGACACGCTGCTTCATCCCGCCTGACAGTTCATGCGGATACTGGTTTTCATATTTTTCCAGACCAATAATATTGATCCATTCACGCGCCTGCGCTTCAGCCGCTGCACTGCTTTGACCTTTCATACGTGGGCCAAACATGACATTTTCTTTAACAGTTTTCCATGGAAACAGGGTATAGCCCTGAAACACCATGCCACGCTCAGGACTTGGGCCGGTAATGGGCTGGCCATCGACCAGAATCTCACCACTGGTATAAGGATCCAGTCCGGCTACTACACGGCTAAAGGTTGACTTGCCGCAACCAGAAGGTCCAATTACACAGATGAATTCACGCTTATGAATTTTCAAATTTAGTGCATTTAGAACCGTACGTTCGGTTTTGCCATGACTGAATTTTTGTGTCAGTTGCTTCGCTTCCAGAATCACCGGACGGCTATAAATCTTGTCAAAGTATTCGCGGGTATTAAATTCAGTGTTTTGCATCAGTTAGCTCCCGGTTTCCATTTAAATAAGCGTTGTCCCAGTTTCATTAAAATCACATCACACAGCAGGCCGATTACACCGATAATCAGGATAGCGGCAAAGACATTGGGAAAGTTCTGATAGCGGGCTTGCTGGGTAATGAACCAGGTAATTCCGGACGTACTGCCGATCAGTTCAGCCACGATCAGGTAAGTCCATGCCCAGCCAAGCAGGACACGCAGATTGCGGTAAATTTCAGGCATGGCCGCTGGAATCACCACATAAAACAGGCTTTTGATTTTATTGGTACCTAAGGTGAAACCGGCTTCAATCAGGCTGCGATCAACCAGACGAGTAGTGTTGGCAATCAGCAGAATCATCTGGAACAGGGTTCCAATCACAATAATGGCTATTTTAGGTGCATCATTGATCCCTAATATCGCAACTGCAAGTGCACCAAAAGCCGGAGCGGGCAAGTAACGGAAAAATTCTACAAATGGCTCAGTCAGCTGGGAAATTTTATTGGAAAAGCCACATAAAATCCCCAGTGGAATGCCGATCAGACAAGAAATAAAGAATGCAGTAAACACCAGCTTGATACTGTGCCACAGGCTTTCATAAAACCAGGGCGCATTTGGCTGAGCAGGAGGGGTCGTAAACGCAGTCACCAATGCAATCGCCACTTCATGCGGGGCTGGCAAATAGATGGGATTGACCAGAATGCCTTGGGGAGGCGCCAGTCCCTGATCCACTGCCGACTGGGCAGCGGCAAAAAACACTTCTTTATCAATTCGGCTATTGACCTGTAAATAGCTAACACTACCCGGGTTGGTAATCTCGACCTGTGGATGCCAGATGAATGGCAAATAGCTCACCGCGCACCAGATCAGAATTGGTATTAAAAAAGATCCCAAGCCAAGTAGCAGCTTATTTCTTGGACTGAGTTCACGTGCAACGTAACTCATAGTGTTGCCCCTCAATATTACAAATTTTATAAAACGTAATACTGATTAAGCAAAATGGATGCCAGATCAGACATAAAGTATGGTTTAAACTTAAAAAAGCATTTATTGGGGTAGAAATAAAAAAGACCTGAATGTATCAGATCTTTTTTATTGCAAGAGATACGAGGCTTTAGCTGAGTATCGCTTCGTTTTGACATTCAAGACTATAGATGCATTGTGCTGCAATCTGTTTTTTCTCTGCTTCAGAGATTTCGCCCCCCATCCCATTTTTCAATTTGTTCGAGTAACCCGATAAAATCGGAAAGCTGCGGTTTAGCACTTTCACCCACAAAACTACGGATGATGTTTTAAATTTTATGATAGTCATACACATGGCGTTGTGCGGAGCATTCAAACTGGATAATCTGGTAATCGACCAGCATGTCCCAGACTTGGGACAGGTCAGTACGCTGCTTTAAATCCGCTTGGGCTTTCTGGATAGCATTTACCAAAGCTTTCAAGGTGCATGGATGCAATTCTGTCCATTCCTGAGGCATGGCTAGAATCTTATCGGCAATCTTGGGAATGACATTATTTAAGTCGCGCTTTAGGTGTAGATCATCGGATTGAAGTCGATTATCAGCAGCTCGAGTGATGTGAAGATGACATTTTTGTCTTGATGACAGATGGTGTCTATGAGTTTATCGACATGCAGCAGATTTCGGATCTGCTGCAACAGAAACAAAACCTGGATAGCATTGTCAAAGCCATGGTCGAACTGGCATTGAAGCGGGGCAGTGATGATAATCTCACCATTCAAATCATTAAAGTAGAGCAACTGCCTGAGGAGAAATCCTTTCAGATCAAACCCGATGTTCTGTTTCCGCAGCAGCTGAGTCATGCCGATCTGTTCAAAGGTTACCGGATTGATAAAATTCCGCACCAAAATCATCGTAGCAGCCTTTATTTGGCGCATGATGAAGCCACACACACTCAGCTGGTCATCAAAACGTTGTCCGTTGATGTACAGGATGATCTGAAAGCCATAGAACAATTTCAGTTGGAAGACTGGGTATCAAAACGTTTGAAACATGAAAACCTGATGCAATGCTATCCACATAAGGGCAGCAAGAAGTTTTTATTTCAAAGTTATGAATACCTGCAAGGGGAAAGCCTAAGCCGATGGCTGCATCGTCAAAAAACTGCCTTAACTCTCCAGCAACTGATTCCTATCATTGAACAAGTGTCAAAAGCACTGAATGTCATGCATCGACTTGAAATGCTGCACCAAGATGTACGACCAGAAAATGTGATGCTGCTCGAACCTTGTTGATACCTTAAAAGTTAAACTGATTGACTATGGTTCAACTGCGGTCAGGGGCTTGGTGGAACTGAATCCTAAACATGCAGATGTTCCTTTAGGAACCTTAGCCTTTATGGCACCTGAATATTTTATTGGCCGCTCGCCTTCAGTAAAGTCAGATCAGTTTTCACTGGCGGTGATGAGTTATTATTTATTGACCCGACAACTACCTTATGGAACAGACCTCGCACGCTGCAAGACTGAAAAGACCTTAAAGCAGGTTCTCTATCATCCACTCTATGAGTATCGGCCAGATTTGCCGTATGGTCTGGATACTATTTTAAAAAAAGCGCTATCCATTCGCCCGGAGCATCGTTATGAGGCACTTCCAGCATTTATATATGATCTTAAACATCCAGATCTCAAATCTAAAAAATCTGTTCCACCTCCTCTGCTCGAACGGCATCCTGTAACTTTCTGGAAATATTGCACAGTAATTCTGTTTATCTTATTGCTTTTGGTGTTTGCGCTGCATTTTAGCCCATGAAAAGCATTTAAATATGCAATTGAACGCTTTGTTTATTCAGGTAAAAAATCGGGTGTGATTTAAGCTGTGCTGCAGTCAAAATATCTGCTTATTTTTTAAAGATTTTTATATTTTTGCGATGACTGACTATTTATCCTGCTGGATTATTTCTATAAGATAGAAAACATATTTGAAAAATCAAATAAGCATAAAAACATTGGAATAATAATTGCTTATTTTTAATACCATTAGAATAAAAAGGTAAATAAGATATGAAAATTCAATTTTTTAAGCTGATTTTAATATTGGGTAGCAGCATTATTATGAGCCAGACCAGTCTCGCTGGAGATGGTGGCTTACGTTTTGCTGAAAAGAATCAGGAAAAAGTAGCGCAAATTCAGGCCAAGAAGAAATCGGCAGAAACACAAACTCAGGCACTACAAGCAAAAGCCAATTCAGAGTCGAAATAGTAAAACAGTATCAATGAAAAATGCTTGATGATCAGGCCAGATCTGATGGATCAGTTGTTTTGATTGGAAGACACATGTCATATTTTTTTAATGCTAATCAGCAAAACTCCCGCATATTTCAAGCAATAGGGGGAGTTTTTGTGTTTTTTCGGCTCAGAAAAAATTATTGATTCTGTTCCTCGTCCTGTTGTTCCTGACGCAGTTGATCCCGCTGACGCTGTGGATCCGGAATGCCCAATTGACCTCGCTGAATCTCTTGATCCTGTTTTTCTTGAGGATCAAGTTGTTCTTCAGTAAGTTCATCATTGGTATGATCGACTGGATTTACCATGGTCATTTATCCTCTAAAACGCTTTCTTCTTTTTATTGTATAAATGCAGCCAAATGATTCTGTGACTTTTATACTTGAGTTGGTTTTCTATCTTGTTGCTGTTGTAAGTTTTAGCGATATTTTATGGGGGAGTTGATTAACATTTAATTCAGTCAAGAAATCTAAAATAAAAAAATCCAAAAAACCTTAAGTGAATATAGTTCATCAAATATACTTAAAAGTGAACAAAACTAAATAAATAAAAAAGAAATGGGTTATGCTACCGATAGATTAAGTGTTATCAGTCTTTTGAATTTTCCGGTATTTTCCATGATAGAACTTCGCCATTTAAAAACTTTAACTGCTCTTCGGGAGCATGGTTCCTTAGTTGCAGCAGCCAGTGATTTGTGTCTAACCCCCTCTGCTGTGTCGCATCAGCTGCGTGAATTAGACCAATGGTTCGGTGTTGAAGTGGTGAATCGGCGTAGTCGTCCCGTAAGCTTTTCGAATGTGGGACAAAGATTATTAAAGCTGGCGGATGAAATATTACCGCAAGTTCAAATTGCACAGGGTGATATTAGCCGCATTGTACATGGTCAGACCGGAAAAATTGTTTTCTCCTCTGAGTGTCATAGCTGTTTTGACTGGCTAATGCCGCTACTCAATCAATACCGGATGCAATATCCGGATGTAGATCTTGATTTTGATTCAGGTTTTGAATCCAATCCGCATGAATTATTACAAACTGGAGAGTTTGACCTGCTGATTACGGCTGATCCGATTGCGTTAAAAGGCATTGAATATTTTCCGATTTTTGAATATGAATCACGTCTGGTTTTATCCAATACGCATCCACTGGTTCGTGTGAAAGACATTACTGTTCAGGAACTTGCTGAAGAAACGCTGGTGACCTATCCGGTGGATAAACACCGTTTAGACATCATGTCGCGCTTGTTTATTCCCGCTAATATATTACCCAAAGCCATTCGCACCACTGATTTGACTCAAATGCTGATTCAACTGGTGGCCAGCGGTCGAGGGATTGGGGCATTGCCAGACTGGGTAGTAAATGAATATGAACAGAAAGGCTGGGTGACATCACGCCGTTTAGACTGTGTGGCACCTGAAGGCTTACGTCGTACTTTATACGCCGGTTACCGTACAGAAGAAAAACAGAAAGATTATTTTGAGGGCTTCTTGAAACAGCTTGAACGGTTTTCCAAGAAAAGACAGGTCTATTACAGCTAATCTTCGAATCATTAAAATATTTAAGCCAGGCATATTAAAAAATCCTGCATTGTCAGGATTTTTTAATATGCCTGCTTGTTTCTACAGGATTTCAACTTTCTATAAGATAAAGAGGCTAATCTTGCGTATTTTGATTCATTAAATAGTGAACTTCAGCCAATTTTCGAAATTCAAGAACTGGTTTAGTCCAGAATAAATTTTTATGCATATTATGTTTTGCCAATTGTAAATACATATGTGCAGAATTAAATATCATATCATTTAATATCAATCACTTAATATTTAAGTTATTGGAACTTGTGAGTATATGGTTGAGATCCTGCAAGTTTAATTTTAATAAAAAGATTAAAAAAATAAAAAAACATACGCTGATCAGTCAGTTTTTTGGCAGAAAATAACTCCTTAAAATAACAATGTTGATCTATGCTACCGCATAATTTTTAAACTGATTTCCTTGTATAAAACGGAATCACGTATACAGGATTGTATAAACTCGCCATGCACATGACAAAAATTCCTCTCAAGAAAAGCCCGCTTAGCCTCATGATCCTGTCGGTGGTCTCGGGACATCTGTATGCTGAAACTGTCGCAGAATCAGGCAATGTTCAAAAATTGAATACCATAGTGATCAGTGCTGAACAAAATGCCAATCCGCAGCAGCAATATCAGGCCGAGCTTGCCAGTACTTCAGGTGGAACCAGTTTTATTTCAGCTCAGCAGCTTGAGCATCAACATGTTGCGAACAACGCCGATGTGTTTCGTCTACAACCCGGCATTTATGCTCAATCCCCCGGTAATGAAGGGGCCAAAATTTCCATCCGCGGTTCTGGTATAAACCGGACTTCGGGAGCCCATGCCTCTGGGACCTTTGTTCTGATTGATGACATTCCATTTACCGGGCCGGGTGGGACAGCATATGAATTATTAGAACCATGGTGGATTGATCATGTTGGCGTATACCGTGGTGCAAACGGTTTTCAACAGGGTGCACTGGCTCTGGGCGGGGCTATCAACTATAAAAGCAAGACTGGCGCTCAGCAGAATGGTTCTGAACTGAAGTATGAAGCAGGCAGTCATGGCTATCAGAAATATCAGTTGAGTACCGGCCGCAAGCTGGATCAGCTGGATTATTATCTGGTGGTGACAGCTAACCAGTTTGACGGAATTCAGGATCATGCCGAAGGCGATGGCAAGGGTTTGGCTTTTAATCTCGGCTACCAGATTAGTCCGGATATCGACACCCGATTTTATGCCCGTTACCGTGAGAGCAAGCATCTGACACCAGGACGTCTAACTCAGGAACAGTTAAAAAATAATCCTGAAACAGCCAATAGTTTTAACTTGGCCGTGGATGCCAAGCGTATTCAGCCGGGCAGTACCTGGCTCGCTAATGCCACCACCTGGAATTTGCAGGATGATGCAAAACTGACTGGTAGTCTGGCATATCATCATTATCCGCTGGATTTACGTGAGAGTAGTTATCGTACCAATGTCGATTATGATGATATTAGCGCACGTATTCAGTATGAAAAGCCTTATCAGCTCTTGGGTCTGGAACATCAGGGACGTATTGCCTTGCGGAGTATCACTCATCGCCCAAACAGTGGAGTTACTGAAACTATCCGACGCGCCACTACGATTGATGGAACTTTATATCCGGCAGATACAGTCACACGCCGTTATACCTATCGTGGTTCAGACAATGTACTGAAATTTGACCAGAAAACAGCACTAAATGATCAACTTTCTTTAGATCTAGGAATTGCAGCAGTTTATGCACATCGTGAAAGTGAAGTGACTTATCCGGTTGCCAGTCCTAAAGTCAATCAGTATGAGTGGGATTTTGCCCCACGTCTGGGAATCACTTATCAGCCAAATGAATCTTTGCAATGGTTTGCCAACTTAAGCCGTAGTATTGAGCCGGCACATCCTTGGGCAATGGCTTGGTCATCACCGTATTATTTTGACGAAGGGGTTGCCTCAGGTCGGGTACGTGCTCCGATTCATCTAAAAACCCAGACTGCAAATATACTGGAATTGGGTGGGCGTGGACAAGCGGGTTTTGGGGATTGGGCTCTGAGCTATTATTACTCTAAAGTTAAAAATGAACTGTTAACTTCGGAACTGGTTAAAACTTATGGGGATGGATCGAATCGACCTTCTGAGCCAATTGCTGTTGAAGCGAATGCCAGCCCAACCATTCACCAAGGCGTCGAACTCAGTTTGGACACACCTCTGGGCGAATTTAAACATGGCGAGTTACGCTTGCAACAGGCTTATACCCTCAGCGATTTTCACTACAAAAATGACCCTTTATTTGGAAAAAACCAGTTACCCGGAATACCTAAACACCTGTATCAGGCACAGCTCAGTTATGCATTGAATAATGGTCTTTATATTGGCCTGAATACCGAATATGCCTCCAAAATGGCGCATGATTATGCCAATAGCCGATTCAGTGACGGCTATCAGATCTGGGGCATTGATCTCGGCTATGTACCTGAAAATCAGTCCTGGAAAACCTGGATTAATTTCAAAAATATCACCGATGAAAAATATGCTGCACTGGTTATTCCAGGTTATAACGATCAGGGTGCAGATCTAGCACGATCTTCTCCAGGAGAAGGTTTCTCTACTTATGCAGGCGTTTCTTTCAAGTTTTAAACTGTAGATTTTTAAGGGTAAAAAAGAGCGGGGATTAGCCCGCTATTTTTTATACATGATTCATTCAATTATTAACTCTGAATAATTCCAGTAACGCCCGTGACAATCATATCAATCGCAATGGTACCGATCAGCAGCGCAGCAACACGCCCGACAATATCGACATATAAATCTATGTAATTAGAGTATTTGTGCTGTAAATGGTCATGCAGATATTTCATCAGGATCAGCAGACTGCAGGTCAGAAACAGGGTTGAGAAAATTACCAGAATGGTTTGCCATAAACTAAGTTGAATCCCAGTAATCACGGATGCCGAAATAGTACCCGGGCCAATCATAAACGGCATGGCAATGGTGCCTGCCAGATGACTGGGTGCGCCACGCATCACGCCAATAGTATCGGCACCTTCAAACACATACCGATAGCCAATGACCAGAAAGATAATACCGCCAAAAATCTGGAAGGATTCAAAACGGACATGTAGCACTTCCTGAAAGAATGCCTCACCGGTCTTGGCAAAAATAATAAAGACGATAAAGCTGATCAGGCTGCCCTGGATCAATGCCATATTAAATACTTTGGCCTCGGAATTACGGATAATTCCGAGCATGTAAATACTCATCAAAAATGGATTGAGCAGGGAGAAAAACAGGGCAAAGGCATGTAAGCTTTCTGACATCATCAATTCCTTCTAAGACCTTGGGCGATATTAATTTTCTCGGTCTGGGAACAGTGGGCGTTTCCCCGGACTGATCCGGTTAATATGCAGATACATCATATGGCGTTCATATTTATCCAGAATGTCATTAATCACCTGTTCTTTGCTATATCCCACCAGATCATTGCCCTGAGAGCCTTCAAAAAGATAACTTTCCAGACGGTAGTAATAACGTTTGGTACGTTTACCACGGGCACTGAAGTTTGGCGTGTCATAACGTACCGGCCAAATTGCATAGACAAAGTTTTCTTCTTCATCCAGCTGGATCACCAGATCCAGATGATACAGTTCAGGCTCATGATCGACCGGTTTTTCCTGTACGACGACTTGTACACCTTTGCTGATCAGCTCGCTGGCCACAGCCTCAATGGCCGGTTTACAGACTTCATCTAGCATGCTGCGGGTTTGGCTCAAGCTAGGGTGCAACATGACCCGGCTTAGACGTTTCTTCCAGTTAAAGATGTCGACATTACCCACTACCGGCGCAGCATTCAGACTGGTACTAGCCTGACGGAAGTCTTCAAGTCGTAACGATTTATATAAACCAGCCATGACAAAGAAGATCACAAAACTAAAGGGCAAGCCCATAATAATAGTGGTGTTCTGTAACGCAGTCACGCCGTTGGCCATCAGCATCGCCAAGGTCAGCAAACCAATGGCAACAGCCCAGAAAATACTAAGCCAGCGCGGAGAGTCATGCTCGATATTGGTAAATTTGGTGGTGAAATTCCCCAGTACCAGGGCTCCAGAATCTGCCGAGGTTACATAGAACAATAAACCGGTAATCGTGGCCACTCCTGCGGTAAACATAAAGCCTGGATATTGTGCCAACAGGTCATAAAAACCGTGTGCCGGATTATCGAGAACTGTGGCTGCCAGTTGAGTATTACCATCAAAAATCACGCTATATAAGGCGCTGTTACCAAAAATAGATAACCAGGTCAGGGTGAATAACAATGGAATAACCAAAGTCCCAGTGACAAATTCACGAATAGTACGGCCACGGGAAATACGCGCGAGAAATAAGCCCACAAACGGCGACCAGGCAATCCACCAGGCCCAGAAGAACAGGGTCCAGCTATTCATCCATTCTTTAGGCTGTTCAAAAAGGAAAACTGGTCAAAGACAGTTGGGGGAACTGACTGATGTAGTCGCCAAAGTTCTGGATTAAGGCACCCAATAAAAATTCGGTATTGCCGACGAACAAAATGAACAGCAGCAAGCCGATTGAGACATAAATGTTGATCTCTGAAAGAATGCGAATACCTTTATTCACTCCGGCAGCCACAGAAAAAATGGTAATAATCACAGCTACCACAATTAAAGCAGCCTGTACCCAAATATTTTCCGGCAAATCAAAAAGCACATGTAGCCCATAATTCAGCTGGACCACGCCAATCCCGCAGGTGGTGGCAATACCAAAGATCGTACCGAGTACCGCAGCAGTATCCACCGTATGTCCAATCGGACCATTAATTTTTTTACCAAAGATGGGATAGAGTGCGGAACGGATAGTCAGCGGCAAATTGTAGCGATAACTGAAATAACCGAGCGCGACCCCAATTAGCGCATACATGCTCCAGCCAGTTAAACCATAGTGAAACAGGGTCCAGACCATGGACTGGCGTGCAGCCTCAAAAGTTTCGCCTTCACCCACAGGCGGATTCATATAATGGGAAAGAGGCTCTGCAACTGAGAAAAACATCAGGTCAATCCCGATCCCGGCAGAGAACAGCATCGCAGACCAGCTCAGCAGACTGAATTCGGGTTTGGAGTGTTTGGGACCCAATTTAATCTCGCCATAACGGGAGCAGGCGATAAAAATGATAAAGACCAGATAGAGCGTTGCGGCCAACAAGTAATACCAGCTAAAGGTACCACTGACCCAGTTCAAAATATTGACAATGACCTGATTGGCCTGTTCATTAAATAAAATGGTGATGATAGAAAACAGCAGAATAATCGTTGCCGACAAATAAAAGACCACCTTATTCAGACTATCTTGCACCTCTTCGTTTTTCTTTTGCATAAATCCATGACCATCGTTTTATTGCCGGATGATCTACAGTGCAGTGTGACTTGAAAGCAGGAGCCTGCCATAAAGCTGCCTTGTTCATGTGAATTACAAACTTTTGCAAATCCAAAACAAACTGCGCTGTACATCAAGGGTGAGCTGGCACTATAATTTTTATTAATTGAACGTTCAATTAAAAAAAAGTTTATAAATTGTTACACCATTCCACTATTTATTGAGCAGAATGGTTTTCTATTGTTATATCTGTTATGCAGGTTAGTCCTATGCCAAAAGTGGGTATGCAACCGATTCGTCGTCAGCAACTTATCGACGCCACCTTAGCGGCTGTAAATGAATTGGGCTTTGCTGAAACCTCAATTAGTCAGATTGCCCAGCGTGCCGGAGTATCAACCGGCATCATCAGTCATTATTTTGGTGGTAAAAACGGGTTAATTGAAGCAACCATGCGTTATTTGTTGCAGCAGTTAGGCAAAACTGTGGCAGAGATGAAGACCCAACTGGATGACACACCAGAACAGCGTTTAATTGCCATTGTTCATGGAAATTTTGCTGCGCCCCAAACCAATAAGGCGGCCATGAAAGTCTGGCTGGCATTTTGGGCCAGCAGTCTGCATCAACCCGATTTACACCGTTTACAGCAGGTCAATCATTACCGCTTACATTCCAATATCAAGTATGAATTCATGAAAGTGCTGCCAAAGGAACAGGCAGAAAAAGCCGCTCAAGGTCTGGCAGCACTTATTGATGGCTTCTGGTTAAGGGGCGCGCTGGTCAATGAAGAGCTTGACCCGGAAATGCCGATAGAACTTTGTAGTGACTATATCCGGCAGCAACTCAAGAATTACTCATCTGCGAGGAAATCCCATTGACACATTTTAATCTGCAACATCCTTATATCCACGGACAATTTGTTGATGCTACATCCAACAGCACATTTGAAACAATTAATCCTGCAACTGGTGAAGTTCTGGCAGAAGTCCAGATCTGTAGCAAAGACGATATTGACCGTGCGGTAAAATCTGCACAGCAAGGCCAAAAAGTCTGGGTTGAAATGACCGCTATTCAGCGTTCGCGTATTTTAAACAAGGCAGTTGCGATTTTAAGAGAACGCAATGATGAGCTGGCACGGATTGAAAGCCTGGACAGTGGTAAGGCTTTTAGCGAAACCTCAACCGTAGACATTGCTACAGGTGCAGATGTTCTCGAATACTACGCCGGTATTTTGCCAGCACTTGAAGGACAGCAGATTCCGCTTCGAAGCAGCTCATTTGTTTATACCCGCCGCGAACCTTTGGGGATTGTGGCCGGGATTGGTGCATGGAACTATCCGATTCAGATTGCCTTATGGAAATCTGCCCCTGCACTGGCAGCAGGTAATGCCATGATTTTTAAAGCCAGCGAAATAACACCTTTAACTGCATTAAAACTGGCAGAAATTTATACTGAAGCGGGTGTACCGCATGGTGTATTTAATGTGGTTACAGGCAGCGGTGAAATTGGTGGCTATCTGACTTCGCATCCGGGTATTGCCAAAGTGTCATTTACTGGTGGTGTTGCGACGGGTAAGAAAGTCATGGCTCAAGCCGCAGACTCAAGCCTGAAAGAAGTCACCATGGAACTGGGTGGGAAATCACCCCTGATTATCTGTGAAGATGCGGATCTGGATTTGGCAGCTGATATTGCCATGATGGCGAACTTTTATAGTTCCGGTCAGGTCTGCACCAATGGCACCCGCGTATTTGTGCCCTTGGCCTTAAAAACTGAATTTGAAGAAAAAATCCTGCAGCGTATTCCTTATATCCGCATGGGTGATCCGCTAGACTCAGAGACCAACTTTGGTCCGGTTTCCAGTTTCCCGCATATGGAAAAAGTGTTGGGCTATATTGAACAGGGCAAAAAAGAAGGTGCACGTTTACTCTGTGGAGGAGGTCGTGCGACTGAAGGGAAACTGGTCCAAGGAGCCTATGTCTTGCCAACGGTTTTCACCGATTGCCGAGATGACATGACCATTGTACGTGAAGAAATTTTCGGGCCGGTCATGAGTATTCTCAGCTATGACTCAGAAGAAGAGGCTATTCGCCGTGCCAATGCTACAGAATATGGTCTGGCGGCTGGTGTCGTTACTCCCAATTTATCTCGAGCACACTCACTGATTCATCAGATTGAAGCGGGTATTTGCTGGATTAATACCTGGGGCGAATCGCCAGCAGAAATGCCAGTTGGTGGCTATAAACATTCGGGTGTAGGTCGTGAAAACGGTATTGTTACCTTGCAACACTATACCCAGACCAAATCGGTTCAGGTGGAATTGAGTCCTTTCCAGTCCGTGTTTAGCGCATAAGAAGGCCTCAGATTTATGAATTATGATTATATTATTATCGGGGCAGGTTCGGCCGGGAACGTGCTGGCAGCACGGCTGACTGAAGATCCTGACATTAAAGTGCTTTTGCTGGAAGCAGGTGGTCCGGATCACCGGCTGGATTTCAGAACCCAGATGCCGGCTGCCCTGGCATATCCTTTACAGGGACGTCGTTATAACTGGGCCTATCTGACCGATCCTGAACCTTATATGAATAACCGTCGTATGGAATGTGGGCGCGGTAAAGGTCTGGGTGGCTCATCGCTGATTAACGGCATGTGCTACATTCGTGGCAATGCCATGGATCTGGAGCAATGGGCCAGCCTTAAGGGGCTGGAACACTGGAACTATGCCGAATGTCTGCCATATTATAAAAAATCCGAAAGCCGGGATATTGGTGGCAATGACTATCATGGTGATGCTGGTCCGGTATCGGTAGCAACCCCTAAACAGGGCAATAACGAACTGTTTCATGCCATGATCGAAGCCGGTGTACAGGCTGGTTACCCACGTACCGATGATCTGAACGGTTATCAGCAGGAAGGTTTCGGTCCGATGGATCGTACTGTTACGCTGCAGGGTC
The DNA here is from genome assembly GCF_019038395.1 of Acinetobacter sp. BY419. Taxonomy (GTDB): domain Bacteria; phylum Pseudomonadota; class Gammaproteobacteria; order Pseudomonadales; family Moraxellaceae; genus Acinetobacter. The sequence continues at coordinate 20,819 of NZ_JAGFXZ010000042.1, forward strand.
GCAGATCCAGTACTGCACGCGGTTATCTGGACATGGCCAAAAGCCGCGACAACCTAACCATTATTACCCATGCCATGACCAATCGGATCCTGTTTAGCCAGAAGCAGGCAATTGGGGTGGAGTATTTCGAGGAGCAAAATACCTTACAGCCCGTTCAGGTATTTGCCGATCGGGAAGTGCTGCTTTGTGCCGGTGCGATTGCATCTCCGCAAATTTTGCAACGTTCCGGAGTGGGGCCGGCAGCATTATTAAAAAGTCTGGATATTTCTGTGGTTCAGGATTTGCCGGGCGTGGGTGAGAACCTGCAAGACCATCTGGAAATGTACTTACAGTATAAGTGCAAAAAACCGGTCAGCTTATATCCGGCATTGAAATGGTATAACCAGCCCATGATTGGTGCGGAGTGGCTATTTCTGGGAAAAGGGATTGGTGCCAGCAACCAGTTTGAAGCAGGTGGATTTATCCGCTCTTCAGATGAATTTGAATGGCCAAATATCCAGTACCATTTCCTGCCGATTGCCATTAATTATAATGGCACCCATGCCATTCACGAGCATGGTTTCCAGGCTCATGTCGGCTCCATGCGTTCGCCGTCGCGTGGTCGTGTCCGCCTGAAATCCAAGGATCCATTCGAGCATCCAAGTATTCTGTTCAACTATATGAGCACCGAGCAGGACTGGCGTGAATTCCGTGCTGCCATCCGGATTACCCTGGAAATTATGCATCAGCCGGCGCTGGATCCCTATCGCGGCGAAGAAATCAGTCCGGGAAAAAATCTGCAAACAGATGTAGAAATTGACGAATTTGTTCGTCATCATGCAGAAACCGCGTATCATCCGTCCTGTAGCTGTAAAATCGGTGAAGATGACATGGCGGTTGTAGATGGCTACGGACGCGTGCATGAAATGCAGGGTCTACGTGTAATTGATGCCTCGATTATGCCTTTGATCATTACCGGCAACCTCAATGCAACCACGATTATGATCGCTGAAAAACTTGCCGATCATATTCGTGGCAAACCTGCTCTTGTACCTTCATCGGCACCTTTCTACAAGGCGGCCCACGCTTAAATCATGACTTTATTCCTGTTGTCTGGCAAAGCAGGAGTAAAGCCAATTTCAATTTTTGTCCCAGAGCCTGATAAAACCTTGACTGGTTTCGGTTTTATCTTCGCTTTGCTTAATACAATTTATATTTTATGAAAATGTTAAATAAAACAGTGCTGTTTGGCTGTGCTGCTGTTTCAAGTCTTTACTGTTATGCCGATGATGCGGAAGTAAAAAAAATAGAAGCAAGCGGAAACCTGAGTGTGGTTTCCAAATATGTATCCCGCGGTTTAACCAATGCACCTGAAGATGATGATATTGCCCTGCAGGCAGCACTGAATCTGGCCTATGGCAATTTTTATGTCGGATACTGGGGTTCTACGCTTGGATATTCTTATGCAGAAGTGCAGGGGCGCAAGGGACATCGTTCAGAAAAATTCGAACATGATTTTCTGGTGGGCTATACCCATAGCAGTGAAAATTATGATTGGGATTTATGGAATGCGACCTATTATTATCCGGGCGGAAAAAACACCACCGGTAATGAGCTGGGTTTAAATGTCAGCCGTACACTTGATGAAAAAACCAGTATTGCTGCGAGCATATCGACCTATCTTTATGATGTGGTCTATGCCAATCAGGGCGATACCTTTTATACGCTTAACCTCAGCCACCAGTTAAATGATCGCCTCAATGCCAGTGTTACAGCAGCGGGAAGCTATTTTAACGATGAAGGCAAATACGAAGGTGGTGAACTGGGTGATACGGAAAAACAGTTTACCTTTCGTTATGCTTCTGCTGGACTCAGTTATGCACTTTTACCCCAGTTGAGCCTGTCAGGTGAATATATCTTTGGGGGTTATGACCGTTACGATGACAAGCAGCGTGATCTGGCCGTATTTGCACTGAGCTATGATTTTTAAACTCATGTAAACATGCAGACAAGGTAGATAAAAATCAGCCTTGTCTGCTGTTTATTGATATACAGTATAAGCCATGACTTGTAATTGATTCATACACGGGCAGGGCAAGAAAGAATGAAGAACGGGTTTAATCTGCCAGAAACTCAGACAAACATTATCAATTTCATAAAATAATTCTATAATAGCGCCCATTCTCGGTTGCGTTATCCAAACACTTATGCGAATGGCATAACCCTGACCATTTTCTATTTTTCATTCAAGTTCTCCTCCGTGATCCGGCTTGTATATTCAGATTTAGCATCTTATCTGTCCGTGACGGCACATAAGAATATTTAGGTATCCACATGGAAATTAAGGTCAATTATCTCGATAATCTTCGCCAGGAAGCCAAGTTCGATGACTTCACGGTGATAGCCGATCAGCCGATCCGCTATAAAGGCGATGGTTCAGCACCCGGCCCATTCGATTATTTTCTGGCGTCGTCGGCACTTTGTGCGGCTTATTTTGTCAAAGTCTATTGCGCAGCACGTGACATTCCAACCGATAATATCCGCCTGTCGCAAAACAATATTGTTGATCCTGAAAACCGCTATAAACAGATTTTTAAAATTCAGGTGGAACTGCCGGCTGATATTTCTGAAAAAGACCGCCAGGGGATTTTACGTTCGATTGACCGTTGTACCGTAAAAAAAGTGATTCAAACTGGTCCTGAATTTGTCATTGAAGAAGTGGAAAGCATTGATACAGATGCTCAGGCCTTATTAATGCCAAGTCTGGCTTCTGAACATACGACTTTCATTCCGGGTAAAGACCTGCCCTTGGAAGAAACTATTGCCAATATGTCTGCAATTCTGGCGGGCCTCGGCATGAAGATTGAAATTGCGTCTTGGCGTAATATCGTCCCGAATGTATGGTCGCTACATATCCGGGATGCACAGTCGCCAATGTGTTTTACCAATGGTAAAGGCTCGACTAAAGAAAGTGCGTTGGCGTCGGCACTGGGCGAATTTATTGAACGTCTGAACTGCAACTTCTTCTATAACGACCAGTTCTGGGGTGAGGATATTGCCAATGCCGAATTTGTGCATTATCCGGATGAAAAATGGTTCCAGCCAGGTCCGAATGGCGAACTACCTGCAGAAATTTTAGATGAACATACCCGTGAAATTTATGATCCTGAAGATGAACTCTTAGGTACTCATCTTTATGATACCAACTCGGGAAATACTGCCCGTGGCATCTGTTCACTGCCATTTGTGCGTCAATCAGATGGTAAAACGGTTTATTTCCCATCAAATCTGATTGAGAACCTTTACTTAAGTAATGGTATGAGCGCAGGCAATACACTGGCTGAAGCGCAAGTACAATGTCTGTCTGAAATTTTCGAGCGTGCGGTTAAACGTGAAATTCTGGAAGGTGAATTGGCACTTCCGGATGTGCCTGAGCATGTCTTGGCAAAATATCCAAAAATTGTTGAAGGCATTCAAGGTCTGGAAGAGCAAGGCTTTCCGGTACTGGTTAAAGATGCCTCTTTGGGTGGACAGTTCCCAGTGATGTGTGTGACCTTAATGAATCCACGTACTGGCGGTGTATTTGCTTCATTTGGCGCGCATCCAAACTTTGAAATCGCTTTGGAACGCAGTCTGACCGAGCTTTTACAGGGCCGTAGTTTTGAAGGTCTGAATGATCTGCCAAAACCAACCTTTAGCAGCAATGCCGTGACTGAACCAAACAACTTTGTTGAGCACTTTATCGATTCAAGTGGTGTGGTGTCCTGGCGTTTCTTTAGTGCCAAAGCAGATCATGAATTTGTCGAGTGGGATTTTACCAATAACGGTCAAAACTCCAATGCAGATGAAGCTCAAGCGTTATTCACGATTCTGGAAGACATGGGCCATGAAGTTTATATGGCAGTCTATCAACATCTGGGTGCAACGGCTTGCCGTATTCTGGTGCCGGGTTATTCTGAAGTCTATCTGGTGGAAGATCTGGTTTGGGATAATACCAACAAGGCCTTGTTATATCGTGAAGATATCCTGAATCTGCACCGCCTGGATGATGAACAACTGGAAGCTTTGGTTGAACGTCTGGAAGAATGTGAGCTGGATGATTACACTGAAATCAAAACCTTGATCGGTATCGAGTTCGATGAAAATACTGAATGGGGCCAACTCACTATTCTTGAGCTGAAACTCCTGATCTATGTAGCTTTGCAGCAATTTGAAGAAGCCAAAGATCTGGTTGAGCAGTTCCTGCAGTTCAATACCAATACCGTTGAACGTGGCCTATTCTACCAGTGCATGAATGTAGTTCTGGAAGTTATTCTGGATGATGACATGGAACTGGAAGATTATGAACATAACTTCCGCCGTATGTTTGGTAATGCACGTATGGATGCCGTTTTAGGTTCAGTAGAAGGGACAGTTCGTTTCTATGGTTTGACCGAAACCAATATGCAGCTTGAAGGGCTGGATCGTCATTTACGCCTGATTGACAGTTACAAGAAACTGCATGCGGCGCGTGCCAGATTTGTAGCAAATCAAAAATCTTGATGAATGACTAAAATTTTTTGTCATTTGTTTTAAATCTTGAAGATGGCTTACCTGATTTTGGTTAAGCCATCTTTATATCCGACACGCTATACAATCTTTTCTATTATTCCTATTCTAACTTTATTAATCCCAGCTCCCTATGGAACTGGGATTACCTAAAAAATTAAAGTGAAGTGTTAGTACTAACTGCTTCAAAATTGGGTATGTGAATGAGAAAAATAAATTTATTTCTCTCATTCACAAGAATTACCTTACATATTCGGGTATGAGAACTTGCGGAATATATTCCTCATTTGCAAGATTACCCCTAGCATTACATGTTAGGGTAATTCGGACCACCGCCACCTTCCGGTGTTACCCAGGTGATGTTCTGGGACGGATCCTTGATGTCACAGGTCTTGCAGTGTACACAGTTGGCTGCATTGATCTGGAAACGCTTGGAACCGTCATTATTTTCCA
>NZ_JAGFXZ010000043.1 GCF_019038395.1 Acinetobacter sp. BY419
CGGATGAATACATTTCAGAAATCACTGACCGTATAAATCATCGTCCAAGAAAAAGACTCGGCTTTAAAAGTCCGAGTCAGGTATTATGGCAACAACATGGTGTTGCACTTCAAATGCTAATCTAAGAAGTAAAAAATCCAGCACAAGTTGCTGGATTTTTTATTTCTTAATTCAGCTATTTGAAAGATCAAAAATATTAGACTGTTTGAGCTTCATCTGAAGATAAATCAAGGAAGGTAGAATTTGACTATCTGTCTTTCAAGTTACTTATTCCGATTAATCAAGTGAGTCCAGTACCATGCTACGTGATTTATAAAGTCTAAAAACAAAGAAGCCTCTGCTTTCGCAGAGGCTTTTATTTAAAAGGCGCTGTAGTTTCTTGTCGTTTTACATAATTTTCGCATAAACTCATCTGAGTCTAAGCAGATAGGTTTAAGCTTTTATTATGTTGCGAATCATAAGTATTCTAAAAGCATTTGTCAACCAAAGGTTATAAAAATGGTTAACTAAATTAGTTGTTTTTAAAATGAATTTTCAGATTAGCGGATAAAAATATGCATAAAATCCTAGATTTTATTAAATGAATCCTGTTGAGAAAAAGAGATAAAAGCAGGCAAAATCAAATAAAAAGGCTTTTACGAAAAACATATATTCTGGAAGATTTTAATAACCTGTTTGATTGGCGCATGGTACATAATTTCTGTAGTTTTTCAATGACGGATGATCAGTTTGGATATCGCAGTAATTGGTAGTGGCATGGCCGGACTGGCTACAGCCAGAATTCTCCAGGATGCAGGGCATCACATCACGATTTTTGAAGCACTTCCAGGTCGCGGCATGGACAGTCATAGTCTTGAATTTGAAGGGGGGCTGATTGATGCACCTTTACGTGTGATGAACCCCTATCTGTGGAAAAACATCCTGAGTCTGGCCACGCATCTGGGCATTAAAACTTATCCGGTGCGGACCTATATGGCCTGTAGCTGGTTATTTGAAGATAAAACTGAAACCTGGCTGACTACATCGCGTAGCCGAATTGGCAATATCCCGATTATCAATAACCGTAAAGGTCTGCAACAGTATGGCTGGCGTCTGGTCAAAGGCCTGTTGCAGCTCAAAGTTGCATTGACCAAATTCTTTAAGTCGAAAAATCAGGACATCAGCCTGGCAGAATTTATCAATCGTAACAATATTGAAGAAGTGTTCTGGCATGGTGCCGTCATGCCGGTACTCTATACCATCTGTACCTGCAATCCGAAAACCATTGGTGAATGGCCCGCTAAACCCTTATTGATTTTCCTGCGTCAACTGACCGATGGCGATGCTTTGCTGCGTCTGCAAGGTGGTACACCAGCGCTGGTCGACAAGCTGATTGAAGGCATTCATATTGAAGATGGTTCAGCGATTACACTGGTACAAGAGCAGGGCGATCAGGTCAAAGTTGAAAATGCGGCCGGTTATTCGAAACTGTTTGACCGGGTCATTGTGGCGACACCGACCCCAAAAATTGAGCAATTTCTGGATCCGGTACAGTTTGCCAGTGAAATTGAATTATTGAAGAAATTCAAATTCGAACAGGGTGAACTGGTCATCCATACCGATGCCAGCGTAATGCCGCCAAAACGTAAAGACTGGGCTGTACTCAGTTATATGATGGATCGGAAATTTACCCGTCAGCAATTTACAGTCTGGCTCAACTCGATTGAACCTTCTTTGGTCGGCAAGTCGGCAGTGTTTCAGACCTGGCGTCCAGTGACCGACATCGATCCGAAGAAAGTGATCAAATCGGTGATGCTGACGCGTGCAGTGGTAGATGCCAATACGGTGGCACTGAATAAAGAATTGCAGCAACGTCACCTGGAAGCCAACCGTAAAGTCTTCTTCTGTGGTTCATGGTCATGTGACGGTTTGCCAATTCTGGAATCGGCAGTGACCTCCGCGATGAAGATTGCAGAGATTTTTGGTGCACCTTTACCATTCGAGGGTTTAAAACCTGTGGTCGAGGTTGCCCCGCAATTGGGTTATTAATTGATGCAATGGCTTCAGTCGCTTCGTCAGCGTCTTCCTCAACATAAGTATGCGATTGATGCTGCGGTGCTGGGCGATCACGCGCAATTGCCCTGGAGCAATTTAGGTTATTGGCAGGCAGGTCAGCAGAATTATGCGGCTGCCTGTTGCGCGCTGGCCGATCATCTCGGGCATAGCGTAAATTTAAATTCAAAAGATAAACTGCTAGATTTAGGCTGTGGTCAGGGAGCCAGTTTGTTGCACTGGCAACAACACTATCAGGTGCAATATCTGGCCGGTGTCGAACTGCAATCTGCTTGTGTGGCTAATATTCAGCAATATCTGCCAGAGCTGAATGCTATCTATCAGGCGTCATTTCTGCGTTTAACAGAGCTGCAATTTTCCCAGCGTTTTGATGTGGTGCTGTGTCTGGATGCGGCTTATCACAGTCCTGTCCCTTTATTATTAGAACAGATCCGCAGTGTTTTGAATTCAAATGCGCGAATTGGTTTTCATCATCTGGTTTTGTCCGAGCGCTGGAAAAATTTAGGTGCCTTGCAACGGCGTAAATATCAGTTTTTATTAAAATCTGCCGATGTGAATTTGAAAGATTTAATGACCGTTAGTGCACTGTCTGCGTGTCTGGACCATTTTGAATTTAAAAATATTCAGATTGAGGATCTATCCGAGCCGGTATTTTCTGGCTTTGCTGATTATGTGCAAAAAACTTTGAATTCAAAACCAGCAGACGATTCTGTTCAAGGCTCAAGGCTGGATCATTTTAAAATTCGGATGACGGCGAAACTGTGCCGAAAATTATATCAGGAAGGGATCGTGAGATATGTGCAAGTGACGGCACAATCGAAGAATTAATAAAGCGCTGAAGACCTCACTTAAAAACGCTAGGCCCAGAGACATCAAAGCCTCACTAGAAAGCGAGGCTAAGATATGGTGCCGGCACACGGATTCGAACTGTGGACCTACTGATTACAAGTCAGTTGCTCTACCAACTGAGCTATGCCGGCATGGTGGAGTGCATTTTACAGATTTTTGATAGCCACGCAAGCCAAAAAACAACCGTTTAATCAGTTTTGGCAGAATTTACTTATTTTAACCTGATGATTGAAAAGTTCTGTGTTTTGTTATGCCTAAGGAAATCGCCCATATGTGCAGATATGGGCGAGGGTGAAATTACAGGGTTTGCTATGGATATGAGTCAGTTAAAAGCTTTATCTGTTTTTCAGGATGCGATCTAATTCTTGTGCACATTCCTCTAAAGTAAAGGCCATATCAAACTGCATTTGAGGTTTGAGTTCTTGAGCGAGGCTTCTCCACTGTTCGATGAGTCTCAAGGCTTTTTGAATTTTATGTTTATTTATATCCTTGGCAATGGTCGGGGTATAACCGCCACGTTTTGCATTTTTAATCTGTTTGGCATAGTTTGCGCTGTTATTCATGTTCGCTCTCCGAATAGCAGTGTATCTATCTTTAACTTTGAATGGCTCGGTTCACTTCATTATTCCGTTCTATCCTGTGGTTTTTATTCTCCTTTTAGTTTGTTTATAAGCAACATAACATAGCTTTGATGACAATAAAATTAAGCTATTTCTGTGCCAGGTTTTTGCTCCAACAGATAAATAAAAGCATGGAATGAATAAAGTATAGAAGCTGTACAATCCATCAGTTTTTTAGCTTATAAAACATAAAAATTTTTAAAAATAAAATTGAGCGTAAGCATTGAGCTTCAATAGCTTTTTATGGGTGACTGATTTATATGAATTCACTGATCTGCTGAAGGCCATATATAGCAATATTTCAAGATCTAAGTAAATGAATTTTTTGCTGACCAGATGATGCTAAAAAAATCGAATATAAAAAAACCCGAATCATGTGATTCGGGTTTTTAAAATTTGGCGGTGAGAGAGGGATTCGAACCCTCGAAACGCTATAAACGTTTACACACTTTCCAGGCGTGCTCCTTCAGCCACTCGGACACCTCACCATAGGCCGAGGATAATAGCGAAAAAAACCAGCTGTGCCAAGCTGAAACAATTGATTTGCAGAAAAACTTTTAACGTGGTGCTATGATTCGCAAAAATGCTTGTTAAAAACGAAGACAATATATGCAAAGTACTGCACAAAGGGCAGCTCTTCCGGTCATTACACTGGCTGCGCTTGGGGTCGTTTTCGGAGATATTGGGACCAGTCCGCTATATGCACTGCGCCAATGCTTCCTTACCGCACATCTCGCCATTAGCGAAGCTTCCGTACTCGGCATCCTGTCGCTGATTTTCTGGTGCATGATGCTCACTATCAGCTTTAAATACGTCACTATCATCATGCGTGCCGATAACAACGGTGAAGGCGGGATCATGTCATTGCTGGCATTGAACCTGCGTACCACACGAATTTCCGATCAAAAGAAAATTTTCCTGATTGCTTTAGGCTTTGTAGGTGCATCTCTATTTTTTGGTGACGGAATTATTACTCCGGCAATTTCCGTGCTCTCGGCCATTGAAGGCTTGAGTATTGCGACACCCATTTTCAATCAATGGTTGATGCCCTTATCGATCGGGATTCTGGCCGGACTGTTTATGGTTCAGCGGCATGGTACAGCTACTATGGGCAAATTCTTCGGGCCTTTAACCATGCTCTGGTTTTTATCCATTGGCGGTTTTGGTTTGTGGAGCATTATCCAGACGCCATTTGTACTCAGGATGGTGAATCCCTACTGGGCGTATCACTTTGTGGTCGACCAGCCTTATGTGGCTTTCCTGACGATGGGTGCGGTGATCCTGACCATGACCGGTGGTGAAGCAATTTATGCCGATATGGGGCATTTTGGCCGTCTGCCGATTCGTCTGGCCTGGTTCATCATTGTCTTGCCGTGTCTATTGCTGAATTATGCCGGGCAGGGCGCATTGTTGCTGCGTAGTCCTGAAGCGCTGGCAAATCCTTTTTATATGCTACTCCCAGACTGGGCATTATTCCCGATGATTGGACTGGCCACCGCAGCGGCGGTGATTGCTTCCCAGGCAGTCATTACCGGGGTGTTTTCCATGGTCAATCAGGCCATTCAGTTGCGTTATTTGCCACGTCTATCGGTCAAGCATACCTCGGCAGTGGAACGCGGTCAGATTTATCTGCCCTTTATTAACTGGATGCTGTTTATCTCGGTCCTGATCCTGATTTTACTGTTTGAAAATAGTGCCAATCTGGCCAGTGCTTATGGCGTTGCAGTGACCATGACCATGCTCTGCGGTACAATTTTGATCTCGATTCTGGCCTATGGCTTTTGGCGTTGGCCGGTATGGAAAGTGGCCCTGTTTGCTGTGCCATTCCTGGCACTGGATTTAATCTTTGTGGCTTCAACTTCCCTGAAAATTGCTTCGGGTGGCTGGGTACCAATTGTGATTGGTGCGGTACTGTTTACAATTTTAATGACCTGGAAAGATGGGCGCGCTTTGGTACTGAACCGTCTGGAACAGGATGCCTTGCCGATTGATCTCTTTATTAAAAGTATCTCGATGGGGGAAGGTACCAAGTTTGTGCCAGGTGATGCGGTTTTCCTGACTGGTACACCGAATATTGTCCCACATGCCCTGCTGCATAATATCAAGCACAATAAGGTCTTACACGAACGCAATATCATGCTCACGGTGATTACCCGGGATATTCCTTTTGTTGACAGACAGGAGCGGATTGAACTGGAAAAACTCAGTGAGCATTTTTACCGGGTGTATATCTATTATGGTTTTAAGGATCAGCCGAATATTCCGGATGCTTTACAGCAGGCCTATGAGCAATGGAATTTTGAATATGACCTGATGCAGATCAGTTTCTTTATTTCACGTGAACGGATTATGCATACTGTGGGTGAGGGCATGGCACCGTGGCGGGAAAAGCTGTTTATTTCCATGCAGCGTAATACCAGTCCGGTCAGTGATTTCTATCAGATTCCGCCCAACCGTGTGGTCGAGCTGGGTACCCAGATCCAGATATAAGCAAGATAAAAAATCATAAAAAAACCAGAGGCATACTCTGGTTTTTTAGGCAGAAAACAATAAATAAGTGAGCTTGGGCTTATTGCTCAAGTTCTACGGCAGCTGGTATTTCAGGTGCAGCATTTAAAGGTTCTTCCATCAGCACGGGTTCTGCATCAGATTGAGCTGCAATTTCATTTTGTTGATTGCTTACATCTGCTTCAGTCGCAGCAGCTTGCTGCTGTTGTTCAGGCATCGACGCTACAGCGGCTTGTTGCTGTTCAAGTGCTTGCTGCGGTTGAGGTGCAGTCATAGACGTACTTGCCTCTGCCTCTGATTCATTCATGCCTGATTCGAGTACAGGAGGTTGAGGAGAAACGGTATCTGAATGATTTGGTGCCTGAGTCATCGCTGGATCTTGTGGCAGCGGTGCTGCTGTACGCGGGTCGACCAGACGGATCTGGCCAGAATTTACCAAGCTTTCTAAAGAGCCTTCCTGGCCATTCACCTTTGTACTAATTTTAGCTTTAGACAGGCTTTCAAGTGTTTCTCCTGGTTGAACCGCTGGCTCGGCAAATGCACCTACGCTGATCACACTTGTGAATAATCCTAAACCTAATATTTTAGAGAGTTTGGAATTCATGATTGACACCATTATTAATAATTGTACGAATTGGGATAGGCGGCAAGCTTTACATAATCGGTCTACTGGTCCAAACAAAGCTACTCAAACACCGCGAAAACTCATTTAAAAAGAAATAAAACTAGACAGTTTGTTACAACTCCTGCGGTTTTTAGGTACTTATTGTTTATTTAATAAACGAATGGTAGAGCCAAGATATACTTCACTTATACAGCTTGTTAAGCTCGATCAAAATCTGTATTGATCTAAAAAAGTACGTGTAAGAATGGCCAAGAAGCAGCGTAAATCCAAGAATTCATTTTTTCAGTTTTTAAATGATAATAGTATTAAAGTCATTCTGGGTGTGGTGGCTTCGAGCAGCTTCGCCATCGCTTTTGGTCAGGAAAAAATCAGTCAGTGGGTGTCATTATCCTCCTCAAGCGATTCTGCCTGTCTGACCCAGTTTTATCGTGATGTGCCCCCCTATCTGATGAAAGAGAGCCTGAAAAAAGACAGCTATTCGTTGTGTTTTAATGGCTTTAATGTGGGTTATTCCGGGGTGTCCAAAACGCCGCTTTGGGTCGCAGAAGCTCTAACACCGTCACGCTTGAGCCAGAAAATCCCTCGTGAAGACAGTTTTCATGAAGAAGAGCGAGTCAGTGCGAAACACCGTGCCACATTGGCAGATTATCGCGGTTCGGGTTATGACCGCGGCCATATGGCACCCAATGCTGATATGCCTAATAAAGCCGCACAGTCTGACAGTTTTTCATTGGCCAATATGGTTCCACAAGCACCCAAGAACAATCAGCAGGTGTGGCGTGAGCTGGAAGAGGCTACCCGTGCGATTGTGACCAAGCAGAAACAGGATGTCTATGTGATTACCGGGCCGGTATTTGCAGGGAAAAAGCTGAAAACCATTGGTAATGGCGTGATTGTACCCACGGCGGTCTATAAGGCGGTTTATATGCCGAAAACCGGTGCCATTGGTGCTTACTATGCGCCAAATGATAATTCGCTTAAAGTGCGTATTGTCAGCGTCTGCTATCTGGAAGAACAGCTTGGAATTAACCTGTTTCCGCAGCTCACCGAAGAGCAGAAACGTAATACTTATCGTCTGCCCTTGACGGCCAATGCAGTAAAAGCCAATCAGAAAATCGCATACTCGAATTGGGATGCAGAAAGCCAGTGTGCTGAAGATGTTTCCAAGGAAAACCTGCAGGCATTGCAACGTGAGTTTAAGTCTTCCGCTTCAAGCAGTTCAACCTCCTCAGTGACTGGTGGCGCGATGGACGGCGCGACGCAAGATACCATCGTGAAACAGCTGATTGATGCCTTGTTGCAATATATTTTGCAGCTGTTGAAATAAGCTTGCTGAAAAAACCGGGATTCAGGTAGCATCAACATCAGACGTTCATTAAAAATAACAAAGACAGGTGAAGAGGATATGTTTAAAGCATTTGAAAATGGCAGCGAATCCCATGCCATTCATGATCTGACTTTAGAAAATGATCTGGACTGCGTCAGCCTGTATGGCAACTTGCAGATCACCAAGGACCAGCAGGGGCTGAAAGTCGCCAGAGCCTTGCAGGCTTTTATCAATGATGTGGTGCAGCAACTGGAAAATACCCCAGACTTGCCAGAAAAAATTCAGCGTGATGACCTAGATGAAATTGAAAATCCATTTTTATAAAACGTATATCTATACCTTTCTGCATGTTCCATGTGAAACATGCAGAAAATGAACTTATAAATTAGGGATTTTTATCCCACTTATCACTTAAAGCACTAGTTTTTTTCCAGCAATGTTTTATAAATCAATGCGCCAATAGTACCACCGACGATCGGGGCTACCCAGAATAGCCACAGTTGACTCCATGCTGCAGTCTCTGCAAAAAGTGCGACACCTGTACTACCTGCAGGATTGACCGAGGTAGTGGTTATGGGAATACTGATGAGATGAGTCAGGGTCAGGGCAAGACCAATGGAAATCGGCGCAAAGCCGACTGGTGCACGACGATCAGTGACTCCCATAATTACAATCAGGAAAATTGCAGTCACTACAATCATCGATGATCAACGCCGACCCTAGGGAATAATGGGCAGACGAGAGTTCAGCAAATCCATTACTGGCAAAAGCACCGCTACCGGTAAATCCTAGCTGACCTTGTACAATCACATACAGTAACCATGCGGCCAGAATGGCACCAATCACTTGTGACACAACATAGGGAAGCAGCTGTTTAGCTTCAAAACGGCCACCTGCCCATCAACCAAAACTGATTGCAGGATTAAAGTGGGCTCCCGAGATATGACCGAGGGCATAAGCACGGTTAAACCAAATGCCAGGGCTACGCCTGCAAAACCAATTCCTAATTACGAAAATGCAGCTGACAATATTGCGCTGCCGCAATCAGCGAAGACCAGCTAGAAAGTGCCGATCAATTCCGTAATATATTTATCCACGTTGTTTTACTTTATTGTTTCTATTTAAATTTATTTAAGTTTTATATGAGCAGACTGCCAGGGAAATAGCATATCACTGCCGCTCTTATGTTGCCTATAGCTGTCAGAGTTCAGACCATTGAGGCGCTTTCTAGTCGCCATTGTTGTGGCGTCCGTTTGGTCCATTGCTTAAATGCCCGCTGAAAAGCACTTTGTTCAGAATAACCGAGTAACATGGCGGTTTCTTGCAAGCTCAAGTGCGGATCTTTTAGGTATTGCATAGCCATCATGCAGCGAATTTCCTGCATACGTTGCTGATAGGTTTTACCCTGTTTCTGCAAATGGCGTTGTAACTGACGTACCGAAAAATTCATCTGCTCGGCAATATGCTCAATCTGGAACAGGTTTTTTTGCAGGCCAATCAGAATCGCTTGTTGCAATTTCTGGTCAATCTGCGTGGAATTGGGGAATTTTTCCAGTAAGGCTTCAGCCTGTTGCTTCAGCAGCTTCTGTAGGGTCTGGTCTCCCTTCTTTAAGGGCGTAGACATTTCGCTGATTGGCATCAATACTTGATTCTTGGCTTGACCAAAGCGAACCTTGCAGCGGAAATACTGTTCATACAGTGCAATATTTTTCGGCAGGGGATGCTGAAAATGCACTTCATGTAAATTTAGATGATTGCTATCCAGAATAGTCGATTTAATAAATTCAGTCATGAGCGCAATGGCGAGTTCATCGCTCAGCTGCGTACTCATCTTGAACGGAACCTCTCCCCAGGCAATTGAAAAATAATCTCCTTCACCCTGGACCTGTAGGGGACTGCCATCATAAATCAGACGATGGTAGTCTTGATAGCGCATGAATGCCTCACCCAGCGTGTCACTGGAAAGTGCCAGATAACCGATAATCCCGAGATGTTTGGCTTCCACCAGCTGCGCTATTTCCAGTCCCAAAGCCGGGCGCTGTAGCTGTTGATCGAGTGTAGTTAACAGATCACGCCACAGGGCGAAATCAAAGCGTTCCAGGTTTTGAATGGCTAATAATTTCTCAGGGACTTCGAGCTGTTTCAACTGATAATAGTCCAAAAGTAAATGTCCCAAACCACCGTATACCGAACCTACGTAGTTTTTTAGAACCAGCATTTTTAATTCTTTTATTTTGTCGTATTTTGTCAATCATATTGAATATTTTGGTCAATATCTAGTCTTTTATTTAGCCTATATTAAAAGTAGAACAAGAGGTAAAAGATCATGTGGAAAGGTTTTCTGGCAGGACTAGTCATTGCAAACGGATTTGAATGGTTTGCACATAAATATGTATTGCATGGTATTCACCGGCAGGGACAGAACCGTTATAGTCCGGTGCCTGAGAGTATGCGTTCACACTGGGAGCATCACCGGATTGTACGTAAAGCGGAATTTTCTGATTTCGGTTATGTAGAAGGACTGGACAATTGGCGTACCCGAAATGAAATTGCCTCACTGGCAGTGGTTGCGACGGTGTTTGGACTCAGTTTTTATCCTTTTTCCAAAGGGATGGCACTGGCTACCCTGTATAGTGCAGGCAACTACTATTATATGCATCGCCGGGCGCATCTGGAGCCGGAATGGGCCAAAAATAAATTGCCCTGGCATTATGATCATCATATGAACAGTAATCAGGATGCCAACTGGTGCGTTACCAAGCCCTGGTTTGACTATCTGCTCGGTACCCGGGTGATTTCTTCGGCAGATTTGCAGGAGCAGAATCCTTTAGGTCTGAGCCTACCTGCACCGGTCTCGAAAAAAATGAATCGCTGGGCAGAGCAATATTTTCCGGTTAAATGGGCCGATGCTGCTACTAAAATGACGAAAAATGCGCCGAAAAATACGGTAATGAAGCAGTTAAATAGGTAGGTTATGGAGTAAAACAGGGCGCTGTCGTAATTTGTCAATAAAATATGATTGTATTGTCAATATTGTACTGCTGATTTCGCCTATAGTTGCTCCTGTCGGTGAGTAAAGCCTCATACTGATATGTTTCTGGGTGTAATGAGTTATTTTGAATACCAAGTGCTGTAGTCTTATCTTGGTTTTATAAGGAGTCGAAAGACTCCTTTTTTTTGTCCAGTATTTGCATTGCTAGGTTGGTCAAGGTATAAAAAAAGAGTGCTTATATAAAAGCACTCTTTAATCAAATCATCATCTAAAATGACTTAGAGGCGCATTTCAATGCCTTGGGCTGCCATATAGGCTTTGGCTTCCGGAATAGTATACTGGCCAAAATGGAAAATTGAAGCTGCCAGTACTGCATCGGCACCACCATGAATAATACCATCTGCCAAATGCTGTAAATTACCCACGCCACCAGAGGCAATAGTCGGTACCGTGACGCGGTCATTGATGGCACGCATCAGGGCAATGTCATAACCGGCTTTGGTGCCATCGGCATCCATCGAAGTAATCAGTAATTCACCTGCGCCGAAGTCAGCCATTTTCACAGCCCACTCAATCGCATCAATCCCGGTTTCTTTACGGCCACCGTGGGTGAAGATTTCCCATTTATGGTCACCGGTTTTTTTGGCATCGATCGCCACAACGATGCACTGTGCGCCAAAGCGTTGCGATGCTTCTTGCACGAATTCAGGGTTATAAATCGCTGCCGAGTTGATGCTGACTTTGTCTGCACCAGCGTTTAGCAGTAAACGGATATCTTCGACCTTACGCACACCACCACCCACTGTTAAAGGCACAAATACAGATTCAGCCATACGTTCAACAGTTCGGTAAGTCGTGTCGCGTCCATGATGTGTAGCGGTAATATCAAGGAAAGTAATCTCATCGGCACCTTGTTCATTATAACGGCGCGCCACTTCGACCGGGTCACCCGCATCACGAATATCAAGGAACTGGACACCCTTGACCACGCGGCCGTTATCCACGTCCAGACAAGGAATAATACGTTTAGCTAGCATAAATTTTTCCAATTATTACAGCCGATTATGAAACTCACCCACGCAAGCGCTACACCTTGGCAGATGGAAACGGTATTCTAGCAAAATTATGTAAGTTTTTTCGCAGGTTTTCTATGTCGGTTTATACCACTTTGACTTTAAAGGAAGTTCAGGATTTTGCAGCGCCTTATGGTTTAAAGGCGATTGATCTGATTCCCATTCAAGGCGGTATTCAAAATACCAATTATTTTCTGGTCTGCGAAGACCGGCAATATGTGCTGACTGTATTTGAAGATATGGATGAGCAGGCGGCAGGTGAACTGGTTCCGGTTCTAGAACATCTGGGTCAGGCCGGGTTGGCCGTTCCGGTGCCTTTATCGCATTCAGGCAAAGCGATTCACAGCATTAAAGGTAAACCGGCACAGATTGCCCCGCGCCTGATGGGTGAGCATCCTATGCCATCGACTGTTGCACAAGTTGAAGCAATTGCCATCGCTCAGGCGAAAATGCATGTGGCACTGAAAGACTTTAAACTGGAACGTAATTTTGTCCGTGATCATGCTTATTGGCTGGCAGTTTCCCAAGAGATCAAACCGAGCTTGAGTCCGGCAGACAAAGTCTTGCTGGGTAAACTCTTGGGTTTATATGACGCGTTGACTGCGGTGTATCCGGACCGTCCGTGCGGTTTTATCCATTCCGATCTGTTTCGTGACAATACCTTGTTTGAAGGTGATCAGCTGAATGGCATTCTGGATTTTTATGAGCTCAATAAAGATGAATGGCTGTTTGATATCGCGATTACTTTAAATGACTTCTGTACTGAATATCCTGACGTCGTCTTAAATGAAGAAAAAGCGGTTGCGTTTTTAAATGCCTATGAAAGCATCCGTCCTTTAACCAGTGATGAACGCGCCTGCCTGGAATTGTATCTGGCTATGGCGGCGGGCCGTTTCTGGATGATGCGCCTTCAGGTAGCACAGCGTAATGCAGCATTGGGACGTACCGGCGAAGATATTTTGCAAAAAAATCCGGATGAAATGCGTAATATGCTGATTGAACGCTTAAAATTCGTTACCGCTTAAATAATCAAATCAAAAAGGATAGGGGATATGCGCGATCAGGGACGTTTAGTGGAATGGTTTGATGATCAGGGCTATGGTTTTATCCAGCCCAATGATCCGGCCAAAGATCGCGTATTTCTGCATATCAAGGATTTTGCCAAACCAGGCCCCCGTCCAATTGTGGGCTGTGCGCTGGATTATATGGTGATTCTGGATGAACGTGGACGTTATCGTGCGCAGCAAGTCATGTACCTGAAAGCATCTCAGGCCAAAGGTCTGCAGACGAAATTCAAACCGTCCAAGCCACAGCAGTCACAGAAGTTACAGCCGATGCAAATAGCCTGTGTGGTCTATATTTTATTGCTGCTGGCCCTGACTTTGGGCGGTTTACTGAATGGACTGGTCTTGTTACTGTTTAGCCTGATGAATGCGCTCAGCTACTGGCTCTATGCGCAGGATAAAGAAGCTGCGCAACTGGGCAATCGCCGTATTCCGGAGAATATCCTGCATCTGGTGGCCTTTTTAGGCGGTTGGCCGGCAGCCTGGCTGGCACAGCAGAAATTACGCCATAAAACACAAAAACAACCTTTCCGGCAGATATATTTTTGTACCATAGCCTTTAACATCATTCTGATTATATGGCTGATTTCCCCATTCAATAGTTTAAATATCTAGGGGGAAACACTAGGAGGGGACATGAATTATTCCATTGATAAAGACCGAAATCGTACGCTGACTTTTGCACTGTACATTTTATATATTGTGGCCATTTTTAGTGCGGGTCTGTTGGCTGTCGTAGCCTTGATCATTAACTATGTCAAACGGAGCGATGTACGCGGTTCAATCTTTGAAAGTCACTTTACCTGGCAAATTCGCAGTTTCTGGTGGTATCTGATTTGGAATATCATTGCCTTTATTCCGTTTCTGTTCTTATTCTTTACCGGTGAAAATCCAGACTTATTTGCAGGCGTCGCATTTGGTGCTTCGGCTTTCTGTTTGCTGGTGGTGTTTTTGGCCTGGATCTGGATCGTGTATCGTGCGATTAAAGGCATGATCCGTTTAAATGACAATCAACCGATGTATAGTAAATAAATCGCGCATTTCCCTCTCCCTTTGGGAGAGGGCATGAGTGAAGGTGAAAATTAATTTTCTTTAAGTTTTCTCAAAAACTTCGGTTTCCATTCACTTGCAATCACGCCAAGCACCACCATCAATCCGCCCAATAGCGCTAGTGCAGGTAGACGTTCTCCGGCCAGACGGCCAAAGAGAGCTGCCCATACCGGTTCACCGGCATAGATAATCGCTGCCTGTGATGGATCGACCATACGCTGCGCCCAGTTCATGACCAGCTGGATCAGGGCACTGGCAATGCCTAAACCGACTAAAATAGCTGCCAGATGCCAGTGGAATTCAGGCAGCCGAGATTCACCTAAAACAGGTGCGATCATGAAGCAGAACAAGGACGCAAAAATCAGTTGCAGCACCGTGACCCGGCGTACATTCACCTGTTTGGCAAAATGA
Source organism: Acinetobacter sp. BY419 (assembly GCF_019038395.1). GTDB lineage: Bacteria > Pseudomonadota > Gammaproteobacteria > Pseudomonadales > Moraxellaceae > Acinetobacter. The sequence goes on from NZ_JAGFXZ010000043.1 coordinate 14,572, forward strand.
CTGATAAAAATAATCTCAAGCGCAATAGCAATGGAACCGAGCAAAGTCAGGGTTTGTCCGAAACTGAGCTGAATCGCAGTAAAACCATTTCCTGTCAAAAATACCAGACCCATAAAGGCAAACAGCGCCCCGATCCAGGTCATTATATGCGGTTTTTTAGCAAACAGCAGCCAGAGCAGGATCGGGACCAGTGGAACATACAAGGCCGTTAAAAAAGCCGACTCACTACTGCTAATGCTCTGTAAACCCACAGTTTGAGTGCCGTAACCAATGGCGATCATGATCCCAATCACCGCGCCGGCGAACACTTCTTTCAGGTTTATACCTTTTAGGGATTTCAATGAAATCAGGGTGATGGCCAGCGCTGCAGCAGCAAAACGCAGCCCGACAAACATGATCGGACTACTAAAATTTAGCCCGTATTGTACGGTAATAAAACTGCCACCCCAGATCAGGGTAATCAGAATTAAGGCAAACTGCGGAAGTTTGGCTGCCAGAGCGGGAGAGCGAAAAGTGGAGATGATGGTAGACATGAAAGGAGATCAGAAAATTAAAAAAATAAAAAAGAGGTCCGAAGACCTCTTAGGCAGGAATCAATATCTTAGATAGATTGATCATCCCACAGTGATTGTGCTTCACCCAGATTCAACGTGCCTTCGTAAATCGCACGGCCGGTAATTGCACCTAGAATGCCGGGCTGGCCTTTTAATTTGCGTACGTCGTCCAGATTGGTTACGCCGCCTGAAGCAATCACAGGCAATCCTGAATATTGTGCTAGGTTCACGGTCTGCTCAATATTCACACCCTGCATCATGCCATCACGCGCGATGTCAGTATAGACAATGCTCGATACACCCGCATCGGCAAAACGTTTCGCCAGATCAGTCGCTTTGACATCAGTCACATTGGCCCAGCCATCGGTGGCAACCATGCCATTCATGGCATCAATCCCGACAATGATGTGACCGGCGAACTTTTTACATGCTTCTTCAACAAATTCAGGGTCCTGAACTGCTTTGGTACCAATAATGACAAAAGATACGCCCGCTTGCAGATAATGCTCAATGGTTTCCAGGGAACGGATACCACCGCCAATCTGGATCGGCAAATCAGGCTGAGATCTGACAATGGCTTCAACCACTGGCTTATGGATGGGCGTACCTGCGAAAGCACCATTTAAATCTACCAAATGCAAGCGGCGAGCGCCTTCATTTACCCAATGCTGTGCTGTTGCGACCGGATCGTCAGAAAATACGGTATCGTCTTCCATACGACCTTGCTTTAAACGGACACATTTGCCATCTTTCAGGTCAATTGCAGGGATGATCAGCATGCTTTCGCTCCTTGCTTAATCTTTAGAATGAATTTGAGTGAGTTCATCTTAGCAAATAAAGTCGAAATTTCTAACTCTTAAACGGTATGAATAGAGAAAACCTGTCCGCAGACAGGGAGGAGTGAGTTCATTTATTTTAATCGTTGTCATTATTTTAATGATCCAGTTAATGAATAGAGATCGGATCTCCCACAACGGATGGTGTACTGAGCTGATCGCTAACCGAAGCTTCAGATCTGCTATAGGTGAACTCCCGTCATCAATCAGGCGAATCACAGCTTTAGCACACTCAATGTTTCAGTCATCCCTAGCACTCTTCTCAGCATATTACTAAAGATTTGCAGCCTTCGATGAAGGACGGATTCTCAGTTTTAGTGAAGTATTTGGAATATCTTTGGGTAATAAGTCCCGGCGCAGCAATTCTTCAAATACGAGCACTGGCGCGTAGGCATCTGCGGCTGCATAGTCAATCTGTGCCGGAGTTAAATTTTTTCTGGCCCAATTTGAAGTGCTAATCCGTTTCGATTTAGGAAAATTCACCTGAAATAATAAGGCCATGGCATTTTTCAATCCGACCGGGTTTTTTAGACCAAAATGACCAAAGCATTTGGACAGCTCAATCACGTTATTCAGTTCAATGCCTTTTTTACGGAACAGATGCGCATCATTTTTCAGACCAAAACCGACCTTGATCTGGTCGCGACTGGCAAAAATTGGTGCAAGAAATGTCCAGATGGCCGGCTTCATTTGAAATAAATAGGCTTTGTCCAAAGTCGCCAGCTGAATCAGATGCGGTCCGGTGGAGACTTCACCAACCTTGAAAGTAGGCTTGGATTCAGAATCGAAACCAAGAACAGCGCAGCTTTTTAGCTCCTGTTCAAGGGCATGACATTGTTCCAGGCTATTAATTACCTGAATCTGTTGCATTGGCAGATTTTTAAATACAGGCAAGGTCTGAATGTGTTCTTTGCTCGGCAATATTGTCGGCAGGAGCTCTTGCATAAGGATCAATAGCTAACGGGTCAGGGAACTGAAGCTTAATTGCTTTCCCCCGGTTAGGCAAAAATAAAGCCCATTGATCATGAGCTTTATCCCCTATTAAAAAAGAATTAATCAGTGTGATAGGTATTCTGTTCCATCTGCGCCTGTTGAGCCTGAGTCACATAGTCTTGATATGCCGGAAGCGCAATCGCAGCCAAAATAGCTAAAGGGAAAATTAAAAAATAAAGCCAGCCTAAAACCTTTTCCCATCCTCGGGTGCTGCGTCGAGGGCCATATTGGTTGGTACGGTCATCCCCTTTGGCAAAAATTAAGTAAAGGATAAAAATCAGATTGACCAACGGAATGAGGATAAGTAAGGATAACCATCCTGTGTGATTACGGTCATGCAGACGGCGAATGGTAAAAATAAAACTAAAATAAAGCATGACCAAGTAAGCGAGTCCGATGAGAACAGCTGCAACCATGGATGAGCCTGCCAAGGCAGAGCTATCCATAAATAGGCCAGGTGAAAAAGCCGCAATCATCCCAATGATGATCAGGAGCGAAAAGGTCATGAGCATGTTCCAGCCGAGATAAGACAAGCGGCCAAAACGACCATTTGGGCTTAAAGCTGATTCATTGCTTGGATAGCATGGATTCATTATTGTATTTCCCCTGAGTTTAATTATTTTTAAATATAATGAGTTGCTTCAACAGCATACCAATTTTAATGACTAAAAAATAGTCAGAATTCTAGCAGTGAATTAATCTAAACGAATAAAAAAGCCCGCAGATGCGAGCTTTTTTGAAACTTTAAAAATTCTGAGATTAGATCTTCCAATCCACAAAGTTTTTCAATAACTGTAAACCGGCAGTATGACTCTTTTCCGGATGGAACTGGGTCGCGAACAGGTTTTCTTTATGAATCGCGGTACAGAACTCGATGCCATAGGTACAGCTGGCGGCCACAAGGCTTGAATCTTGGGGTTCGACATAATAGCTATGTACAAAGTAGAAACGTGCATCCTGTTCAATGTTGTTCCACATCGGATGATCCGGATCGGCCTGATGCACCTGGTTCCAGCCCATATGCGGCACTTTTAGGCCCGCCATTTCCGGAAAGTGCTTAACCGCACCTTCGAAAATACCCAGTGCATCTGTGCCACCATTCTCTTCAGAATGTTGCATCAAGGCCTGCATACCCACGCAAATTGCAAGTACTGGCTTGTTAAATACGGCATTGCGCACAACTTCATCGATACCTGCCTCATGCATGCCTTGCATGCAGTCACGCATGGCACCTACGCCCGGGAACACAATCTTGTCTGCTTGCGCAATCAGTTTTGGATCATTGGTGACATCAACCGTGGCACCGACATGTTCTAATGCTTTTGCCGCAGAGTGCAAATTTCCCATGCCATAATCAAGAAGGGCAATACGGGTCATTACAGCGTACCTTTGGTTGAAGCTACCGTGTTGGCAGCGCGCGGATCTACTTCACAGGCCATACGCAGTGCACGTGCAAAGGCTTTAAATACGCTTTCGATCTGGTGGTGGCTGTTTTTGCCTTTCAGGTTGTCGATATGCACCGTCATCAATGAATGGTTCACAAAGCCCTGGAAAAATTCAGAGAATAAATCCACATCAAAACGGCCAATCATGGCGCGGGTAAATGGAATATCCATAAACAGGCCGGGACGACCAGATAGATCAACCACAACACGGCTTAAAGATTCATCCAGCGGCGCATAAAAGTGACCATAGCGTTTTAGGCCTTTTTTATCACCAAGCGCCTGTGCAAAGGCCTGACCCAAGGTAATTCCGCAGTCTTCTACGGTATGATGGTCATCAATGTCCAGATCGCCATCACAATGAATATCAATATCAAACAAACCATGACGCTTGATTTGATCAATCATATGATCTAAAAATGGAATACCCGTGTTTAAGGTGCCTTGACCAGTACCGTCGAGATTCACACGAACTCGAATTTTGGTTTCGTTGGTATTTCTTACCACTTCACTGATACGATCTGTCATAGACACGTTCCTCAAATACGTCAAAATGATTGATGTAGAAAATATTTTTCGCCGTGACGAAGTCACCGCATATTAGATTGCTCAGGAGGGTTTATCAATGCCTATTACCGTACATGCTTATACTTCTTTAGAAAATGACGAAGTGCGCAGCCAGCTTGAGCGACTGTATGACACTAGCCCTGAATTTAGCGATGGGGCAGATGCCATGGAACAACTAGAGCAAAACCTCGCACAGTATACCTCAGTTTATAGTGCAGAATTTAATAGCAAGATCATAGGGGCAATCTGGTGCACCGGACAGGGAGAAAGCCGGATTCTGGAAAATATTGTAGTGCATCCGGCCAACCGCGGCCGCGGCGTGGCAGAAAGGCTGGTCAGTGAAGTCTGCTGCATGGAAGAAGAAAAAGGCGTGAAAAACTTTGTGCCTGGCTGTGGTGCTATCCACCGATGTCTGGCCAATCTGGAAAAAATCTGACACTAGACCAACAATAAGCGGCCATCTGGCTGCTTTTTTATGTAAATAAGAGTTTAAAACTGTTTTATTGCTGAGTTCTTTGGTAAGAACTGTTCGGTTTATGGCTCAAATTGCTGCGAGTTGATGGAAAATTAAACATTTGATGGAAATTATTCCTTCCGCTCTTGACGATTTGAAGCTGAAACTGTTTAATACGCGACATCGGCGTGATAGCTCAGTAGGTAGAGCAACGGATTGAAAATCCGTGTGTCCCCAGTTCGATCCTGGGTCTCGCCACCATATTTGAAAACGATTCAAAGTTTTCAATCCCTGATCCCATCAGGGATTTTTTTTAGGCCAAAAATCAGTCACTCAAATATTTTTTTCATAATTTTGATTGACTAATGAGGCTAGATACGGCTTAATACACCGCATCGGCGTGATAGCTCAGTAGGTAGAGCAACGGATTGAAAATCCGTGTGTCCCCAGTTCGATCCTGGGTCTCGCCACCATATTCAAAAAATCCTCAAACCATGTTTGGGGATTTTTTTTGCCTAATTAAAAGTCAGATAAAAATTAAATGCATGTTTTTCAGTCTTGCTGATGCTTTATTTTTATGTTTTCGCCCCTGTTTATTCATGAGGAGCCGTTTATCAAACTTAACAATATGCACTTGCATTACTTGTAAGCTTTAAGTCAGAAGCTTTCCCATTGTCCAAATGAGGGCTAATTTGATGAATCTCCTAAAACCCGTGATACGAGGGCTGATGGTTACCTGTGTTACTTTTACCCTGCCATTATTAGGCCATGCTGCATCCGCCACTGTTTCTGATTCAGTGATATTGCCTACGCTTATCGTGATGGCAGAACCTGAACTGCGTGCGGTAATTGAAGTCGTGCCTTATCAGGAAGATGCTAGCCAACGTCAGGCATTGCAGATGCGCATGATGGAAATCGAACGTGATATCCAGTCTTATAGCGTCGATGCTGATTTTGTCGCAAATATTGATGTCATGCGTGCACCTGCTACCCCAGATCTGGACAGCCTGCCTGTGATCTTCCAGGAATATGTGCTGGCTGTAGCACAAGGCTTATTGTCTTCAGACCCACGAAATGGGATCTATGTAGTGTTGCAACCTTTTGGTATTAACCGTGATGCCACTACTGTGCAAATTGCCCGCGAGCAGTTTAATTCCTACCGGAACCAGCCTAACCTCTCACTGCCATTTCCTTCCAGGTAAGCCGTGCCCGACAGTTTGACTTTTCTAATTGCGGGCTTATGTAGCAGCAACTGACGATCAGAAACAAGCAGGAAGTTGAAATAAATTTCCGGCCAGATCGGGTGTTTTTTCCTCATAGTTAAATACTGCTAGAAAATCAAACGTCTTGAATTGTGTCTAAAATATAAGCATAGTGAGTGTGAATCAACAAGATCTGACTTATAGAGCTGGAGCGTGTACATGCCGCGTGTTTTTATGATTTTAGCCGCTGTAACACTGGTAATTTTTATTGGGCTGTTTTATCAAAATTCTGTCCAGCAAAAACAACAGGCCGAGCTGCTCGAATATGAAACCGTGCTCGAAGAAAAAACCGAAAGTATTGCGCAGCAAGCACAGGACTGGTCAAAACCAATTCAGCTGGAGCTGGAGGATGACCGTCTGGATGGCGACTATGCCATCATGGCTGAATTTATGCTGGGTCAGTTGCGTGACAGTGCCGAGGAACGCAATCAGTATCTACGGGATTTAAAAGCTGCCAACTGGCAGAATTTTCTGGATATTGACCGTTTGGCCAAGGATCAGGCACAAGATTATAAAGAAACTGAAGCCATGCTCAAGCAAGTCCATCAAATTGTGAACAACTATCAGCAGAAAATCCAGCAGCGTGATGCCGAGCTGATCGACAAGGCACAGCAACTGGATATAAAAAACCGTTATCGCCAGCAACTGACCCAGACTCTGAAAGACAGTCAAAAAAATAGTAATGCGCATGCCATTTTTGAAATTGAAAAACAGAACCTGGCCAAGGCAGATGCCTTATTTGCATTATTGAAAAAGTATAAATGGCAAAAGAAAAATAACATGTTTATGTTCTATGACGATAAAGCGGTTAAAGAATTTAATGCCCTGTATAAGGAAATGCTGTCCCTGAATAAGCAGATGCAACAGGTTGCGAGCGCAAACCAGAAAGCGGTGGAAAACAAGTTATGACCTGTCTTAGATGACAGGATTGCCATATGACTGTCATCTGCTGTTCAAACATCAATGGTTAAATCTAAGGGGTCGCACAGAGCATGACATAACATTCAAGCAGGTGAATCATGCAAAAAATTCAGGTTTTTGCTGATATTCAGCAGGTATATAGTGAGTTTGTCGCAAATAAAAAAGATCCAGAATTGCAAAGTAGGAATAATGGGGACAGAAGCCGGTTTTTCTTGAATCAGTATTTCAGTCTGGATCTGGGCAGTGCACCGGATTTTATGGATCAGGATAAATATATGAACTGGCTGCAATCGGAGCTGCTGCACTAATCCCGTGTCCCTATTTATGATCTACATCAACCACAGCTGTCGGATCTAAGCCGCTTTTTTATTTTTCAGATTGGGAATTCATCTTGTTACTGTATTGGCACAGCGTACATAAGCCATTATTTCAATTCCGGCATGAACAGGCTATGCTCAAAACAAGAACCGCTGCTTAAAACATAACAGGCGGAAATATGGGTCATGTAGAGGGTCGTCGTTTATGCAAGAGCTGAAGTGTTATAAAGAATTTCCGGTCTGGACAGAGCAGAGTATTCCTCAGGGCTTCAAGAATCAGCACAACACCAAAGCTGGCACCTGGGCAAAACTGACAGTATTAAAAGGTGAAGTGCGTTTTGCCATGCTAGATAAATCCGGCACTGTACAATCCGAGCATGTGTTTACAGCAGACCAGCAACCACCATTTATTGAGCCTGAAGCCTGGCATAAAATTGTGTCTGCCAGTGATGATGCCGAATGCCAGCTAGGTTTTTATTGCCGGCCTGAGGATTACTTCACTAAGAAATATCATTTGAATCCTACCCATTCTGAAGTGCTGGCGGCCATGCCATATTTGAAGGGGGGCCGTGCGCTGGATGTTGGCTGTGGTACAGGGCGTAATGCGCTTTATTTAAGTCAGAACGGCTTTGAGGTTGAAGCCTGGGATGTCAACGAAAACAGCTTGCAGACCTTAAGACAGATTGTGCAGACAGAGCAGATTGAACATGTACAGGTGCAGCGCCGCGATCTCAACACAGATACAAGCATTGCAGGCCCATATGACTTTATCTACTCTACCGTGGTGATGATGTTTCTTGAGGCGAAAACTATTCCACCGCTCATTGCACAGATGCAGCAGGCGACCGTGTCTGGTGGCTATAACCTGATTGTATGTGCCATGGATACGCCAGATATTCCGGCACAGCCTGATTTTCCATTTGCTTTTCAGCCTGGAGAATTGCGAGGCTATTATGAGGACTGGAATATGGTGAAATACAATGAAGATATCGGTGAGCTGCATCGTATCGATGAAAATGGTCATCGGATTAAACAGCACTTTGCCACGATGCTGGCGCAAAAGGTTTAAGTAAGAAATTGAGGACTTTAAAAATTCTTGAATTTAAATGAGACC
>NZ_JAGFXZ010000044.1 GCF_019038395.1 Acinetobacter sp. BY419
CTTGCTCGAAAATAAAACGCTCCAGTCGAATATCCTGAGCCTCAATCGGTCCCTGTATAGAATTGACTAATGCTTTGGAGTGAATTACGGCATCCATCACTACATCGCCAGTATTCAGGTCATACGCATTTACGGTATGAAAAATAAAACAGGGATCAATCTCATACCAGCGAATATCAGCCACTTTACCGCCAAAAGGTAATACTCCAATACGTGCCTGCCGTTTGGGATTCCATTGATATGGCAGCATTGAACCCTTTAACAGACTGCGTACCGAGAATTTTACATTCAGATCCAGAATCAGCACCTGAGATTTGGTAATGGCACAATCGTGAATCATCGGGCCATGTTTTACTGGTATTTCGACCTGATGTTTCAACTTTCCTTCTGAATCTATTTGCAGATAAAAAACTTTATTCTGAGTTAAAGCATCATAACAAACCGCATGAATATCACCGGTTTCAGGATCAATATGCGGATGAGCAGTAAAGGGTAGATCCTGATCATTTTCAAATAAATGATGCCGTTTTGACTCCAGTGCAGCATTCAGTTCAACTGGATAAGCCCCCGCTTCTACCAGCGCCCAGATTTTTCCGGCGAAGTGGATGACGTTGGTATTGACAGCATCCGCAACACCTCGCGATTTACCGGGAATTTGTGGCCGATGAAGTTTTTTCTGTACACTGGCAGAGCCAATATAACTACTTTTATACCAGTGTGCCTTGCCACCTTTGAGTCTGAGCGCATGCAGCATGCCATCGCCCGTAAACCAATGATAGTTGCGTGGGTTTTTGACTGTGATAGGATTTGGACCAATCCGCATCAGTGCGCCATCCAGTTCTGCAGGAATCTGTCCTTCCACCCTTAAATCTGTAAAAAAGTGTTCCTGTCGTTGCGGTGCAAACATACCTTCCAGGTAAGGGTTGTCATGCGAATATGGAATGCGCTGATGCAGGATTTCTGTACCATACTGGATAGATTTGCTGAGAGTATTTTTAAGCATGCTGTTCAGCAGTTTTGGCCACTGCATTGTAATTATCCTTATTGTATTTTTTCTTTGGATTATTCTGGCAGAGATTATAATAACAAAAGCCATCTGGCTATTTTCTGAATCTAGACTAACGGCGCGTTAAATCGAACACGCCGTAGTAACAGAACGTCAAACTTATAATTTTAGACCTTGATATCTAAAAGCTGAATAAACTCAAAGGCTGGCTCTTCATAAGGATGACTTTCCTTGAGAGCCTTGGCGACCTCGACCGCCTTTTCATCAGGCACCAGAATTTCTACCCGCCATTCTTCAACCTGTTCTAGTTGACCTACTTCACCAATATGAGGGTTGGCACCTTCTTGTGGCTTAAACTGCCCGGTTCCTAAAACCTGCCAGGCACAGTTCGTATATTCACCAATGCCGCCTGCCCCGGCTACAAATATTGCATTCTTGGTGTCTTCCAGGTTTTCATCCGGTACGTAATAAATCAGCTTTAACATGTCTTCCTTCCTGGAGTTCAGATACTGCTCGTATTGTTAAGGGCTTGGGTAATAATCTTTAATGCAGGATTTTGAGAATTCTTGTTAAATGTTGCATATAAATCCAGTTTTGGCAGCATCTGATCCGTCTGGATGATTTTTACATGATCATTCAGGAAACGTAGTAAATATTCGGGGGCAAAACTAAAGCCCATTCCCATATTGGTCAGATTGATGTGTTGCAAAACATTGGTCACCCACAGCACCTGCTCGTGTTCAAGCTGATCGATGCAGAGCAGTTTATCCAGCTTTTCATAAAATACGGGGGAAGCATTCTGCTCACACATAATTATATTATGGTTTTTTAGTTCCTGTAGTTTCAGTACCCGATTTAAAGGATGTAAATACTGAGCGGCAACCAAATAAATTTGCTCGGTTAATAAATGAATATTGTCAAAATCTGGATGATCCAGATGAAAGCGGGTAATACATAAATCCAGTTCAGCATTTTTGAGTCGCTGAATCTGTTCCATACATGTCAAACTGTGCAAGTGAATTTTTAGGTCCGGTATGGTTTTTTTAAGCTGGGCCAATATCTGTGGCATGACTTTAATTTCTGCTACATTCAAAAAGCCAATATGAATCTGATTGTTTTTCTGCTGTGCCACCTGGCGTGCTGCTGCCACTGCCAGCTTGGCATTTTCCAATGCTTTTTCAGCATAGACCTGAAAAGCTTTTCCTTCATCGGTGAGTCTGATTTTTCTGGATGAGCGGTCGAACAGGATGACGCCTACTTCCTGTTCCAGATCTTTAATTTGTTGGCTTAATGATGGCTGGGCTGTAAACAGTTTTTCAGCAGCCTTGGTAAAACTTTGTTGCTGTGCCACAGTCATAAAATAGCGTAAATGTCGAAGTTCCATCGGCTGTCCGGTTGCTGATCAGGTCAGCATCTTAAGATTATGAACCCGGTATTGTAAATAAGAATAGATCTATAGTTTATATGAATATGCATATATCAACGGATTCAGTTTGACTAGACTACATGTCTATATAGATGGCTTGTTCTTCACGCATATACATGGAGTCTTGTATGACACAGCATTATGACACTGATGTCCTGATCATTGGTACCGGCCCTGCAGGTTCAACATTGGGTCTGGCCTTAGCCAATTATGGCATCAGGGTACAACTGTTTACCCAGTTTAACTGGCTGGCCAACAGTCCGCGTGCTCATATTACCAATCAACGTGCCATGGAAGTATTGCGTGATCTAGGCATCGAAGAGCAGGTCAAGGAAATCGCAACACCCTGGGAGCAAATGGGCGAAAGCCTGATTACTACCAGTCTGGTTGGCGAAGAAATTGCCCGCTTAAGTGCCTGGGGCACGGGTGATGAACGTCATGGCGATTATATTAAGGGCAGTCCATGTCCACTGGTCGATCTGATTCAGCCGAAAATGGAAGCCTTGCTGGTCAAAAATGCTGGCGAGCGTGGTGCGATTTATAATTTTAATACTGAATATTTATCGCATGTTCAGGATGAAGATGGTGTAACAGCTACGTTCCTGAACCGGATTACCCATACAGAATTTAGTTTGAGAGCCAAGTACCTGATTGGTATGGATGGTGCCCGCTCAAAAGTGGTTGAACAACTCGGGCTTCCACTCGAAGGTGTAATGGCGCGCGCAGGTACAGTTTATGTGACCTTTAAAGCGGATCTAAATAAATACGTTCAGCACCGCCCTGCCATTCTGCAATGGATCGTCAATCCTGAAGCAAGCTTTGGTGATCTCGGCATGGGCTTATTACGTGCCATTACTCCCTGGAATGAGTGGATTATGGGTTGGGGCTTTGACATTTCTAAAGGTGAGCCACAAGTCACTGAAGAACAGGTTCGAGCACGTCTGAATACATTTGTTGGCGCTGAAGTAGAAGATGTTGAAATTCAAAAACTATCCTACTGGTATGTAAACCAGACCTGGGCGACTGAATATTCTAAAGGTCGCGTGTTCTGCGGCGGTGATGCCGTACACCGTCATCCACCTTCAAGCGGATTAGGTTCAAATACCTGTATGCAGGATGCTTTTAACCTCGGCTGGAAACTGGCATATGCAGTCAAAGGTTGGGCCGCACCTTCCCTGCTGGATTCATATACAGCTGAACGTGCACCTGTGGGCAAGCAAATTGTCACACGTGCCAACCAGTCGCGTTTTGACTATAAGCATTTAAAAGAAGTATTTGGTTTTGACCAAGGCATCACAACACAAAAACAGATGCTGGAACGTATTTTTGCCGAAGATGAACACGGTGCTGAAATTCGCCAACAGCTGTTTGAAGCATTGGAAATTAAAAACTTTGAGTTTAATGCCCAAGGTGTGGAACTGAATCAACGCTATCGTTCAAATGCGGTGATTAATGAAACGGGACCTGAAATCTTTGAGAAAGATGAACAGCTTTACCTGAAAGCCTCGACTCGTCCAGGTGCCAAAGTACCGCATACCTGGCTAATTAATGCTAAAGGTCAAAAGCAATCAACTTTGGATATTAGCGGTAAAGGCCGTTTTACATTACTGACAGGTCTATCAGGCAAAGGCTGGAAATTGGCTGCCGAGGCTCTAGCTTTACCTTATTTGGATGTAATTCAGGTCGGTTCACGTGAGTATCGTGATGTGTATGGTGCCTGGAATGCCAAGTCTGAAGTTCATGAATCAGGTGCAGTACTGGTTCGTCCAGATGGCTATGTGGCTTGGCGCTATCAGGACAGTACCAATGCATTGTTTGATTATGAAAATACCTTGAAAGCAGTGTTAAAGCAGATTCAGTTAGATGTTTAAAAACGAGGAAAAGATCACCTTTGGGTGATCTTTTCTAATGATTCTTTTTTAAATCCCCAAGTTGTAAATAAAAAAACTGCCATTGTTCCTGCCAAATTTACTGCCAGTTCTGCATGCCTAGAAGATGGCTTCACGTTAACTTTTCCTTGTCCATGTGCATCACCAACTTTATTCCTTAAAGCACCTAATCCTTCAACAATTGAACTACAACCACCTAAAATTTGTTTAAACACTTGTTCTGTATGCTGTGACGGTGACAAATTTAATTCTTTACTGACCAGCCTATATAATTGATTAATATCTGGGCTATTTCCATAATCAATTTCTAACTCATCAAGAATATGTTTACACGTTGATTCTATAAGAGTTCGAGCAAGTGTGATTGCACCTTGTGGATCATCTAGTCTACGTTCAAGCGCTTTATCCCACGTTGTCTGAATATAAGTAGAGTCTAATTTTAAAATAGTATCCTTAATCACATTATCTAAAGGTGCAACATTTGATTTTTCAAAAAAATCAAATGAAGGCTGAAATTCTGTATATATAAAAGTTCTTCTATCACTGTAATTATCAGATTTCGACTTTATAAATTGCCAAAATTGATCAAGATTTCTAGAGGTTTTTACCATAGAAGGTAAAAATTTTTGGCTTGTTGAATTAAGCATATCATTTCTTAATTGCTGATATTGTTTATCATCACTTTCTTGATGCTTATGTGTTGCTCTTGCAAGCAAAATATTTTGGCTTAATTCTAATTTTTCAACTTGATCCATAGTTTTTATAAAGTTGCCATCATTCTTTTTATTGTATAGATAAAAACCACCTTTCGGTGGTTTTTAAACCTAAACATCAAGAACCCTGCATCAAATAACTGCCCACAACGAACAATACTTGTAGTCCTACAACAATACCAAACAACATCCAGCCTTTCTGACGCATTGCCGCTTTATCCATTATTCTAAGTGTCTTTGTCATGTCATCACCTCATACTTGAGAATTGATACTGAACTGTTCCATTCTATCTTTTGTTTATAGTGCAATAAATTTGTGCATAAAATATACCATAGCACTTTATATACAATATAAAAGCAAAATCCAAACCAAGTTCAGTGAGAGAAGTAAAATTTAAAAAACAAAATGCCACCGAAAGGTGGCACTTGATAAAGATATTCTAAATAAAAAGCTTTAAATTATCTAGCGATAAGCATTGCTAGCGGGTGGTCGTATCCACGTAAAATATTAGCAAGCGCGCCAAAATGGCCCTGGGAATTCACAGTTAAATGGTGAGTTATTAAACCAGCCTGCATCGGTATCCCATTCCAGTTCTGCCAGATTCAGTTGTTGCTGCTCGTTATAGGCTTTAAATGCCATATTATAACATGACTGGAAAGTTGGATTATTTACACGCGCCTGGTATTGCTGGTCAAATTGGGTGCGTTGTGCTGGAGGAAGCTGGCTAATAGTAGGTAGTTGAGCCATAAGTTTAGCTGCTACAGGGTCACATTGCTGGGCCATTTGTACTTGTAAGGCTAAACGTTTTTTCGCTTTTTCTTGTGCACGCTGTGCTTTTTGTTCGGGTGTCATCGCACAGGCAGCTAGAAATACACAAGTCGCTGTTAAACAAAATAGATTTATTTTTTTCATCTTGTGAATCCTCATGGTTTTTTAATTTTTCGAGTATTAACAGATAGCTTACTCTTCTCATTTCTTTTTATATTTATGATTCTTAATAGTCTTATGGTTAATTTGTAACCTGACTATATAAATTCAGTAGAATAATCAACGAATAATCCTGCACTCTTCAAGGTACTAATCTGACATTTCAGGTAGATTTTATTCTAAAAGTAGATCTCTCCATAAAAAAGGGCCGCTTTCGCGACCCTTGTTTTTACATTTAGAACAGATTAACCAATAAACTTGCGCGCATTACGGAACATACGTAACCAGGCACCGTCTTGATCCCAGTCTTCTGGTTTCCACGAATGCTGAATCGCACGGAAGTTACGTTCAGGGTGCGGCATCATAATCGTTGCACGACCATCCTGAGACGTTACACCCGTAACACCTTCTGGTGAACCGTTCGGATTCAATGGATATTGTTCAGTTGCATTGCCATGGCTATCCACATAACGCAAAACCACCTGATTCGATGCATTCAGGGCAGCAAAGTTTTCCGCAGTTGCAACGGCACGACCTTCACCATGCGCCACAGCGATCGGTAGAATCGAACCTTGCATATCTTGTAACAAAACAGAATTTGATTTTTCTACCCGAACGTTCACTGCACGTGCTTCAAATACTTCAGAGGTATTACGATGGAAACGTGGCCATGCCTCAGCACCCGGAATCAGCGGAGCCAATTGAGACAACATTTGACAGCCGTTACAGATCCCTAGAGAGAAAGTTTCCTGACGGTTAAAGAATTTCTCAAACTGGTCACGCAATTTAGCATTGAACAATACTGATTTCGCCCAACCACCACCAGCGCCCATTACATCACCATACGAGAAGCCACCACAAGTTACCAGACCTTCAAAATCATCCAGGCTGATACGACCTGCCAGCAAGTCACTCATGTGTACATCAACGGTAGTGAAGCCGACTTTGTCAAATGCTGCAGCCATTTCGATATGACCGTTCACGCCCTGCTCACGCAGAATAGCCATATTTGGACGACGCAGGTTAATGAAAGGTGCTTCAATCGCTTCATTCAGGTCAAATGTTGGTTGGGCGATAATACCTTTGTGTGCTTTATCGGTAATTAATGCAAATTCCTGATCCGCAGTTTGTACGTTGTCACGTAAACGCTGAATTTGATGCGATACTTCAGTCCAGGCCACTTGTAGGTCAGCACGCTCAAGCACCAGACCATTTACAGATAACTGGTCTGAATTGTTTACAGTACCCACAACCTGAATTGCATCTTTAAGCGTAGATGCTGCAACTTCAGCTTCTAGTACTGCCCAATCCGCTTTGCTGATTTGAAGCACTGCACCAATTTCTTCAGCAAACAGGCTTGCCGTTGACTGTTCTTCCAGTGCAACACCCAGCCGTGATGCGAACATCATTTCGGCTACAGTTGCGAGTAAACCGCCATCACCAATGTCATGATAAGCCTTGATCAGACCACGATTGTTCCAGTCTTGAACCAGCGCGAAGAATGCTTTTAAGTCATCAAAGTTATCTACGTCAGGTGTTACTGAACCGATTGCTTTGTAAACTTGTGCCAGAATCGAACCGCCTAGACGGAACTGACCTTTAGACAGATCAATACGAACCAGTACAGACTCAAGATCTTTCAGTTCAGGTGTCAATGTTTTACGTACATCAGTTACAGGTGCAAATGCGGTGATCACGCCTGACATTGGAGAAGTTACTGATTTGTCTTCACCTTCGTCATTCCAGGTGGTACGCATTGACAATGAGTCTTTACCAACCGGAATCGCGATACCCAGCGCAGGACACATTTCCATACCGATCGCTTTTACGCCTTCGAACAGTGCCTGGTCTTCGCCCGGTTGGCCTGCAGCGGCCATCCAGTTTGCAGACAATTTGATGTCGCTGATTTTTTCAATCTTCGCAGACATGATGTTCGAAATTGCTTCAGCCACCGATAAACGTGCAGATGCAGCAGGATTTAACAATGCTACAGGTGGACGTTCACCCATTGCCATCGCTTCACCTGTATAACCCACCAAGCTTGTCGTGGTGACTGCAGCATCAGCTACAGGAACCTGCCAGCGACCGACCATCTGGTCACGTGCCACCATACCGGTAATCGAACGGTCACCAATACTGATCAGGAATGATTTCGAAGCAACTGTCGGATTCTTCAGAACGCGATAAATCGCATCTTTCAAATCAGTGATTTTAGCTGCATCAAAGTCATCGCCTTTACGTTCAATGGTTTCATATGAACGGCTCATACGTGGAGTACCGCCAAGCATGACCTGCATTGGCATATCTACTGGCTTGTTGCCGAACAATGGATCTTCAACGGTTAAGTGACGCGCTTCAGTCGCTTCACCAAGCACCGCAAACGGACAGCGTTCACGCGCACAAATCGATTCAAACAATTCTAATGAACTTGGACGAATCGCTAATACATAACGCTCTTGCGCTTCATTTGACCAGATCTCCATTGGAGACATACCCGGTTCAAGCGATGGAATCTTACGCAGATCCAGTACTGCACCAAGTTCATGGTCATTCACCAGTTCAGGCATGGCATTCGATACACCGCCTGCGCCCACATCATGTACTGACACGATCGGGTTGTGGTCTTCCATACGCCAGCAGGTATCAATCACTTCCTGGCAACGGCGTTCCATTTCCGGGTTTTCGCGTTGTACCGAAGCAAAATCCAGGTTCTCACCCAACTTACCGCTGTCTACTGAAGAGGCCGCACCCCCGCCGAGACCGATCAGCATTGCAGGACCACCCAGCACGATCAATAAATCACCTGGCAAGATTGGATCTTTTTCTACATGATCCGGGCGAATGTTACCGTAACCACCAGCAATCATAATGGGCTTGTGGAAACCTTTAACATCGCCATTGACGTTTTGTTCGAAGGTACGGAAGTAACCATTTAAGGCAGGACGACCAAATTCATTATTGAATGCTGCGCCACCAAGTGGACCTTCAATCATGATTTGTAGCGGCGATGCCATACGCGATGGCTTGCCGTAGTTTTCTTCCCAAGGCTGCTCAAAACCTGGAATGTTCAGGTTGGAAACAGTGAAGCCGGTTAAACCTGCTTTAGGCTTGCCACCACGACCTGTCGCACCTTCATCACGGATTTCACCGCCCGAACCTGTCGCAGCACCAGCAAATGGCGCAATTGCAGTTGGATGGTTGTGAGTTTCCACTTTCATCAAGATGTGAGCAGCTTGGCTCTTGTATTTATAAACTTGCTGGCCGTTGTCTTCTTTGGTTGGATAAAAACGCTGAGTATCCGAACCGACAATCACTGAAGCATTGTCTTTGTAAGCCGACAATACATCTGTAGGTGATTCTTTATAGGTGTTCTTGATCATCTGGAACAAGGACAGTGGCTGAACTTCACCGTCAATCGTCCATTCAGAACCGAAGATTTTATGACGGCAGTGCTCAGAGTTCGCCTGTGCAAACATCATCAGTTCGATGTCATTCGGATTACGACCGAGCTTGGTAAATGCTTCAGTCAGGTAATCAATTTCGTCCATCGACAATGCAAAACCAAACTCGTTGTTGGCTTTTACCAGTGCATCTTTACCTTCACCCAGAATATCAATCGAGTTTAGTGGTTTTGGTGCCGTTTCAACAAATAGTACCGCAGCATCTTCAATTGCATTGAATACGCTTTCGGTCATACGGTCATGCAATACCTGTTTGACTTCATTTGATACGTCTTTTAGACCCTTCAAAGTAAATAAAACGCCGCGTTCTAAACGATGAACCGGCGTATTACAGTTTTTGAAAATGTCCGTTGCTTTAGAGGACCAAGGCGAAATGGTTCCTACACGTGGTGTGACTAAAATTTGGATTTCATCACTTGCAGCTTGGTGCAATTCAAAAGATTGACCATCGTTGAGAAGCTGTAAAGCTGATTGCTGTTGTTGCTCGCTGAGCGCTTGGTCAAAGAGGTAGACCCATTGACTTTCAACTGATTGAACAGAACTAATTGACGTCAAACGCGATAATAGTTGAGTTTTCTTAAAAGAAGAATGTGCGGGTGCACCGGCAACGATAAACATGCTGTTTTTGGCTCCACGGGATGGTCTGAACAACCATGCCACAATGTGACTTGAGAGAGCGCATATTCTACTGTGAAATAAGGAAATCGGCTAGATGCCAAATCAGAAAACTGTAGCTGAAATACCCTGGACTTTTAAAAAATTTTGTTTATTTTCAGGCAGGAAAATTGAATGTAGTCGCACAGGTTATCACATTTTTTTAAAGAAAAATCAAAACCGGTTCAGAATAATTTTATGCGTAAAAATTGTATTATTTTTCAACAACAATCGACACAAATGCTGCTTCAGATTTTATGCCTATAACATGTCAAACCGCCAATTTAAACCAGGCTGAATTACTTAATGAAAAGCCTTACATAAAGACATATTTTTTTGCGGACGGTCTTTGTCAATTATTTGGGCTGACTTGCGACTTTAAGAACTGAGAAAAAACAGTTTGAGAACTTCGGCCTTTATCAAACATAGAGATAAGTTCTGATCTCTCCCCTTAGAGAGCGAGAGGACGTAGATTACTCACCCTAATAAGCAAGAAATTAATATGGTATATTACTTTAAAGTGGAAATAAGCTAGCCAAATATTAAAAATCCATTCCCGTATTCCAAAATAATAAAAATAGAATCTTTTATTCTGTTTATCCATTTTTCCATATTGGATGTGTATCTTCTCAGTAGTTTTTCAAGAACAACCCCCAGTTTAACCCGACTAAATATTATATCGAAAAATCCAACTATCAACCCTAATCCATTGAAATAAAATAATTTAAAAACAACTTTTGAATTACTTATATTCTGCTTAAAACAGCATAAATTAATAGAGAACCATCCATAGAATTTATCAAAAATAATTACACTGCATTATAGGATTAATGTGAAAAAATAATGAAGAAAGGATCAATATTAAAATTTTGTTACTTTTTTATTTTATCTATGATTTCAGGCTCTATTCAAATCATAAAATTTACAATAAATAGCTGTAATTCTTAAAAAAATATGAGAGAGATACAATTTTATTCAAGTATAACCACAACCACAATAGAAGCCTATATCAGCCAAAAACCTTACAAAACAGTTAGTTCATCAGTAAATCTGATGATTTTATGTTAATCTCTGGCCGACTTACTGAGTAAATATCCAAATTTTGACCCTGGCAATCGCCCTCTTTTCTGCTGTAGATATGAATATAAATTTTATATTCGGATATTCACTTTTTATGTTCTACAGCTTCACTGCTCTGTCTTTTTTAGAGCCTTAATCTGTCACCAATGATTTAATTTTCAAAAACAAAAGGTGACCCGCTTAAGGAGTATGTATGTTTCAATTCACTAGTACAGCAACTGTACTATTGATGGTGCTTTTCTATGGCATCACCTTTTTATTGTCGTTACGCATTAAACAGAAAAATGAAAATGTCGATGGCTACATGGTCTCGAATGGCTCCATCGGCTATGGAATGTCTGCGGCCAGCATGACCGCCACCTGGATCTGGGCTGCCTCATTCTATGCAGCGGCTTCATCTGGATATACATACGGTGTTTCCGGTGCCTTGCATTATGGCTTGTGGGGCGCGCTGATGATTTTATTTATCTATCCTTTCGGCAAACGCTTTCGTGAACTGGCACCCAATGCACATACCTTGGCAGAAATCATGCATGCCCGGCATGGCAACCAAAGCCAGATGATTCTGGCAGGTTCCAATATTGTCGGTAGCATTATCAGCCTGATGGTGAACTTTACTGCAGCAGGTGCACTGGTTGAAATTTTATCTCCTTTAAGTTTTATCCATGGTGTGTTGATTACCGGCATCGGTGTGTTGTCCTACACCCTCTGGTCGGGTTTTCGTTCCTCGGTCTTTACCGATTTTGGTCAACTGGTGGCAATGATTGTCGCGGCTGTAATCATTATTCCAACCTTGTTCTTTACCTTAGGCGGGCCCTCCCTGTTTCAAAACGGGATTCATCACCTGCAGCCGGAACAACTGGATTTTTTCTCTAAAACAGCCTTTTTGGAACAAGGTGCGCCGTTTTTTGTAGCGGTATTGGCCTACGCCATTGGTAACCAGACCATTGCCCAGCGTTTATTTGCAGTGCGCGAAGATCTGATCAAACCAAGTTTTATTACTGCAACCATTGGTTATGCTGCAATTGTCATTGGTTTAGGCATGCTGGGATTACTGGCGCTATTTGCAGGTATTCAACCGATTGATGGCAACCTGAATAACCTGATTCCACAAATGGCAGCGACTTATCTTTCTCCATTTATGGTCGCGCTGTTATTTATTATGGTGATTGGAGCGCTCTCTTCTACTGCTGACTCGGATCTGTCCGCCCTCTCTGCGATTGTCATGACCGATATCTATGGCAAACAGATTGCAAAAAACCGTCCTGATCCAAAAAAAATGCTGTTGATTGGCCGTCTGACCATGATTATTGCCACCATGATCGGAATGGTAATCGCCACCTTGAAGTTTGACATTTTATCGATGCTTATTTTTGTCGGCGCGCTTTGGGGTTCTATTGTGTTCCCGGTGATTGTCAGCCTGTACTGGGACAAAGTGAGTGCCCGTGCCTTTAACTGGTCGGTAGGCCTCGCATTTTGCAGCTTTTTGATCGTACGTTTTGAATGGATTCCGATTCAGGGATGGACTGCAGTTGGCTTTGAGCTGGTTGCGACTCTGGGCATTGGTGTGGTGCTAGGTCTGATGACCTTTGGTTTCTTCGGTAAAAAAGTGGGCTTGGTCGTTGGCATATTGGCCAGTATTGGTTTCATGCCATGGACCCTCGGCTTCTTACGTGAATATGGCACATTATTAAGCTCGCTGACTGCTTATGGCAGTAGTGCGCTGGTATGTACTGTATTAACCCTAATCTACAGTAAAGAACGATTTGATTTTAAACAAATCAACAAGATGGTGATTGAATTTCACCAGCTATCTGAGAAAAGCAAATAAGGAGATTTCAGATGACAAGTCAATTATTGACCCTATATGTACTTTTTTGGCCGTTGATTGCAAGCCTAGTCTTGTTCACGATTTGCCTGAATGTCTATAAAGATGCGCAACAAGCAAAGGAAAATGGTGAAGAACTGGTTTGACTCTTCACTGCACAATAAAAAGCCGGCCATTTGGTCTGCTTTTTATTGTGCAGTTTATGGTCACAACTTTTTAATTTGCAGTCTTTTCCAGCTTACTTAAATAATGCCATACAGCATGACAATTCATGTCGCACGACCCTAGTGCCAGAGCTGGTTTTTTGGCATGATGCACTTAGCAAAGAATTGAATAATGATAAATGACTCAAATGCGTTGGTTAGAACTTCTTTCGACAGTTCGGATTGGTAGTAAAAAGCAAAGTACTGAACTGGCACGCAGCCCATTTCACAAAGATTATGATCGCATTATTTTTTCGCAAAGCTTCCGGCAGCTCAACCGTAAAACTCAGGTTCATCCATTAACCCAGCACGATGGCATTCATACCCGCTTAACCCATTCGCTGGAAGTTTCCTGTATTGGCCGTTCACTCGGAATGCTGGCTGCCGAAAAAATCAAAGATAATTTACCTGCCTGGATTTCTCCGGCCGATGTGGGCGCCATCATTCAGGCTGCCTGTCTGGCGCATGATATTGGCAACCCGCCTTTTGGTCATGCCGGTGAATATGCAATTCGGGAATGGTTTGACGATGCCTCCCATACCGACTTTTTAAAAGACTTGAGTCCTGAACAGGAAGCCGATGTACGCCAGTTTGAAGGCAATGCTCAAGGCCTGCGCCTGCTGACCAAGATTGATTACCATCCATATGATGGCGGTATGCGCCTGACCTATGCCACCCTCGGTGCCTATCTCAAATACCCGTGGCTCTCTGAGGCCATTGACCCGACCGGCAACACTCCTGCCAGCGGACGTCCCAAATTTGGCTGCTATCAGTCTGAAAAACAGATTTTGCAAGAAATTGCTGAACAACTGGGTCTGATCCAGCTCGGTGAATATCATTACTGTCGTCATCCGCTGACCTATCTGTTAGAAGCGGCGGATGACATCTGCTATGCGCTGATTGATCTGGAAGATGGCATCAGCCTGAATATGCTTAGTTATGCCGAAGTCGAGCCAGTCTTCCTGAACTTGCTGGGAGAATATGGCACGCCTGAAGAAATCAACATGCCTGACACTACCTGGCAACAAAAAATTGCTGCCTTACGTGGCCGGGTCATGAAACGTCTGGTAGATGAAGTCACCACGGCCTTTGCCCGGCATCAGCAGGAAATTTTGATGGGTCAACTGCAAGGTTCATTGCTGGGCTACTGTAGTGCCGATATTGAGATGGGCATTAACCGGGCCAAAGAACTGGCGCGTGACAAAATCTTTGAACATCCGCAAAAAGCCGGTCTGGAAATTATCGCGCATCAAAGTTTGCAAACTGTTCTGGATGCCTTTATTCCACTAACCACGCCGCATAAAACCTTAAGCTTTAAGGAACAGCGTTTGATGGCCATTTTAAAACGCTCTGGTGCGCATTTTAGCGCGGATCACTATGACAATATCATGCAGGTGCTGGATATTGTCTCCAAGTCTTCTGATCATCAGGCCTATAATCTGGCGCAGGAACTGCATGGCAATAAAGCAGGGTTACTCTAATGCGAGAAAATACCTGATGATAATCTCAGCAAAATCACTCGATTTGAATGATAGAGTTTTGCCTTTATCGAAAATGCTGATTACTATGCCTGTATTAAATTTGAGTATGTATAAAAAATGATTGGATGCCTGATTGGGGAAGTGCTGGCGCTTGAAGCACCGACTGTCTTATTAAATGTAAACGGCGTGGGTTATGAGATTGACACGCCTTTAACCACTTTTTGTCAGCTACAAAAAGGCCAGAAAATTACCTTGTGGACCCACCTGACTGTGCGTGAAGATGCACAATTACTTTATGGTTTTATTAATGCACAGGAAAAAACCATTTTCCGCACCTTATTAAAGGTAAACGGCGTTGGTCCAAAAATGGCGCTTGGTATTCTTTCGACTTTAAGTGTGGAAATGCTGATTCATACTGTTGAAAATGAAGATATCAACACCTTGGTTAAAGTTCCCGGTGTTGGCAAGAAAACTGCAGAACGCCTGATGATTGAATTGCGTGACCGCTTTAAAGCCATGGCTTCTGGTCATGCACCAACGAATTCTACTGCACCACAGATTCAGTTTATGGGCAATTCAGCCGTGGCTGAAGCGGAAGCTGCTTTACAGTCTTTAGGCTACAAACCAGTGGAAGCCCAGAAACTGGTCAATGCAGCTAAAGGTGATTTTACTGAAGCCAGTGATATTATCCGTGCTGCATTAAAGTCGATGAATCGTTAATACTTATTTAAATACTCGCTGATAATTTAAGAGAAGAAGGCAGCATGGATCCTGCCGCAGAAATATGGCATAGGATGTGCCATATTTCTGCAAAGGGTTTTGTTACTTTTGCCCAGTCAAAAGTAAGAGCATGCCGACTCAATGGCATAGAAATTCCAAGAGCATTTTGAGGCTATGACTTTATTCACCTCAAATAAACCATAGAGATTAACTCAAAAGATGCAAGACCGTCTCATCAGTGGTTCTGAAAAACCAGAAGATCATTTTGATCGCGCCATCCGCCCCACCTCCCTCGATGACTATATTGGTCAACCTGTAGTCCGTGAGCAAATGGAAATCTTTATTGGTGCCGCACGTGGCCGGGGTGAAGCACTCGATCACACGCTGATCTTTGGTCCACCCGGTTTAGGTAAAACGACGCTAGCCAATATCATTGCCCGTGAAATGGGCGGCAGCCTTAAATCGACTTCAGGTCCTGTACTTGAACGTGCTGGTGATTTGGCAGCCATGCTAACCAACCTTGAAGAAGGCGATGTGCTATTTATTGACGAGATTCACCGTCTTTCACCCGTAATTGAAGAAATCCTCTATCCGGCGATGGAAGATTATCAACTCGATATTATGATTGGTGAAGGTCCCGGTGCACGTTCGATTAAACTGGATTTACCACCGTTTACGCTGGTTGCTGCCACCACCCGTGCAGGCTTGCTGACTTCACCCCTGCGAGATCGTTTCGGAATTGTGCAGCGTCTCGAGTTTTATTCTGTAGAAGACTTGACCCATATTGTGAAACGTTCAGCAAACCTGATGGATGTTCCTATGACCGGAGATGGCGCAAAAGAGATTGCCCGTCGTGCGCGGGGAACACCTCGTATTGCCAACCGCCTATTGCGTCGTGTTCGAGACTATGCTCAGGTCAAAGGTAATGGTGAAATCAATCAGGATATGGCACAGCGTGCTTTGGACATGCTTAAAGTGGATAAAGATGGTTTAGATACTTTAGACCGTCGTTACCTGTCAATGTTACTTGAACGTTTTGATGGTGGCCCTGCCGGTGTTGAAGCTTTGGCAGCAGCCATGGCGGAAGACTCAGGCACTTTAGAAGATGTGATTGAGCCGTATCTGATTCAGCAAGGTTATGTGATGCGAACTGCACGTGGTCGTATTGCCACGAATATGGCCTATTTACAGTTTGGGTTGACACCACCTGAACCGAAAGAGAAGTGATTTATAAGGGAGATTTATTCTCCCTTTAGTCTTCTGATTTCCTGTACGAGATATTGATGTAAAACTATTGAGACACTATCAAACTCTATAGAAAAATATATAATTTTTGATCAATATGATTTTCATCCTTTTCAAGTTCCTTACGTATATCCCAAAGTGTATCGAGAAGACTTTTCAGTTTGACCTTAATATTTTTATGAGATTCATAATTTTCATAATCTAAAAATAGCCCTATAATTTGGTGATAATTTGCAACTCTAAGATTGTATTTCACCATCTCATCTATTAGTTTTTCACGATCTAATACATTAATTTTCATTGTAATAGAAGAATTAAATTCTATTAAACACGTTAAATAGTCTGTAATAATTATGCGTATTTTTTCTATCTCTGAAGTTTTATAAGCATACTGAAGTTCATTATTTTGAAGTATTTTTTGTTGATCAAAGAGTTTACTGTTTAAATCTATTGCCGATTGCTCTGATACCTTAATTTGTTCAATAACTATTTTAAAAGACATTTCTGTTAATTTAAAACTCTTTCGCCCATACCAAATTGTAATTATTGTTGCTGAGATTCCCAATATAAAAGCAACTACCATTGCAATGACAAAAGACCAAATCGCTGTCATGTCTGTCGAATGATTGAGATCAAGTTCAATTTCTTATTTGGACTTTCGACAATACTTGCAGTTTGTACTAAAGACTGTTTTGGCACTATCCACGGAAGCTGAATCATCACTTCATTATTATTTTCTTGTGCCAAATCTTAACCCCAAATATTTAACCTGAATCTATAATCATCACATTCTAAACATTTTCAAAGTATCACAAAAGAAAAAACCAACTGACCATGTCTAATCAGTTGGCAAAAGCATAAACTTGATATTTTTATTTTAAAGTAGTTTTATTTTTCTTCGTTTTTAAACTCCTTAAAATCTGCCTTACGAATCATCGCGTGAATACCTTTTGTTTTATCTACGACTTGCGACACTTCAAAGTCTGTTGCTGCACTTAAATAGGCATAGGCAATTTCTTCCGAAATTCCATATTCATTGACCAAAAAGCGAATCGCTTCACGTGTCGATTTACGCATAGCTTCATCCAGATCCTCATCCAGACCCGGTGTAATCCAGAACTCGGCATTTTCACCCAAGGGCTGACTTAATGATTGTCCCGGAATCTTGTCCTTACCTGCTTTTAACACTGAAATTTTAAAGGTTGCCCGTGCCGAACCTTCCAGTGCAGTTAAAGCGACTTCCCCATCGCCCTGAACAAAATGACTATCTCCCGTATAGAACAACGCACCTGGTACCAGTACCGGAAAGTAAGCAGTTGCTCCTGCGCTTAAGTCATTAATATCAATATTACCTCCATAAAAAGACGGCGGAACAGAATGTACAGGTTCACTGGTATTGGCTGCTACACCCATAGTGCCCATAAATGAATTGAGAGGAAAACGAATCGCCTTACCTGATTCGGTTTTCAATACGCCCTCCCAGACACCATCGGCATTTTTTTCAATCGGTGTAAAAATGGACACATTGCCATAGGCATCAGGGTTTGCAGGAGATGCATGCTCATGTTTGGCGCGTTTAGGAAATTCAGGCAAGGTACCTTTACCATGACGGTTTGAAATCACCCCATAAGGGACACGTGGTTCAACCTTCAAAATCTCAACTTTTAAAATATCTCCCGGCATTGCACCTTCTACATACACCGGGCCGGTAATAATATGTGGACCATCTTTATGAAAGTCATGTTTCAGCTTTGAGCCGGTAATCAGCTTCGCTTCAGGCAGCACATGTTCAGGTTCCACCCCTTTTGACGTGAAATATTTTTCAGCATCCCGCCCCTGATCTTCCAGTAAGCCTTCATGTGACACCGTATCAAATGTTACCGTGCTACCAGATGAAACCGTCAGGACTGGTTTTGCATCTTTATTTGGCAGATAGCCCCAGGTAATCGTATTTAAGGTACTTGGCACATAATAGTGACCTTTATATTCACCACTTTTGAGTAATTTTGGCTTATTTTCTAGCTGTTTCATTATCTTAAAGTCTTCAGCCCATAGGCTCATAGAAATAAAACTTAAGCTTGAGGCCATTGCGAGTGATAAAGCCAAAGGTTTTAACATGTGTTCAAATTCCATCATAAAAAACAGTATGGAATAACGATTGCAATATGAGTGCCAAAAAGCTGCCAAGCTGCTTAAAAAACATCCTCTTAATTTTAGTAGTGGGTATACATCAGATTGATGATCCTATTTTTAAGGGTTTGTATTAATGATCCTTCAATTTATGTTTCTCATACCTTTAACATATAAAAATTAATTTAAGATACATAATTTTACAATGTAAAAGGCTCAATAAAGCCCTTTTAGAACAAGGCTTAATAAGCAATATACCTTTTAGGTATTGATTGGATACTTAGAGGGTTTTGGTCGAATTTAGATCAGTATGCCATCCTAAAGAATCACTTTAACCATTTCAAATTCTTAAGGTTCTCCCAAAGTATGAACATGTATAAGCAGATATCCCTTTGTCTCCCTCTTCTTTTCTGTAGCCAGTTCAGCTTGGCCGACTGGATTGATGATTCTGTACAAGCTGCTGAAGCACACACCATCAAATTACGCCAGCATATCCACCAACACCCGGAACTGGGGAATATGGAATTTAAAACCTCGGAGCTGGTACAAAAAGAATTAAAATCCTATGGCATTGAAGTGCGCAAAGGCTATGCCAAAACCGGTGTGATTGGTGTCTTGAAAGGTGACAAACCGGGTCCAGTCATGGCGCTACGTGCCGATATGGATGCTTTACCGATTCAGGAAACAGCACCGGTATCATTCGCCAGCAAACAAAAAGCCATGTATCAAGGCAAGGAATCCTATGTGATGCATGCCTGTGGTCATGATGCGCATACTGCCATGTTG
This sequence comes from Acinetobacter sp. BY419, assembly GCF_019038395.1. GTDB lineage: Bacteria > Pseudomonadota > Gammaproteobacteria > Pseudomonadales > Moraxellaceae > Acinetobacter. The sequence continues at coordinate 19,551 of NZ_JAGFXZ010000044.1, forward strand.
CTTGGTGCAGCCAAAGTTCTGGCTGCCAATAAAGGTAAAATTACTGGTACGGTGGTGTTTGTGTTCCAGCCAGCCGAAGAAGGCGGTGCAGATATTGATAACTTCACCCAGGGTGATCAGATTGGCTCACGCAAAATGATTGCCGATGGCGCCCTGAAAAATCCAAAACCTGAAGTCATTTTCGGCATGCATGTAATGGCAGGCATGCCAAGTGGCAATATCTTCTACAAAGAGGGTGCAATTTTAAACAGCGCCGATCATTTACGTATTCAGGTGAATGGCAGTCAGGTGCATGGCTCTATGCCTTGGGCAGGTAAAGATCCGATTTATGCCTCTGCCCAGATGGTCACCAATTTACAAAGCCTGGTCAGCCGTAAAGCCGATCTGACCAAAGGGATGGGCGTGGTCAGTATTGGCAGCATTCAGGGTGGTACCACAGGTAATGTCATTCCAGATCAGGTGAATATGGTCGGCACTATCCGTTCCAATAGTGAAGATGTGCGTCAGGGTATTTTAAAAGACTTGCCGAAGATGATGGAACATAATGCCGCAGCCAATGACGTGAAGGTCAAAGTCGAAATTGCACCGTATGCCCCTGTAACCACCAATGACAAAACCTTGACTCAGCTGATGCAGCCCACCTTAGCCAAGATTAATGGTGAAGATAAACTGCATGTTCTGGAAAACAATGCCAGTGCCAGTGAAGACTTTGCTTACTATGGTCAGCTCATGCCGTCCCTGTTTGTGTTTGTCGGGGCCACACCGGCCGATCAGGATCCGGCAAAAGCCGCACCGAACCACAATCCAAATTTCATTGTCGATGATGCAACCTTAAAAACCGGCGTTGAAAGTCATGTCCGTTTTATTCTGGATTATCCAAAAGTGGCTGAACAGGTTCAGGCCAACTGGAAACATAAAAACCAGCACTAATTCACGTTCTATAAAAATATGCGGGTACACAGGCTCGCACATTTCATTATCGCCACTGTTTCATAAATGAGCTGTTAAGTGCTCTACTCTTCATCTTGGTCGCTTCTATTCAGATTTGACACCTTGTGCCATTGGTCTCAAAACTCAAAATGCTAAACTTTGACCCGCTAAATTGCTTGACTTTTGGCAGGAATCCGGCAAATTCTAAGCCTTATCCTGCATCTAAAAACAAGCAAAATTTCTCGAAAATCTGCATGGAACAAAACTATGGCGAATCACTTTGAATTCAATATCCGCGTTTATATTGAAGATACTGATGCGGGTGGCATTGTCTATCACGCCAATCATATTCGCTATATGGAACGTACCCGTACCGAATGGTTACGTGCCGCTGGAGTGAGCCATTACTGGCATCAGACCGACTATAATTTTGTGGTGCATAAAATTAATGTCAAATACATGCGTCCAATCCTGATGGATGATTTAATTACTGTTACAGCACGTGTCATTTCATGTAAAGCTTCATCATTTGTATTGCAACAAAATATTTATCGTGGTGAAATCATGCTTGCATCAGGTGAGGTTGAGTTGGCATGTATCAGTGCAGAGATGCGACCACGTCGACTCCCGGATGAAATCCGCGAACTAATTCAAAAAGAATTGGAACAAGACTAAAAAAATCTATTGGCACACGTAACAATTATGGCGACTCAGTTAGAATCATCTCTTCAAGTTTCAGATCTTATTTTACAAGCAAGCCCTGTCGTACAACTGGTGATGCTTTCTCTCCTGTTAGCCTCAATATATAGCTGGTATCTGATTGCCAGACTATATATGAGTTATAAAAAAGCCCAGGCCGATGATGAACATTTCCAGAAAATCTTCTGGTCTGGCGCCGAGTTGAACACCCTGTATAACAATGCGCAACTCAATTCTAAACGCACTGGCCTTGAAGATATTTTCTATCAGGGTCTGGGTGAATTCCTGAAATTGAAAAAACGCCATGCTCCGACTGCCCAGTCGATTGAAGGAACAGAACGTATTCTGCGCGTCGGTTTGAGCCGTGATCAGGGTCATCTGGAACAAGGTCTGGGTGCGTTAGCGAGTATTGGTTCGGTCGCACCTTATGTCGGTCTGTTCGGTACCGTCTGGGGCATCATGAATGCCTTTATTGGTCTGGCAGATGTGGATCAGGTGACGCTGGCGACAGTCGCACCCGGTATTGCCGAAGCGTTGATTGCGACTGCGATTGGCCTTTTTGCCGCAATTCCAGCTGTATTGGCTTTCAACCATTTTACTGCCAAAGGCGAAACAGTTTACTCTGACCGGGCGCTGTTTGCCGAAGAAATGTTGGCGCTATTACAACGTCAGTCTGTGGGCGCAATTCAGGACAAAGACTAATGGCGATTCAAGGTTCAGGACGCTTTCAGCGTATTAAAAAGCCACTGAAAAGTGACATGAATGTCGTGCCGTATATTGATGTGATGCTGGTACTTCTGGTGATCTTTATGGTCACTGCCCCGATGATCACCAGCGGCATCAAGGTCGACTTACCTCAGGCCAATGGATTGCCAATCGAATCCAAGGATGCCCCGACCATTGTCACGCTAAAAGAAGATGGTTCATATTATCTAGAACATAAAAATCAGGCGACTGGCCCGGTCACGCTGGAAGAATTGACGCGTACGCTTGTTGACGCCCAGACTCAGGCGAAAAATGACAACAAGGTACTGAATGTCGTGATCAATGGCCACAATACCCGCCCTTATGGCGATGTCATGGCCTTGATGTCCAGCCTGCAGGATGCCGGCCTTTCTCAAGTCGGTTTACTGACCAAGCCATTAGAATAAAGTATGAAAGATTATAAAAAGCCGCCATTTCAGAACAAAGCCATCGCGATTGGATTCACTTTAGGAATTCATGCAGTGGCTTTGGTGGGCTTACTTTATCTTGGCATGAGTAAACCCCCTGAACCACCAAAACAGATTAAAACCGTCCTGATCAAGCCGGAAGACCTCAAACCGGTGACTCGTGAAGAAACCGAATTTGAGGAAACTGCACATGACAATGTCGCCGAAGAAATCACTCAAACGGCAGAACCTAGTATAGAGCCAGCTCCTGTCATTCCGACAGCAGCACCTGCCGTAGCTGCTGCTCCACCTGCACCAAAAGTCGATACACAAAAAGCCCAACAGGAATTCAAAGCCGCAGAGGCAGCACAAGCCAAGGCAGCACAAGCCAAGGCAGCACAACAAGCGGCCGAAGCAGCAAAACGTGCTGAAGCCGCCGAACAGGCCAAACAGGCAGTGGCCAAAGCTAAAAATGATGCAGCGGCTAA
>NZ_JAGFXZ010000045.1 GCF_019038395.1 Acinetobacter sp. BY419
CAGTGTGAATATTTACATAATCTGCTGCTCTGTTTCTCTATGTTGTGATGAATTGACCAATCACCGACATAACTTGACGTTTAAAATACTTTTATTTGCACTTGAACATTTTTCATCCGGTATCATATAAGGGTTTTTGATGAATATTCTAGGATCCTTGCATGAGCCAAAGCCACATCCGTATTCGAGGCGCACGTACCCATAACCTGAAAAATGTGAACCTTGATATACCACGCGACAAGTTTGTGGTGATTACGGGACTGTCTGGTTCAGGTAAGTCCTCGCTTGCCTTTGATACCTTATATGCCGAAGGTCAGCGCCGTTATGTGGAATCCCTGTCTGCCTATGCACGCCAGTTCCTCTCGCAAATGGAAAAGCCGGAAGTCGATTCGATTGAAGGCCTGAGTCCAGCCATTGCCATCGAACAGAAATCTACCAGTCATAACCCGCGTTCTACCGTGGGTACTATTACTGAAATTTATGACTATTTACGTCTGCTTTATGCGCGTGTCGGTACACCATTCTGCCCGGAACATGACCTGCCAATGGTGGCCCAAACCGTCACTGAAATGGTCGATGCGGTCAAAGCGCTGGAAGAAGGCACAGCCTTAATGCTGCTTGCACCGGTGGTACGTGAACGTAAAGGTGAATATACGGCGCTGTTTGAACAGCTGCAAAGCCAGGGTTTTGTCCGTGCGCGAGTCGATGGCGAAATCATGGAAATTGATCCACCACCCGAACTGGACAAAAAGAAAAAACATACCATTGAAGTGGTGGTCGACCGCTTTAAAGTCCGTGATGATCTGGGCAACCGTATTGCAGAAAGTTTTGAAACGGCACTGCGCCTCGGTAGCGATATCGCGATTTTATCCTGGATGAAGGATGGACATGAGGATCGGGTGTTTTCTGCCAAGCATTCCTGTCCGCAATGTGACCGTGCTGTCGCTGAACTTGAACCGCGTTTATTCTCGTTCAACAATCCTTTTGGTGCCTGCCCGGTCTGTGATGGTCTCGGCACTCGCAGTCATTTTAGTGCCGACAAACTGATTCCCAATCCTGAAGTCAGTGTCAGTCAGGGTGCCATTCGAGGCTGGGACCGTCAGCGCCCGTACTATTACAGCATGATCCAGAAAGTCGCCGAACATTTTGGTTTTTCGCTGGAAACACCGTGGAATGAACTGGATGCCGATACCAAGAAAAAATTTCTGTACGGCACCGGCAAAGAAAAAATTGATCTGAGTTATATCGATGAACGTGGCCGACGTCATAATCGGGTCATTCCCTTTGAAGGGATTTTGCCGCATCTGGAACGCCGTTACCGTGAAACCGAAAGTAATTATGTGCGGGACGATCTGGCGCAGTATCTGTCCAATGCTGCCTGTGATGCCTGTGATGGTTCACGTCTAAATGAAATTTCACGCAATGTGAAAATTCTGGACAAAACTATTGCTGATATTACCCGTATGTCGATTGGCGATGCTGAAAGCTATTATCAGGACATTCACCTGGAAGGCGCACGAGGTGAAATTGCTGACAAGATTTTCAAGGAAATCCGTGAACGTCTGCACTTCCTGGTCTCAGTCGGTCTGAACTATCTCAGCCTGTCACGTTCTGCGGAAACCCTTTCGGGTGGTGAAGCACAGCGAATCCGTCTGGCTTCACAAATCGGTGCCGGCCTGATGGGCGTCATGTACGTACTGGATGAACCTTCAATTGGTCTGCATCAGCGTGATAACGACCGTCTGTTACAGACCCTGATCCGTCTGCGAGATTTGGGCAATACCGTATTGGTGGTCGAGCATGATGAAGATGCAATTCGTGCTGCCGACCATATTATTGATATTGGTCCGGGTGCAGGTGTACATGGCGGGCATATTATTGCCGAAGGGACTTATGATGAGATCTTGGCGAATCCTGATTCTCTGACCGGAAAATATTTATCCGGTAAGTTAAAAATTGAAGTACCTAAAGTACGGATTAAACCGCCAAAACCTGAAGAACAGATCAAGCTGATGGGTGCATCTGGGCATAACCTGAAAAAAGTCGATCTGACCATTCCTTTAGGCATTATGACTTGCGTCACCGGGGTTTCCGGGTCTGGTAAATCGACCCTGATTAACAAAACCTTGCTGCCTTTGGCGGCGACCCAGCTGAATGGTGCAACGACCTTAACTGCGGAAAAGTTTGAATCCATTGATGGCTTGCAGTTCCTCGATAAAGTCGTGGATATTGACCAGAGCCCGATTGGACGAACTCCGCGTTCCAATCCTGCCACTTATACCGGTTTATTTACCCCAATTCGTGAACTGTTTGCACAAACGCAGGAAGCCAAGGCACGTGGTTATGCAGCAGGTCGTTTCTCGTTTAACGTGAAAGGCGGTCGCTGTGAAGCCTGTGAAGGTGATGGCATGATCAAGGTGGCGATGCACTTCCTGCCAGATATGTATGTACCGTGTGATGCCTGTCATGGCAAACGTTATAACCGTGAAACGCTGGAAGTGAACTATAAGGGCAAGAATATTTCCGATGTGTTGCAGATGACCGTTGAGGATGCCATGCATTTCTTCGAGGCGATTCCGGTGATTCACCGTCGTCTGGAAACATTGCATCAGGTGGGTCTGGGTTATATCCGTCTGGGTCAATCTGCTACCACCCTTTCCGGTGGTGAAGCACAGCGGGTGAAACTCGCGCGTGAACTGGCCAAACGCGATACCGGTCAAACCCTGTATATTCTGGATGAACCAACCACGGGTCTGCATTTCCATGATATTGCCAAACTGCTGGATATCCTGCATCAGCTACGTGACAAGGGCAATACCATCGTGGTGATTGAGCATAATCTGGATGTGATTAAAACCGCAGACTGGGTGATTGACCTTGGCCCTGAAGGTGGTTCGGGTGGCGGTATGATTGTCGCGGAAGGAACACCGGAACAGGTAGTGAAAGTCAAAGCTTCACATACCGGGAAATTCTTGAAAGCGTTGTTGAAATGATTGAATCCTCCCCGCCCCTCCTTTTCAAAAGGAGGGAGTATCGCATTACTAAATAAGTGGTGTTCCCCTCTTTAAAAAAGAGGGGTTAGGGGAGATTTAAAATACTAAATTTATATGCTAAAACGGTGATCCTTTCACCGTTTTTTTATTTTTAAATGAATTATATAGATGTTATAGATACGGCAATAAAAATCAGTTTAGGAGCTTTGATCACAGGTGTTATTGCCTATTTAAATCAAAAAGCAAATATCTCTGCGGCTACCACTAAAGACAAGCTTCAATTTAATAGAAATTTACTTACCCAAATCTCTACTGATATTGAAGAAATTAATCATCTCATCCTAAAAATGTGGAGTATCTTTGACTTTGAAACTAAAAAATCCATTAATAATGAAAAAGTATATGAACGGCTTGATCCTTTGAGAGGCTCTCTTTTTAATGATTTTAATCTACTGAGTAAAAATGAAGGCCTATTACTTTTACATGGCTATAACGAACAGCAAGAAAAACTAAGATTTTACGGTGAACTTTTAGGAAAGTTTAATACCTATACTTTATTCAAGAGTGAAGAAGTAAGACCCGAGACAACTGCTCAATACAGAATAAAAATTCTTGAAGCAAGAAAAGAGCTCTACAAAAGTCTTAATAAAGTAATTTATTAGTTTTATAAAATTACTCTAGTGAACGAATTGCTTCAGCCAGCTGCGCCAGTTCTTGATCATCTGCTCTTTTCGCATCATGCGATGAAATATAACCCTCATAGGCATCGAAATATTTATCGATTGAGGAATTCACAGGTTGCCAATTCTCATGTATGCCTTGGGTATGATGCATTGGAAATAACTTGGCATGCACATGATCGACGCCAAAACCTTCAAAAACCATCCCTGTTCGACCTACATCTTCAAAATAACGATCCAGCTTCAAGGCCACCTGCTTGGTATATAGCAGCAAATCTGTCAGCACCTGATCATCCAGCTCGAATGCATAGCTCGAATAATGCTGTTTTGGAATCACGACACTCGCACCCAAGGTATTGGGGAAAATGGTCAGGAAAGCCATAAAACTGGTATTTTCATCAATCAAATGACAAGGTATTTCACCTTTGACCATTTGACAGAATATGCAATTTTCACTCATTTTAAATACTCCTGAACTTTTATAATTTTTTATTTATTCTTAGCTTAGCTTAGCTTAGCTTAGCATTGGCATTGGCATTGGCATTGGCATTGGCATTGGCATTGGCATTGGCATTGGCATTGGCATTGGCATTGGCATTGGCATAAATGATACGTATGCTGTTCTATAAAAGAACATAGCTTGGAATGATTTTTTAAATTTTAAGTAGTACGCTCTTATAATTTAAACCTCAGCCACCGCATTACGTCCTTTGGCCTTTGCCACAAACAAAGCCTCATCTGCATTTGACAATAAAGCTATCCAGGATACGGCACCAATTGCGACCCCGATACTGACCGAAACCTGAATCTCATCTCCTGTTGCAGTCACAATATGACGCTCAGCCACTTCAGCGCGGATTTTATCAGCCACAATCCGCGCCTGCTGCATCTGGATATTTTCAATCAGCACCAGAAATTCATCGCCTCCATAACGCACCAGCAAATCTGTAGCACGAACATTGGCCTTTAAACGCTCGGCCACCAGTTGAATGACTTGATCGCCAATAATATGCCCATATTGGTCATTTACCTTCTTAAAATGATCAATATCAATAATCATCAAACAGGTTTGGCTCAATTGACCCGGCTGGTTTTCCAGAAATCGGATATATTCTTCCAGGGCAAAACGGTTGGATAATCCGGTCAAAGAATCGGAATGGGCAATATTCTTTAACCGGAATTCCAGGGCATCGCGTTCCTGCAACATCTGCTGCAATTTCTGAATGGCGGCAAATAAAGAATCCGAATGACTCGTTTCACGCAGCTGCATATCAATTTTTTGACGACCCGAATTTTTAGATAAATTCAATAGCAGGCGACGCGCCTGAATCAGCGGCAGAAAAACCTGTTTGCGTGCAAAGATCATGGTCGAAATGGCGGTCAGCAATGAAATCAGCGATAACAACACGCTCCAGATCAAACGCTGCATATTGCTGTTCATTTCATGAATAGCCGCATCTCTGCTGTATTGCAGCAGGTAATTTTGCAGGTCCACCACAGTCGCGAATTTATCCACGATTACTTCAGTCAATTCTGTCCCACTCAAACGGTAGTCACGTTGCTCCAGACTGTCATTGATCAGCTCACTCACAATGGGTAAGCCTTGCTGAATAAACTCGGTATCTACCCGTCGATGTAAACGGATGAATTCCTCCGTCTTGTCTTGAGCAGGTTGAATGGTATCAATCAGTGCCCACAAATAACGCACCTGATACTGGGTCTGTAAAGAGCGGGTAATATTTTCAGTGGGAAGTGGGGCCTGAAAGGTCACATGCGCCATGATGGACGACGCGACACGCCCCGCCTGATCACGTAAATCAGATAAAAATAGGATCTGACTCATATAATTTTTCAGATGAGTCGACGAGCTATCTGAAGCCACTGCCACGCCCCGCAAAAGTTCACGACAACTTTCCCAGGCAGTAAACATCGCCAGAATCGCCTGATCAAGTTCTTGCGCACTGCGTTGCTGATGCGGCATCCGGGTATAGGCATCAACCTGTGCACGTCCTTTTTCCAGGCTGATTTGAAGCTGTGAAAGTTGCTGACTCAGATCGTTAAACCCGACCTCTGCCAGTACATCAGCCGTCTGCGAAAACTGCCGGTCCACCTGCTGACGATAGCTGATTAACTCTTGTTGATGTTGGGAAAACTCTTTGACCGAACTGGACATGGCTTTATTGGCTGGTGCACGCTCACGCGAAATTTTATTAGCCAGATCAGCGACCTGCTGTAAAGCATTCAGTTGTTGATAAGTTTGTTTGGACTTTAAATAACTTTGACTGCTACTGACAATCAAGGGAATACAGATGCAGAATAAGCACAAAATAATAATCGACATCGACCAGTACAAACGTTTACTGATCCACTCAGAGCGTAATGTATTCATGCTGTTGTATTACGCCCAATATCACAAACAAATCTAAATGGAATGTTTATTATACAAATAAAATCAGATTTCCTTAAAGTCTTTAGTCTTAGTTAGCTTATGTTTTTCATGATTTTTTTATAATTTAAACTGCTTAAAATCTTTAACATTGCTCCTTTCAGACTTTAAAGCAGAGTTTTATAGCTACAGCTCAACATCAAGTCTTATCAAAATAAGAGAAATACTGACAGTTAAAAAATATAAAAACTTGCTTTCTGCACTATTTACACATGCAACAAAGAGGTGCATAATGCACCGCATTAGGGCGAGTTAAATTATTCCTCAGCAGATATTTTAGTTTCCCCGCAAATTTTGGCGAAAAAACCCCAGTTTTCTATGAAAATTGGGGTTTTTTTTAGCTATTGAATTTTAAGCTGGTATTTCTTTTTACTAAAACGCCCTATTTTGGTGCCAAAAATTTTAAGCTATTTGTTTTCATCTTTTTAAATTCAGATGCGTTAGGCTCAGAATATATTTCAAAGAAAAATTCTGGATAAAAAAAAGCCCAACCTTGGGGAAAGCTGGGCCGATAAAACAAAAATTGTGGAGAATCAGGCTAAATCACTATGAAAGTGTGAACTCAACTTGATTTTTATATTATGTAAAATTCTCCTAAAAATGTAAAGCCGATTGTTTCGGTCAAGATTATAAAACAGGCTTATCTAGCTCAAAAAACAGGCATTCACTCTGATGCCAGGCTGATTATGCATAAAAAATAATCAACTCAATCAAAGACATGATGAAATAAATATTTGGACTTTTTTGACATATTGATAAATAAGCTCACCCGCCATTAATTGTTTTTCCAAATCTATAAATTATATTTAATCGTATTAATTAATCTAAATATCGACATAATTTCTCCTTAATTTATAAGATCGGCTCTATTTTTAAATACTAGCCTTTTGTTATAGAACAGTTTTTATTTAAAATATTTTTCAAGTCTAATACTTGAATTCTACACAAAAATGATACAATTATTCAGCATAAAAAAATAGCAAATTCAATACGGATTGACTTAATAAATTGTTACAATACAATGTGTTCCAAGCTGTACACATCTTGTAACAAAAACGGTAAATATCATGAAAAAATTCGGTTTAGCCACTGCTGTATTATTAGCCATGACCGGTGCTCAAGCATATCAATTCGAAGTTCAAGGTCAGTCAGAGTACATCGACAACACTGCCAATGACAAAGATTTCACTGGTGCTGTTCAAGGTACTTACTACTTCAAAAATGTAGATGCTTCTAAAGGTCCTTTAGCTGAAGCTGCTTTCCTAAATCAAGCATCTAACATTTCTGCTGCTTATACATATGGCGAATACGATGTAGACGCTGATGCTAAAGATCAGACTTCTCATACTTTTGGTGTGAAAGGTGAAGCTTACATCCCAACTAAATTTGTTCCTGCTTATGCAAGTGCATCTTATAGCCACACCATTACTGATGGTAAAGGTGGCCAAGCGGATGACAATGGCGACCGTTATGCATTAGAAGTAGGTGTATTACCGATTCCTAATTTCTTGGTTGCTGTTGGTTATACCAGCGTTGCAGATCAAACGTCTTATGACGCTTTCAACATGTTCAACAACGGTGTTGTTAAAGCAGGCTTAGAGTCTCAAACAATCAATGGAGACCAGGATGCAATCACTGCCCGTACTAAATATGTAGGCGCGATTGACGGAACCAATATGTCAATTGGTTTTGAAAGTGGCCTAGTTTATGGTGAAGACACTGCCTACAACTTAGGTACGACTATTTTCCTTAACCCGCAATTAAGCGTAGGTGCTTCTTATATGGAGTCTAGCTTTGCAGGTTCTCCAGACAAAGCATGGGGCGCGAACGTTGACTACTTCATTACTCCTGCGGTTGCAGTTGGCGCATCTTATGTAAATGCTAACTACGAAGCAAATCTTGCTCAAAGTGCTCAAGTACGTGACACTCAAACTGTTGGCGTAAATGCTAAATTCCGTTTCTAATTTCTGATTAGACTCTGAATCGAAAAAGGACGTGATATGCGTCCTTTTTTATTCGCAATTTACTACTGATTAAAGGTTGACCTTTTAGCATTTATTCATGAAAATTCAAATGTTTTTTCATCAACTTATTTGGAATTCATATGAAAAAGGTTTATTTAGCATCAGCATTATTATTTGCTGTGACAGGTGCCCAAGCCTACCAAGCCGAAGTTCAAGGTACAGTAGGTTACTACGATGCTGAACTTAATGATGGCAACTATAATGTTGGGGTACAAGGAACTTATTATTTTAAAGATATCGACACCTCTAAAGGCCCATTAGCTGAAGCTGCTTTCCTAAATCAAGCGAGTAGTATTTCTGCAGGTTACAATTTTGGCCAGCTGACTGCCGATATTAACCAAACAATTAATGTGGGTGGCACTCCAGTTACTGTAAATGAAGAATTTGATGTAGAACAACACACTTATGGCATTAAGGGTGAAACCTACATTCCTACAAGTGTAGTGCCGGTGTATGCAAGCGCATCTTATAACCACTCTAAAACTGACGCTAAAAACGATTTCACTGCTTTAATTCAAAATGATGATTCTGGTGATCGCTATGCACTTGAGCTTGGTGCTATGGTTTTACCAAACTTCCTGATGGCGGTAGGTTATACCAATATTGCTGCTAGACAATCCTTAGATACTTTCAACATTTTAAATAATGGCTTGATGAGCGCTACGATGGAAGCGCGCGCTATTGGTGACAAGAAAGATGCAATTACAGCACGTACTAAGTATGTGGGTGGAATTGACGGTACCGATATGGCAATTGGTTTCGAAGCTGGTTTAGTTTCTGGCGAAGACACTATGTATCAACTGAAAACCAATCTTTATTTAACCCCTAAACTTGGTCTAGGTGTTTCTTATACAGACGGCAGCTACAAGAGCGCTACCGTTCCAACATCTGCAGTTGGCGTGAATGCGAGTTATTTCGTGACTCCAGCTGTATCACTCGGTGCAAGCTACGTTTATGCTGATGGTGAATACGGCGCCAATGATGCACACCTCGGTGCTGTAAATGCTAAATTCCGTTTCTAATTTCTGATTAGATTCTGAATCAAAAAAGGACGCAATATGCGTCCTTTTTATTGTTTTATGAAGTAGTTTTACTCGGGTGTGCGTACCAGACTTAAAAAGTGCAAATGGCGTTCATATTGATCAATGATGTCCTGAAGCAGATCTTCCTGTGTCCATTCCATCACATCATAGCCCTGCCCGCCTTCTCTTAAAAAAACTTCTGCCTGATAAGAGTCTGCACCGGCATTTTCCAGCCCTGCCATAAAGCTTGGACTCAAAGTCTGGGTTGCATTGACCTGATAGATAAAATTAATTTCATCCTGATGATCGACACGAAGCTGTATACCCTCTTCTAATGGACTAATCGTCACTTGTAATCGACGCCGTCTCAATTCACTTTGAAAACTGATAAATGCCTTATTCACTGTAGTGTGAATATACTGCTGCACTTCTTCCCGAGTATGCGGATAATGCATGATCAGGCCTAACCGCTGTTGCCAGCTGCGTGGATTCTGGATGGCGCGCGGGGTAATCCGTGCTGCTTGCAGTGCATGCATTTTGGTAACATCCAGATGCAGGGCTTTGATTAATCCCCAGCACATCAGTAGCATAATCATGGTAAACGGCAAAGCACTCATGATCGTGGCAGATTGCAGGGCCTCTAAGCCACCCGCCAGCAAAAGGATAATGGCCAATACAGCCATGAGTACGGTCCAGAACAGACGCTGCCAGATGGGTGAATTATCGCTTTTTGCTGTCAGATAATCAGCCACCAATGCGCCTGAATCGGCAGAGGTTACAAAGAACAGCATCACCAGCAAAGTCGCAATGATACTGGTCACTGAACTGAAAGGCAGATGATTGAGAAACTCAAACAGGGCAACCGAAGAATCTCGCTGAACCGCTTCCAATAAGCTGGTATTGGCTTCATGCATAATGCTATACAGCGCGGCATTGCCCATAAAGCCCATCCAGATCAAGGTAAATCCGGTCGGAATCAGTAGGACGCCCACGATAAATTCACGAATACTCCGCCCTTCCGAGACCCGGGCAATAAACATTCCGACAAATGGAGACCAGGAAATCCACCAAGCCCAGTACATGATGGTCCAGCCCCCAATCCAGCCACTTGGCTGATAGGCATACAGATTAAAGGTCATGCTAAACAGATTAGAGACATATTGACCGGCATTCTGAATAGTCGTCTGTAACAGGTAAATACTTGGACCTGCAACAAAGACGAAAATGAGGAGTAACAGCGCCAAAACCAGGTTTAATTCGGCCAGACGCTTGATACCTTTATCCAGTCCAAAAAATACTGAGGTCGCCGCCATGGCACTGACCACAATAATCAGAACGACCTGGGTACTTGGCCCCTGTTCAACCCCAAACAAATAGTTCAAACCTGAATTGATTTGTGTGACCCCGAAACCAAGCGTGGTGGCTACACCGAATACCGTACCAATGGTGGCAAAGGTATCGACGCCATCGCCTATCGGACCGTAGATTTTTTGACCAATCAGCGGGTACAAGGCCGAACGAATTTTTAAGGGTAACTGATGCCGGTAAGCAAAATAAGCCAGAGACAGACCAACAAGCGTATAAATCGCCCAGGCATGCAGGCCCCAGTGGAAAAAGGTGACCCGCATAGATTGCTGGGCAGCCAGCACAGTTTCAGGTTCACCGGCAGGTGGCGTAACATAGTGCATCACTGGTTCAGCCACGCCAAAGAACATCAGGCCAATCCCCATCCCTGCAGTGAATAACATCGCAAACCAGGAGGCACTGCTATATTTCGGCTGACTATGGTCGGGTCCCAGCTTGATTTTGCCCATGTCCGACAGGGCAATATAAACGAGCAGGATAAGAAATATCGCCACCGACAATACATAGAACCAGCTAAAGGAACTGGTAATCCACTGGTTCATTTGCTGGGTGAGAAGCGAAAAAGCATCGGGCGCAAATACGACCAAAGCTAAAAATATCGCAATAATGCCTACCGTACTGATAAACACATTTGGATTGATATTGGAAAACCAGGCCGGTTTTGTGGAAGGCATACATCCTCCATTTTAAAAAAATTGGATCGACAAACAGCGTCAAATAATTATTGGTAAGGTCAAAATGATTAGACAGATTCATTCTATGGGAGCTAGATCTGCTGCTATTTTAGGATGGGACACCAAATAAAGCCGTTAAGTTACTGTAACAAATACAATAAAAGGATCCGCTTTATTACTCTGGCGGATTTTCTGGGTTTTTTGCGTTATTTTTTATGTGGCAGACGTGAGATATATTGCAAGGCAATTAAGCGTGACACAATCAGCGCCAGATACATCACCCCGACAAACATCTGGATAATGGCCAGCATCCGTGCAACCGGACTGACCGGCATGATATCGGACAGTCCTGTGGCAGACTGTACACTGAAACTGAGAAAAATCAGATCCAGCCAGGACTGATAGGCTCGCAGATCGGGATCCGAAAAGCTGTAAGGTACCAGGAGCTGACAAATACTGTAGAGAAAGGCAAAACCCCAGGCGAGCAAGGTAAATACCGCTCCAGCGGCAAAGAGTTCATCCTTGGTCAGATAGCGATCATGAAACATATAGCGTAGCAGGCCATAGGCTGCACTGAAATAAGCACCGGCTTCAAACAGATTGGCAGTGACCTGTATCCAGGTATAACGCAGCCCGAGCACAATCAGGGAGGAAAATAAAATCGCGCCAGCGACAAAGCTGAGTCCTAAAATGGTAAACATCGGGGTCTGGCGAATGACTCTGGCAATCACCAGTAAAACCAGGACACCGAGCACCCAGATTCCCGCTCGGTAAGACACACTTTCATAACTCAAGACGGACAAGAGCAAGATCAGTAATTGCAGGCACAACAGCCAGGCTGAAGGCAGATTGGTAAAGCTGTTCCAGAACTGCTGCAAAGTTTGCTTCATAATGCCCTTTTTGTTGCTGTCTTCATGTAGGGAACACATTGTTATTGTTAGCAGCTTTAACATAGCACGCTCACAGCAACCTGCAGATATGCGATTTGTATGAAAATTACTGAAATAGCACGATACGACTCTGGTTCATCCAGTCCAATACGGCACTTGTTTTAAACAGAAATGTACTCAATAGCCCATAAAAAAAGCCCCTTACGGGGCTTTTTTTAGCTTAGAGCAAATCTTAGTGATCAGATGCGCCCGAGATACCAATACCGGTTTGTGAACGTACAAACTGGGCATCAAAGGCTTTGCGTTCGGCCTGAGCCTGTGCCGAATTATCCGTCACAGAGAACAACCAGCAGCAGAAGAATGACAATGGCATCGCGAAGATTGCAGGGCCATTGAACGGGTTCACTGGTGTATCAGAAATACCCAGAGTATCTACCCATACTGCTTTAGACAGCACAATTAAGGTTACTGCGGTCACCAGACCTGCCACACCGCCTATCACTGCACCACGTGTCGTCAAGCCTTTCCAGAACATAGACAATACCAGTACCGGGAAGTTCGCACATGCTGCAACCGAGAATGCTAGACCCACCATGAACGCTACGTTTTGTTTCTCGAACAGAATCCCGAGAATCATCGCGAAGATCGCAAGACCTAAAGTCGCGATTTTAGACATGCGTAGTTCAGATTGCGGCGTAGTTTGGCCTTTCTTCAAGACGTTGGCATACAAGTCATGCGAGATTGCTGACGCGCCTGACAGGGTGAGACCTGCTACAACTGCAAGAATCGTGGCAAATGCAACTGCAGAAATGAAGCCCATGAACAGGTCACCGCCTACTGCATCAGACAAGTGTACTGCCGCCATGTTATTACCACCAACCAGCTCCAGTTTGCCAGTTACTGCCATTTTCGCCACATCAAGGAATTGCGGGTTATTCGATACATACAGGATCGCACCGAAACCAATGATGAAGGTGAGCAGGTAGAAGTAACCAATAAAGCCTGTTGCGACAACCACTGATTTACGTGCTTCTTTCGCATCTTTCACTGTAAAGAAGCGCATCAGGATGTGTGGAAGACCTGCCGTACCAAACATCAATGCCAGACCTAAAGAGATCGCATCAATCGGGTTAGATGCCAGACTACCTGGCCCCATGATCTTGGTGGCATCTGTCAGGCTCAAGTCATGCACTTTCGCGTAGACATCAATTGCCTGTTCAAACATGTTGGTAAAGCTGAAGCCCACACCTTTCATGACCATAAATGCCATAAAGGTTGCACCAGACAATAACATCACGGCTTTAATGATCTGTACCCATGTCGTTGCCAACATGCCACCAAACATCACATAGGCCATCATCAGTAAGCCAACAATGACCACTGCAAAGTTATAGTTCAGACCGAACAGTAATTTGATCAGCTGACCGGCACCCACCATCTGTGCAATCAGGTAAAACGCCACCACAACCAATGAACTGATGGCTGCCAAGGTACGTACTGGTTTTTCCTGTAAACGAAAAGACACCACGTCGGACAGGTTATATTTACCCAGGTTACGTAGACGCTCTGCGATCAGGAATAAAACGATCGGCCAGCCCACCATAAAACCGAGTGAGTAGAGCAAGCCATCAAAACCAGACAGGAACACCATCGCGGAAATACCCAGGAAAGATGCAGCTGACATATAGTCACCGGCAATCGCTAGGCCATTCTGGAAACCGGAAATACCACCGCCGGCAGTATAGAAGTCTTGGGTATTGGTGGTTTGTTTTGCCGCCCATTTGGTAATAAACAGCGTTGCCCCGACGAAAATCACAAACATGATAATGGCAGACCAGTTGGTTGCCTGCTGTTCTGCTGCACCCAGATCAGGTCCAGCCAGTGCCAAACCTGAAATCATTGTAGTGGCAGCAAGGGCGATAAGAGAATTCCATTTCATCTTAATGTGGTCCTTTTTCATGGGTAATGGCTTCGACTTCACGCATGGCTTCTTCGGTCAGTTGATCGAGCGTATGATTGGCAATGTAGGAATACACGCCACACAAGATAAATGACAGGACGATAATGCCTAGACCCAGTGGAATACCCCAAGTCGTCACACCACCTGAAAGTGAAGACAATAGAAATTCTTTGTTATAGCCAACAAGCAACATGAAGCCCACATAGACAAATAGCATAATGCCGGTCAACGTCCAGCTGAGTATACTTTTCTTCCTGACCATTTCCTTGAATTTTGGATTTTGTAGAATTCGATCTACTTGTACCTCATCCATAATTACTCTCCTGTAGCCCAACCTTGGGCTGACTATTTTTTAATTCGAATTATCACTATTGCAAATTAACAAGAATCGTAGGTGCTTGTAATTTAGACTTTGGTCGTTAAAAAATGATCAATTTAAACTGTAGCGTTCACGATGCGTTATCATAGCGGCATGCTCAGTACACATCAGGCTATATGAACAGTTGGCTCATCATAGGGGTACTCGCCCTCTATATCGCATTACTCTTTATCTGCGCTTTTTACGGGGAAAAACATGCCAGCCGGCTGAGTGCCCGTGGGCGCATGCTATTGTTTAGTTTAACTTTAGGGGTGTACTGTTCATCCTGGACCTTTTATGGGGCTACCGGTGCTGCGGTACGTGAAGGAATTATTTTCCTGCCGATCTATCTGGGCCCGCTGTTATTCGTTGCCGTGGGCTATGATATCTGGCGCCGTCTGGGACGGGTACGCCAACATCATGCAATTTCCTCAATCGCGGACTTTGTCGCTGCACGCTATGGCAAAAGTGGCCCACTGGCATCGCTGGTGACCATTCTGGCAGTGGTGGCGATTGTGCCTTATCTGGCCTTGCAGTTACGTGCGATTGCCCTGAGTGCCGCGGTCATTCTGGAACCTTCTGCAGGCGTGACCGGCACGACCAATGGCGTGCTTTTCCTGACCGGCGTTCTGGCAATCCTGGCAATGATGTTTGGTACCCGGCAGATTGCCAATACTGAACAGCATGGCGGCCTGATGCTGGCCGTGGCATTTGAGTCCTTTGTAAAGCTCTTTGCCTTACTGGCTGTGGCCTGCTTCTTCATGTTTGAAGCACCAGGAAATATGGCACAGATCAGTAACGATATCAGCACCACTTTTCATGAGGTGCAACTGTTTGGCGTGCCGCAAAGCTTCTGGATTCAAACACTGTTGGCGGCACTGGCCATTATCTGCCTGCCGCGCCAATTCCATGTGGCTGTGGTTGAACTGCGCGATGAAAAACATATCCGCGGTGCACGGCGCTGGTTCGCAGTTTATTTAATTCTAACCACCCTGGCAATTATTCCGATTGCCAGCTGGGCATTGCATGCCGCACCACAATATCTGGCGATTCCAGATGTAGCAGTTCTGTCTTTGCCACTCAGCTATAATCAGGACTGGCTCACTTTACTTGCATTCTTGGGCGGTTTTTCTGCCTCTACCGGAATGCTGCTGGTGTCTTCGGTGGCACTGTCGATCATGCTCAGTAATGACCTGATTATGCCGGCACTGTGGCGTTTCAAACTGATTTCACGGCATGATAAACGCTTGCCACTGGTACTCAAATTTACCCGCCGGGTCAGTATTTTGGCCGTGATGTTGATGGGCTTCCTGTTCTTCAATTTCTTTAATGACATTAATCAGCTTTCAGTCTTTGGCCTGTTGGCCTTTAGTGCGGTGGCACAATTCGCCCCTGCCCTGATTGGTGGCCTGTACTGGCGTGGTGGCAGTAAACAGGGCGTCTATGCCGGACTGCTGACCGGTTTTGCCTTGTGGGCTTATACCCTGCTGTTTCCAACCATTTTGCGCAGCTTGCCCGAAGCCTATAACAGCTTTAGCCAAAGCCTGCTCAATGAGGGTCCTTTTGGCTGGAACTGGTTACGACCGGAAGCCCTGATCGGTTTCGAGTCTTTTGATCCACTGACGCATGGAGTGGTTTGGGCGCTGGGTTTAAATACCCTGCTGTATATCTGGATCTCCCGCATTTTCCGTCCGAGTGTTGCCGAACAGATTCAGGCCGAGAGTTTCTTCTATTATGAAACCAAGCCACTGCCATCGCAGAGTCCTTCTACTGACGTTAGCTATTCCCATCAGGATGTCGCCCGTTTAAAAGTCGGCGACCTGATTACCCTGGCCAAGCGAATTACCGGTGAAGGCCCAACTACACGTGCTTTCCAGCAGTTCTGTACCCAAAACAGTGTCGAGCTGAATGAAAACAGCAGTGCCAATGGCATGTGGTGGCGTTTTACCGAACAGTATCTGGCCGGGACCATCGGGGCAGCTTCGGCACGTACCCTGCTGACCACTGCCATGGTCAACAATGGCCTGGCCCTGGGTCAGGTCGCCAATATTCTCGATCAGGCCTCGCAGTGGCAACGCTTTAATCAGAACCTGATCATGACCATGATTGATCACATGACCCAAGGGGTCAGCGTGGTCGATGAAAACATGTGTCTGGTGGCCTGGAACAATCAGTATCTGAAACTGTTCGATTATCCGAACGATATTGTCTATGTCGGCTGTCCGATTGCCGACCTGATCCGTTATAACGCCGAGCGTGGTGAGTGTGGTCCGGGGTCGGTCGAAGAACATGTACGGAAACGGATTCACTGGATGCAGGTCGGCAGTGCACATGAATTTGAACGGATTCGTAAAGATGGCCGGGTGATTCAGATGCGTGGTAATCCGATCGAAGGGGGTGGTTTCGTCACGACTTTCGCAGATATTACTGCCTTCCGTGAAAATGAAGCCGTGCTTGAAGCCCGGGTTCAGGACCGGACCCAGCAGCTGGCCGATGCCCTGTCCGAGCAGCAACTGGCGCGTGAACAGGCAGACAAAGCCAATATGTCAAAAAGCCGCTTTATTGCCGCCGCCAGTCATGACCTGTTGCAGCCAATGCATGCTGCGCGTCTGTTCAGTACCGCACTTGAACAAAGCGTGCAAAATGACGAAGACCGCAAAACCTTGCAGCAACTGGATCGTGCCCTGCACGGTGCTGAAAGCATGCTATCTGCGCTGCTGGATATTGCCCGACTGGAAGGCGGTACCATTCAGCCGAAACGTCAGGCCTATCCATTGCATGACCTGCTCAGTGACCTTGAACTGCAATTCAAATCGATTGCCGCACAACGTGGCATTAAACTCAGTGTGCATGATGCACAGTTCTGGATTGATACCGATCCGCAATGGATTCGCCGGATTATCCAGAACTTTGTCAGCAATGCACTGCGTTATACAGCCAAAGGGAAAGTGGTGGTCGGTGTATTGCGTTCCAGTAGCAAGCCGAATCATATCCGCATTGGCGTCTGGGATACCGGCCCGGGGATTGCCGAAGAACAGCGCATCAAGCTGTTTCAGGAGTTTGAACGCTGTGGCCATACCTCCCCTTGGGGTGAACAGGGTCTTGGTTTAGGTCTGGCAATCGTACAACGTATGACCAGCATGCTGGATTATCCGGTCTATGTATTTTCCGAGCTGGGCCAAGGTTCCTGCTTTATGATTGAAGTGCCTGTGGTTGAAGCACCTAAAGTCGTGGCAGCACCGGTTCAGGCAGTTCCGCTAAAAACCAAAGCTTTTAAAATCCTGTGTCTGGACAATGATGAAACCATTCTGGAAGGGATGTCGACCTTATTGACCAAATGGGGCTATCAGGTGTTTAAAGCCACCGAACCTGAGCAAGCAGCAACGCTGATTCAGCAGGAAAATATTCAGGTCTGGCTGATAGATCAGCATCTCAATCAGGACAAGATCGGTTTGGACTTTATTCTGGAGCATCGTCGCAACAACATTCCGGTTGCCTTGATTACGGCTGACTCCGATCCGGAATTGCCGCAGCGCCTGAAAGAGCTGAATATTGTTCTGCTGAAAAAACCACTGAAACCGGCATCATTACGCTCATGGTTATCTGGACTGAAAATTTCCGATTCCTAAGCCGATACTGACCTGATCCATGCCCATTTCAAAGCTTGAAATGGGCATTTTTTTATACTCAACTGCTACATAGAATTACCTGAATTGCAGAAAATTTTTTCTCATATGCTAAAAGCAGCAAAAATCCCGATAATAACGCTAAATAAATTGACCAAAATGATCATTTTTTAATTCACTATGGCAAAAACTGACGAATGTATTAAGGGACATGCGTACACTTGGTTACAATTATTTATCCTAATGTTTTTTATAAAAATTAAAGGGTAATTTTTCACTGCTATAACTTTAGTCGTATTTTTACCCCCTGCACTTGGCCCTAAAAATAGAGGAATAAGAAACGATCAGTTTCCATTCCATGCATGCCTTGATTGTTTTGGTTGCTGATCTATTTCTGCCTATCGCGGAGTTCTTCAGATGAACATAGATCAAAACCATGACCTGAATCAGACCCAGCAGTTTCACCGCAATATGGTGCCAATGCCTTATTGCCAAGCATTGACTGGGCACAGGTCTTTAAATACAGCAAACTGAATGATGCACAGCATCAGGCACTAGAAACGCTATATCAGAGTGCAGTTCCACTGGCACTACAAGTCTTTGACGAATTACATTTTGATGTCTTTGAACCTTATGCCTATAAGCCGCAAGGTCTGGGCCTGTTTGAACGGATTGCCGAGCAGGAGGACAAGCTGATTCAGTCCTTAGAAGCTGAGGCAGAGGATCTTCCGGAAAAAACCCGTCATCAGATCTGGAGCATGTTGCTGCGTGGCGGCGCTGTACTGGTCTTTAAAGCCTGGCTGGGTAAAGTCAAAAATGAAGAAGATTGCCTGGACACCAGCCAGTTTGACGAGCTTTCTGATCTGTTATTTATCAAAACCTGTCCCCATGAACTAGCACAGCGCCTGCGTGTCGACCCAAATGCGCGCGATGATCATATCTTCCTGATGTATGACAATGAGGTTTATCTGGACCGTTTTAACAGTCTGGAAACTGCAGCGCTGTTTGTGGATCTCGGTGTTTATGATGCGACTTTCCTAAGCCTGCGTGATGATCGCGTAGCGGAATATCTGAAATCCAAGGGTTATGTCACTGAAGACCAGATTGACGAATTGCAATGTGCCTTGAATCCGCTGTTTTGTGATGATTTCACGCGTAAACAGGATTATATCGCCTAGCCGGTTCAGGTCTTTTCCCTCAATTTTTCCCATAAAAAAAGACCTCTAGGGAGGTCTTTTTAAATTCGGATATACAGAACTTACATTCTCCGGTCTTCAATATTCAGCGCACTGATTGCCAATACCGCTTGCGTGCGGTTCTGTACCCCGAGTTTACGGAAAATCGCAGTGACATGCGCTTTAATGGTCGCTTCTGATACGTCCAGCTCATAAGCAATCTGCTTATTCAATAAACCTTCAGCCACCATCATTAGTACCCGGAACTGTTGCGGCGTCAAAGACTGGATCCTTTCTGCCAAAGCTGTTTCATCGGCAGCACGCGGATCAAAGTTCATATTGGCTGGCAAATTTGGCGGTAACCAGATTTCACCTTCCAGCACTTCACGAATCGCTTCACCGATATGGCTTGGGTGTGCAGATTTAGGAATATAACCCATCGCACCATGCGCAATGGCACGCTGGATGATGCTAACCTCTTCATGGGCAGACACGACAATAATCGGTAAAGACGGATATTGTGCACGCACATGGACCAGGGCAGAAAAGCCAGACGCACCCGGCAAGTTTAAATCCAGGAGCACAAGATCAGGCTCAGGGCCATTTTCTAGACGTTCATAAAATTCATTGACTGCCGCAGTTTCATGAATCTGGGCTTGTGGCAAACTATAACGTACAGCTTGAATCAAGGCATGACGAAATAGTGGATGATCATCAACGATTAAAATATTCATAGGCAACGTGTGAGAGATCTTGGCACGGTAGATCCTATTCTAACCACACAACCCGGTTAAGGATATGCAAGACACTACAATTTTTAAAATAATATGCAGTTTTTCTTTTAAATGGCCCATTTTTGCGGTATTTCAATAATTGTTTAATTCTCATCACTTTTTTATATATAACGTATTCCTGACTTAAAAAGCTTATCTATATTCAATATAAATATAAATATCATAAACTTATATTTAAGTTAATACTTATAAACCAGGCTTTTTTCGTATATCGAAAAATCAGATAACTTTTCAGCTTTTCGTTATTTTACAGTCCTGCGCTGAATCGGGGTTAATAGGATCATTCCGAGATTACCCCTATTTTCAGGTTCCAAATATGTCTAATTCTAATACGCAAAAACCCTTAAATATTGTTGCCGTATCTGGCGGTTTAAATCATCCGTCTAAAACAGAAGCCTTGGTTCAGGCCATTATTGATGAACTGGGTGAAGCCACACCAATTCATGTACATTTCATTAAATTCAGCGAAATTGGTCCGCTTCTGGGCGGTGCGATTTATCGCAATCAGTTACCGCAACGCGTTCAGGATGATCTGGCGGCAGTAGAAGCTGCAGATGCACTGATTGTCGGTACGCCAGTCTACCGCGCTTCATTTACCGGCCTATTTAAACATTTCTTTGATTTTGTCGAGCAAACTGCACTGGTTGATGTCCCGGTACTTTTAGCCGCTTCAGGTGGCAGTGACCGTCATGCGCTGGTTCTAGAACATCAATTACGTCCATTATTCAGCTTCTTCCAAGCTCAGACTCTACCGATTGGCGTCTATGCGACTGATCGTGATTTTACCCCTGAATATACCATTCATAGCGAATTGCTCCGCGATCGCATTACTCTTGCAGTAGCACGTGCCCTACCTATTCTGGAATGGGCACCAGCCAAGGGACAGCGTGCTGAAGTGATTAAAGAAAAAACCCAGCAGGCCAATCAGAACCTGGGTATCAATAAACAAATCGAACAAGAAGAAGTATTGCCATCTGCAGCCGTCCCTAGCCTGAATGCAGCAGAATCTCGCTTGCACAGCAAGAAATCACCGCAGACTCAGGTTGCCTGATCAGCGCTTTCTACTTTGAGGGTTTAGATATGTCACAACAACAAGTACAGCCAGACAACGACATCAAGTTTGCTTATTGGGTACCGAATGTGAGTGGCGGCTTTGTCGTCAGCACGATCGAACAGCGTACCGACTGGAGCTATGAATATAATGTCCGTCTGGCACAGGCAGCAGAAAATAGTGGTTTTGAATATGGCCTCACCCAGATTCGTTTTGCATCAAGCTATGGTGCAGAAAACCAGCATGAATCCGTCAGTTTCAGTCAGGCATTGCTCGCACAAACCAGCAAGATCAAGTTAATTGCAGCAATTTTACCCGGGCCGTGGAAACCTGCGCTTGCGGCAAAACAGTTGGCCAGTATTAACCAGCTCACGAATGGCCGGATTGCCATTAACGTGGTGAGTGGCTGGTTCCGTGGCGAATTCGATGCGATTGGTGAAGAATGGCCAGAGCATGACCAGCGTTATGCCCGTTCAGAAGAGTTTATTCGCAGTTTGCGCGGGATCTGGAATACAGATAACTTTAATTTTGATGGCAAGTTCTATCAATTTAAAGATTATACCTTACGCCCACAACCGCTACCGGATAAACCGGTCGAGATTTTCCAAGGCGGAAGTTCACGTGCGGCGCGCGATATGGCTTCACGTGTTTCAGACTGGTATTTCACCAATGGCAACACGCCTGAAGAGCTGAAAAAACAGATTGATGATCTTCGTGAAAAAGCCAAAGCCAATAACCATTCTGTGAAAATTGGGGTTAATGCTTTTATTATCGCACGTGATACTGAAGAAGAAGCCAAAGCAGTTCTACAGGAAATTATTGATAAGGCAAATATCAAGGCAGTGAAAAACTTTGGTGACGCGACACGTGAAGCAGGTGCATCTACCACTGAAGGCGAAGGCAACTGGGCAAAATCAACTTTTAAAGATTTAGTCCAGTATAACGATGGTTTCAAGACCAATTTGATTGGTACACCACAGCAAATTGCTGAACGTATTGTGGTGTTAAAAAATATTGGGGTCGACCTGGTACTTTCTGGCTTCTTGCACTGTGTTGAAGAAGTCGAATATTTTGGAGAAAAAGTGTTGCCATTGGTACGTGAGCTAGAAGCACAACAACAGCAGGTTGTGCAGGCTAAATCCGCTTAAGTCTAAGTGGTGCTTACGCCCCAAATACTATAATAACCCGAATCGCGGATAAGAAATTGACTTGAAAAATAAGAGGACTAGAGCCATCAGTTGAGTTACCACACCAAACTCACAACTCTAGTCCTGATGTTCAATAGTACCGAATTATTCTGCGTAATTG
>NZ_JAGFXZ010000046.1 GCF_019038395.1 Acinetobacter sp. BY419
CCATAATCCCAATGGTCAGCAGCGGCTCAAGAAAGACCCATAAATATCCCAAGCGGTATTGACCAAAGCGGGTTTGTAATTCACGTAACAATAGTGCCCGTATAGATGCATACATCACTTGTAAACCGCCACGAGGCTTAAGCCGTGGGAGTTTTTTTAAGGGCATCTGGGGTTGTGATTCCATTCTTATTACTTATAATTATTTATATAAATTTTCACTATCATACAGCGATCAATAGGCAGAAGAAAGTTAAACTCCTGAAAATATATCTCGCCCTACTTCAGTCGTATAAAGGTATATTTAATGACAGATCGGCTGCATTTCTCGGTCAATAAAGGGCTTTTCGCTCCATTCAACACACATTCTGTGCCTTAAACCTAAACAGGGCTTATTTACTGGTAAGAACGGCAGAGTCAGTTGCTCGTTTATGACCCACCTTCTTCCAAGGATTATTCCGTTGAAATTTCCTTTCCAGGAAGTCCAGACCTGCCCAATATAAAGGCACTAAATTTGATTTCAGAAAAGGTAAAGAGAGCGGATCACCCCCTAACCAGGGCACAAATGGATTTCGACGTGCATAGGCCCATAGCTCGATCCTCACTGAAGGTTTGAGACTCTTTGCTCTGGCATGAAAACCATAGGTATCTGCAATCACCAATGTATTTGCCTTCACCGCAAAAGCTTGAGGTTTCACATAGCCTAATTCCAGTACTTCACTTTCAGAGACTCGAAAAGAACCCCGGCGGGTCATGGCATCCGTTTTTGCTGTGATCGATTCAGATTTCTGCTGTTCCCAATTTAACCGTTCAGGATTTAACTGATGCGAGCCTGGCACATAGACGAAAGGGCCTTCATCCTCTGCGACATCTTCTAGAAATAGCCAGGCTTTTGCACTGGAGTGAAAAGTATCACTATGTAAATTCGTTTGAGGATCTGCTTTGGCCTTTCTGACATGCGAAAAGATAACTTGCAGATAGGAGATGGGCTGAACTTTAAAGCTGGCAACATAATTCAGCAGGTTTCTCCATTCATCTGAATGCAGAAATTGTTTGGTCACGGGCATATGCTTCAAGGTTTTGCCATCTAATGCCATACGGCGAGTCACCGTATCACCCTGTAAGGTTTCCCGTGTTTCCAGAGGAGTGCTCAGTAATTCTTGTTTTAATTGCGCAAACTCTTCTGCAGCTAAAAAGTTTTCTCTGAATATAAAGCCATTTCTTTGAAAACTTTCGATATCTGCTGGCTGAACGAACATCGATAACTTCGATCTGCGTCGTGTTGCCATTTTTGCAGCAAACTCAACTCTAAAACGATGTAAACCCTGTTGATTTAATTTGGAATTTCCTAAGATAGAATTAGCCTCAAATGATTTGGACTGTGTCATCAAGGCCATACTATCCCATATAAATTTTCCTGGAGATTTAACAAATATCTTGCCCAACTCCTGAGCCACAGCTATTTTTTTTTGTTTTTGCTGATCCAGTTTTTTAATATTTTCAAAGACATTTTTTTTAAAGAAGTTCAATTGAAGTAACCCTGTTCTGTATTTGATCAATATTTAAAAAATTATAACCAAAAACAAACTCGTCCGGTAAAACTTCTCTCTAATCATTTTTCACCTTAGCTCATCACCATATAAAACCGTCTTTTATCAAGTTCGTCATCTGAAGTTCGAGTCGCCTTCTCTGCTCCAGCTGTTAAAAAACCCTGATCTTTCGATCAGGGTTTTTTAATATGTGAGTTCTTTCCTCAATCATTTTTCCATCATTAAAAAATTTTCAAGGAAACTCCTTCTTCCTGAAAGAAGAAACCTTAAATACTATTTCAAGTAGTAATGAACGATCATTTCCTGATTCATGAAAGAACCCTGCTCTGCCAAGGCATCAAATAAACTCAGGCTAGTGCAAAAAAAAGAATGCCTATACAAAATTTATTTGATTTCCCTAAAAGTTGGTTCGCTTATAATCGCGGTATTGTGGTGTCCAGAAATTACGCTCAATCGCTAGCTCCAAGTCTTCTACACTGACTTTCGGTGCTACGCCGTCTTCAATCGCAGCAAGCGCCACTTTTAACGCAATCTGCTTTGAAATTGTCTGCAAACTATCCAGACTTGGCAATAAATCCGCCTGAGGGTCTTGCAGTTTTGGCGAACAGTCTGCCAAAGCATTACTGGAGGCTATCAACATCTTATCTGTAACACGCTTCGCACCCGAAGCAATCACTCCCAAACCAATTCCGGGAAAGATATAAGAATTATTGCACTGTGAAACATGATGAATCTGTTCGTGATAATTCACTGGTGCAAATGGGCTACCTGTCGCAATCAGCGCTCTACCCTTGGTCCATTGCAAAATATCTGCCGGCACAGCTTCTACTTGGGAGGTCGGATTCGACAAGGGGAAAATAATCGGTTGCACACTGTTTTCAGCCATGGCTTCAATCACTTCCTGAGTAAATAAACCTGGCTGTCCTGACACGCCAATCAGTACCGTCGGTTTGGCACGCTTGACTACCTCCAGCAGAGAAATCATGCGTTCGGCATCTGCCCAGTTTTCTACATTTTCAAGAGGCTGTGCCAGTTTGCGCTGGAAATTCAGTAAATTCGGCTGATTTTCAGTGATCAGACCAAAGCGGTCGACCATAAATACGCGTGCGCGTGCTTCCGTATCACTTAAGCCCTCAGCAACCATTTGCTTAACGATCTGTTCTGCAATTCCGCAACCGGCCGAACCTGCACCCAGGAATGCAACCACCTGGTCTTTAAGCTGCTTGCCTGCTGCGCGCGAAGCAGCAATCAGACTGCCGACAGAAACTGCTGCTGTACCCTGAATGTCATCATTGAAACAGCAGATCCGATCACGGTATTTTTCCAGTAAAGGCATGGCATTTTTCTGCGCAAAGTCTTCGAACTGAATCAAGGCATCTGGCCAGCGCTGCTGAATCGCCTGAATCACGGTCTCGACAAAAGCATAGTATTCGTCACCGCTAATCCGCGGTTCACGCCAGCCCATATAGATCGGGTCACTCAGCAACAGCTGATTATTGGTACCGACATCGAGGGTAATCGGCAAGGTATAAGCCGGACTGATCCCGCCACATGCGGTGTAGAGCGCCAGTTTACCAATGGGAATACCCATGCCGCCAATGCCCTGATCTCCAAGACCCAAAATACGCTCGCCATCCGTGATC
This sequence comes from Acinetobacter sp. BY419, assembly GCF_019038395.1. Taxonomy (GTDB): domain Bacteria; phylum Pseudomonadota; class Gammaproteobacteria; order Pseudomonadales; family Moraxellaceae; genus Acinetobacter. Next base: position 3,191 of record NZ_JAGFXZ010000046.1, read on the forward strand.
ACAATGACTTTCACGTTCTTTTTATTGATATTGTGAATAATCTGATCGATCTGATCACGATCCGGATAGGAAATAAAAATCCCGCGATGACGGCGATAAATATCAGAAAAGCACTGACATGCCTCACCCACAGTCGGGGTATAAATAATCGGCATCATCTCGCTAAGATGGTTTTCAATCAGATGGTAAAACAGGGTCTCATTGGTATCCTGGATATTCCGCAGATAAATATGCTTGTTAATATTACTGCTAAAAGCACAATACTGCTGATAAGAACGCTGACTTTGTTCCTCAATCGTCTCGGTGACATGAGGAATCAGGCCATGTAAGTTAAAACTTCTGCGCTCTTCTTCAGAAAATGCAGAGCCTTTATTGAGTAGGGGGAGTTCTAACAGAGTATTTCCAGCATAAGGAATATATAAGGGGCGTTTACTGTTTAAATTTTCTCTGGGCATTATTTAACTCATCTAATCAATCTTTGGCCGTTTTGCCAAAACAATCACATCACTTTCGTTATTTTATCTAGCTTAGCCTGATTTTAAGCTCTTGAGTCATTTAGTAAATTGATAATGCTTTTAGCAGGATTTTATAATCTGATAACGCCCTTTTTCAGTCTAGGTTCTGGGCTGATTTTAAAATGAACCGGTATTTGTATTTTAATTTAAATTAACAGCAATTTCTGTTTGACAAAAAAGCTCGGCTCATCAAGGATAAAGTATAAATTCAAGAAGATAATGAGTATAACAATGAGTGAACTTCACCCCCTTTACCAGCCTGATATTCTAGGGGCAGGCTATGAACAAGCCACCTTGAGCTTTCCCGATGATTATGAGGGCAAAGTGGTAGCAACGCTGATACGTAAAAAAGCAGACCAGCCTACCTCTAAAGCAGTTTTATATATTCACGGATTTATTGATTATTTTTTCCAGACTGAAATGGCCGAGCGCTTTAATCAGCAGGGTTTTGATTTTTATGCACTGGATCTAAGAAAATACGGACGCTCGATTCTGCCGCATCAAAAATATTATAACGTGCATGAGCTGTCTGAATATGATGCAGAAATTACCCAAGCGCTCGATATTATAGCAGCAGAGGGTCACGATGCTGCCCTGCTCTGCGGTCATTCTACTGGTGGCCTGATCACAACCTTGTATGCGGCACATCATCCGCAGCATCCTTTAATAAAAGCGCTCTGGGTAAATAGTCCATTTTATGACTTCAACATGAACCCGATAAAGCGCGCGCTGGGTCTTCCGCAGCTGAGCAGACTGGCTAAAACCTTTCCCAATCTTAAATTCCCGAGTGAGTTAAACAAGTGGTATGCCGCCAGCCTGCACAAGGACTTAAAAGGAGAATGGGACTTCAGTCTGGACTGGAAAAAGACCCGTTACCCCATGGTACGGATCAGTTTTATTCGTGCCATTTATGAAGCACAGAAAGAAATTCATCACGGTGTTCAGCTTGACATCCCGGTACTCATCATGCATTCGCATCAGAGCTTAAATCCTAAAAAATGGGGCAAAGCGGCACAGAGCAGTGATGTGATTTTGGGCATTAAGGACATTCAGAAATATGCAAAAAAAATCAACGGAGATGTCACGGTTTTAAGTATTCAGAATGGTTTACATGATCTGGTGCTTTCAGAGCAGTCTGTGCGTGAACAGGTGTATCAGCAGCTGTTTCAATGGCTGCATGACAAAGGCCTCTAAATAAAACTGCGAGGAGAAATGCAACTTTCACTCATTTCTCCAACCTAGTTTTCTTGTACTTCCAGATGACGCTATAAATGTAATCACATACATTAAAAATATGCCAAACTTTCGATCTTTTACAATTAAGTTAAGCTCTTTTTTTAAATTTAAATTATTTAAATTTATAACTTTTATTATTCTAATCCCTGTCGCCAAATGTTGTCTTTTGTAGCAAGCCTGTAAACAAACAACCGCCAGTCTTTTTCCGCTTTATAGTAGAACTGAATGCAGAAGCGCCTATATTTTCGATCAACAACATGCGCCCAACCTGCACCACTAAAAATCATATAAAGGAATAATAGATTATGCGTTATGCAGACCCTAATACTGACGGTTCAAAAATTCAATTTAAAGCACAATATGACAACTTCATTGGCGGCGAATGGGTCGCTCCGGTCAAAGGTGAATACTTTGAGAATATCTCTCCGGTAGATGGCAAAGTCTTTACCAAAGTACCACGCTCTTCTGTAGAAGACATTGAATTGGCCCTGGATGCGGCACACAAAGCCAAAGAACAATGGAACCGATCATCACCTGCCACCCGTTCCAATATCCTGCTGAAAATTGCAGATCGCCTGGAACAGCATCTGGAACTGCTGGCGGTGGCAGAAACCTGGGACAATGGCAAGCCGATCCGTGAAACACTAGCCGCTGATATTCCTTTGGCCATTGATCATTTCCGTTATTTTGCCGGCTGTATCCGCGCGCAGGAAGGTGGCATTTCTGAAATTGATGAAGATACCATTGCTTACCATTTTCATGAGCCATTGGGCGTCGTGGGTCAGATTATCCCGTGGAATTTCCCGATTCTGATGGCCGCCTGGAAGCTGGCACCTGCCTTGGCTGCGGGCAACTGTATTGTGCTGAAACCTGCGGAACAGACTCCGGTCAGTATTCTGGTTCTGGCCGAACTGATTCAGGACATTTTGCCACCGGGCGTGTTGAATATCGTCAATGGCTATGGAGTCGAAGTCGGCCGTCCGCTAGCAACCAATCCACGCATTGCTAAGATTGCCTTTACCGGCTCAACTGCAGTGGGCCAGCTGATCATGCAATATGCCACTGAAAATATTATTCCGGTGACCCTGGAACTTGGCGGTAAATCACCAAATCTGTTCTTTGCCGACATTATGGATCAGGAAGATGACTATCTGGACAAGGCACTGGAAGGCTTTGCCATGTTTGCCCTGAACCAGGGTGAAATCTGTACCTGTCCTTCCCGCGCCTTGGTGCAGGAAAGTATTGCCGACGAATTTCTGGCGCGTGCGGTAGAACGGGTACAACGCATTAAAACCGGGCATCCACTGGATACCGACACCATGATTGGCGCACAGGCTTCACAGGAGCAGCAGGACAAGATTCTGGGCTGTATTGCTACTGGCCGTGAAGAAGGTGCACAGATCCTCACTGGAGGTGAAGCACGTCAGGAAGTTGGTGAGGGTTTCTATATTGAACCGACCATCTTTAAAGGCACCAATGACATGAAGACCTTCCAGGATGAAATCTTCGGGCCTGTACTGGCTGTGACTACATTTAAAGACTTTGATGATGCAATCAAGATTGCCAACGATACCATTTACGGACTCGGTGCCGGTGTCTGGTCGCGCTCAGCGCATACCTCCTATCGTGCCGGTCGTGCCATTCAAGCTGGCCGGGTCTGGACCAACTGTTATCACATCTACCCTGCGCACGCGGCTTTCGGCGGCTATAAAAAATCAGGTATTGGCCGTGAGAATCACAAAATGATGCTGGATCATTACCAGCAAACCAAAAACCTGTTGGTGAGCTATTCAACCAAACCAGCAGGCTTCTTCTAAACCCTCTGATGGTTAAAAGCGGGCTTCGGCCCGCTTTTGCTTCGCTATTTTTAAATTTTTTTAATACTGGGTAAAATTTTCCGTCATTTTTCTGCCTTTTCTTGTCAGCGAAGATTTGGAAGTCTATTGAATTACTGATACAGGATAAAATTTCCATAGAAACCCGCTCAAGACCTGAGCTTATGTAAATTTCACCTAACTTTCTAATTTTTTATGCTTTTTGACTGTTCAAAAAAGCCGCATAAAGTCCAGTCTTTCATTTACAGTTGACTTTCCATGTTGAAAAAGACTGTGTATAACAATGAACCACTAGAGGGAAAGCAATAAGCATAGGCAAAATTGCGCAAAAAGCGTTAAACTATGTACCCAATAATGTCATGATTCGGTCTGATCAAGATCAAAAAAGAAGGTGAAGATTGATGCCGCTCAATACCGTTGAAGAGCTTGTAGCAGATATCCGTGCAGGAAAAATGGTCATCCTGATGGATGATGAAGATCGTGAAAATGAAGGCGACTTAGTCATTGCTGCCACGCACGTACGTCCTGAAGACATCAACTTCATGATCACCCATGCACGCGGTCTGGTCTGTCTGACTTTAAGTAAAGAGCGTTGCCAGCAGTTGAATCTGCCTTTGATGGTAGATGCAAACGGTGCCCAGCATGGAACCAATTTCACCCTGTCGATTGAAGCAGCTAAAGGTATTTCTACCGGTATTTCTCCGGCTGAACGTGCGCACACGATTCAAACTGCGGTGGCTGCCCATGCCAAGCCGGCAGATATTGTACAGCCAGGACACATCTTCCCGCTCATGGCGCAGCCAGGCGGTGTATTGCACCGTGCCGGTCATACTGAAGCAGGTTGTGATCTTTCTCGTTTGGCAGGACTGGAGCCGGCTTCGGTGATTTGTGAAATCATCAATGAAGATGGCAGCATGGCCCGCCGTCCGGATCTTGAAGTCTTTGCTGAAAAGCATGGCCTGAAAATCGGCACTATTGCTGATCTGATTCATTACCGCATGACCAACGAACAAACGGTTGAGCGTATCGATCAGCAAAGTATTGATACCGAATACGGCAGCTTTGACCTGTATCGCTATCATGAGCTGGGTAGCCCGGATATCCATTTGGCCCTGGTCAAAGGTGAGCCTAAAGATGGGGTAACGACTGTTCGTGTACATGGTTTTAACCCGACCCGCGACTTGCTTAAACTGAACAAGCAAGATGGCGAACCGGCCTGGAACCTGGATCGCGCCTTGAAAGAAATTTCTAATAGCGACCGTGGTGTACTGGTCTGGATTGGCCAACGTCATTTACAGGATTTGGGTCCAGCATTAGATACCCTTAAAGCACCAAAAAATGTAAAATCAAATTCTGCACTGTCTCAGCAGTATCAGACCATTGGTGTGGGTGCACAAATTTTGCGTGATCTCGGCGTTGAAAAAATGAAGCTGCTGAGCTCTCCATTACGCTTCAATGCACTATCAGGCTTTAACTTAGAAGTGGTGGAATACATCACCGCACAACAAATATCTTAAGAAATCATCGAGGTTGTTATGGCAGTTCGCCGTATTGAAGGTATGTTACATCTCGCGAACGAAGACCGTTATGCGATTTTAGTTGGTCGTTTTAACAGCTTTGTGGTTGAACATCTGTTAGAAGGTGCCATTGATACATTGAAACGTCATGGTGTATCAGAGGATAATATCACTGTTGTTCATGCACCTGGTGCTTGGGAACTTCCTGTAGTTGCGAAAAAACTGGCAGCTTCAGATCGTTTCGATGCCATCATCGCGCTTGGCGCCGTAATTCGTGGTAGCACGCCTCACTTCGATTTCGTTGCAGGCGAATGTGCCAAAGGTTTGGGCATGGTTGGCCTGGACACTGGCTTACCTGTAATTAACGGTGTACTCACTACGGACAGTATTGAACAAGCGATTGAACGCTCTGGAACAAAAGCAGGCAATAAAGGTAGCGAAGCTGCCCTGACTGCGATTGAAATGGTTAACTTGTTAAAGGCTATTTAACGCTATGTCGCAAACACTTCAAGCAACTTATGCAGCAAAACGTAAAGCACGTCGCTTTGCTGTACAAGGAATTTATGAATGGCAAATGAGCCACAATCCGGTGCATGAGATTGAAGCACGTACTCGTGTGGAAAATGCCATGCACAAAGTGGATCTGAGCTATTATCATGAATTGTTGACTCAAGTGGTTGCCAATCATGAAGCATTGGATGCGCTCTTAATCCCGGTACTCGATCGTGAACTTTCAGCACTGGATGGTGTTGAACTCGCTACCTTGCGTCTAGGTGGATATGAACTCAAAGAACATCTTGAGATTCCATATCGCGTGGTTCTAGATGAAGCGATCGAGTTGGCTAAACATTTTGGCGGTGCCGACAGCCACAAATACATCAACGGTGTATTAGATCGTTTAGCGTCAACTTTACGTGCAGCAGAAAAGCAACAAGCCAACTAATTAAAGTCGAATTGTTGTATGGCTGAGTTTTCGATTATCGACACCTATTTTAATCGTAAGACATCTACGTCTGTCGATTTAGGCGTCGGTGACGACTCAGCCTTGCTCACCCCTCCTTCTCAGCAACAACTGGTCATCTGTACCGACACCCTCGTTGCAGGACGACACTTTCCTCTCGATACAAATCCGCATGCGATTGGCTGGAAATCTGTGGCCGTCAATTTATCCGATATTGCCGCCATGGGCGCGACGCCGCACAGCATTTTACTGGCATTGAGCCTACACCAAATTGATCATGACTGGCTCAAGGCTTTTAGCCAGGGTTTATATGATTGCTGCGATCAATTTGGCGTGAGTTTAATTGGTGGTGATACCACACAAAGCCCCCATTTAACCCTGTCTGTCACAGCTTTAGGCTGGGTAGACATCGGTCAGGCCATTCCACGCTCAGGTGCAAAACCGGGCGATCTGATCTGTGTCAGTGGAACCATCGGTGATGCTGCCTTTGCCTTACATCATCCTGGTCATCCGCTACAGAAACGTCTGGACTATCCTACTCCACGTTGTCAGCTCGGTGCCGCCTTAAAAGGTCTGGCGCATAGCATGATTGATGTCTCGGATGGTCTGGCACAAGATCTTGGACATATTCTTAAAGCATCTCAAGTCGGTGCAAAGCTGCAACTGGAAAACTTACCGATCAGTCCTGCCCTGCACGCCTTAAGTGATGCACAAAAATGGCAGTATGCACTGGCAGGTGGTGATGATTATGAATTATGTTTTACAATAAGCCCGCAAAATTACGAAAAATTATTGCAAAAACAACTTGATGTTTCGATTAATATGATCGGCACAATCCAGCAGCAGCACGGCTTAACTTTTGAAAAAGATGGCGTAGATCATTTGCTTCAATTTAATGGGTATCAACATTTTGCATAAACCTGCGATCAATTTTAAAGCCATGTCATGGACCGACCGACTGATTGTATTTAGTGGGGTGGGCTTTGGTTCGGGCCTGATGCCCAAAGCACCGGGTACCTTTGGTTCGGCCTTTGCGCTTTTATTTATTCCCATTTGGCTTCATCTTGGTTTTCTAAACAGTCTTTTTGCCATTGCCATCATGTCCCTGATTGGCATATATATCTGCGGGCATACTGCCAAGGTCATGGGCGTTCATGATGATGGCCGCATTGTCTGGGATGAATTTGCCGGACAATCCATCACATTTTTACCCCTGATCTATTTTGGCCAGATGAACTGGTTATGGTTGCTGGTCGGTTTTGCTCTGTTCAGATTATTTGATATCTGGAAACCGTGGCCGATTCGGGTCATTGACCGTCAAGTCGACGGTGGTTTTGGCATCATGCTGGATGACATTATTGCCGGCCTTTGGGCAGCTCTTTGTATTTTGATTTATTTTTACTTCACCGTGGCATAAGCCATATTTAGGATTAGAACATGTCAACGACTGTTATTATTCTTGCTGCAGGTAAAGGCACGCGGATGCGTTCAAGCTTACCGAAAGTATTACAACCCCTTGCAGGACGTCCTTTACTGGGTCATGTCATTGAAACGGCAAAAAAATTAAACGCAGAAAATATTATTACCATTTATGGTCATGGTGGTGACCGGGTTCAAGCTGCTTTTGCAGCGCAAGAAATTAAATGGGTTGAACAGACCGAACAGCTGGGTACCGGTCATGCGGTACAAATGACCCTGCCTGTCCTGCCCCACGACGGCGTATCACTGATTCTCTCTGGCGATGTACCCTGCATTAATCCTGTGACCTTGCAAAAATTACTCGATGCCACGGCAGAAACCGGTATTGGTCTGGTGACCCTCACCCTGCCAGATGCCAATGGTTATGGCCGTATTGTGCGTGAAAATGGTCAGATTCAGGCGATTGTCGAGCATAAAGATGCATCTGACGAGCAACGTCAAATTAAAGAAATTAACACCGGTATTTATGCGGTCAACAATGCCAAGTTGCATCAATGGCTGCCAAATTTAAGCAATGAGAATGCCCAGGGTGAATACTACCTGACGGATATTGTGGCGATGGCTTTGGCAGATGGTATGCAAGTTGCATCTGTAGAACCAGAAATGGCCTTTGAGGTTGAAGGCGTAAATGATCGCATCCAACTTGCCGCTCTTGAACGTCAATATCAAGCAGAGCAAGCCAAAAAATTAATGCAGCAGGGCGTACATCTGATTGATCCAAGCCGTTTTGATTTGCGTGGCAATTTAACCGTTGGCCAGGATGTCCGCATTGATATCAACGTGATTATCGAAGGCGATTGCGAGCTGGGTAACAACGTTGAAATTGGCGCCGGCTGTATCATCAAAAATACCAAAATTGCAGCTGGTACTAAAGTGCAGCCTTATAGTATTTTTGACCACGCCATTGTGGGTGAAGATACCCAGATTGGACCTTTTGCGCGACTCCGTCCAGGTGCGCAACTGGCCAATGAAGTGCATATCGGTAACTTTGTTGAAGTAAAAAATACCACGATTGGCGTAGGCTCTAAAGCCAATCACTTCACCTACCTGGGTGATGCTGAAATCGGTGCCGGTTCTAATATTGGTGCAGGAACTATTACCTGTAACTATGATGGTGCGAACAAATTTAAAACGATTATTGGTGATCAGGCCTTCATTGGTTCGAACAGTTCATTGGTTGCACCCGTGAAAATTGGCAACGGCGCCACAGTGGGTGCAGGCTCGACGATTACCCGTGATGTGGAAGACAACAGTTTGGCAGTAGAGCGTTCTAAGCAATTTGCCAAAGAAAACTATCCACGTCCGCAAAAAATCAAGAAATAAGGGGAATAAATATGTGTGGTATCGTCGGTGGCATTGCAGAACGTAGCATTACCAATATTTTGATCGAAGGTTTAAAACGCCTGGAATACCGTGGCTATGATTCAGCAGGTTTGGCACTCATTAACCATAGCCAGGTCCTGCGTGAACGTCGTGTCGGTAAGGTCGTGAACCTTGAACAGGCAGTTAGTGAATCACAGATTAGCGGTTCACTGGGCATTGCACATACACGCTGGGCAACCCATGGCAAACCGACTGAAGAAAATGCCCATCCGCATATTTCTGAAAATGTGGCAGTGGTTCATAACGGAATTATTGAAAACTATCAGGAACTCAAAGATGATCTTGAAGCTTTGGGTTATGTGTTTGCGTCACAGACGGATACTGAAGTGGTGGCGCATCTGATCAATGATGCCCTGAAATCCACCCCAAGCCTGTTAGAAGCCGTACGCCAGGTAGTTCCGCAACTGAAAGGTGCCTATGCGTTGGGTATCGTACATACGGATCATCCAGATGAACTGATTACCGTGCGTGAAGGTTCTCCGCTGGTGATTGGCGTGGGGATTGGCGAGAACTTTATCAGCTCTGACCAGCTGGCTCTGCTCCCGATTACCAACCGTTTTATCTACCTGGAAGAAGGCGATATTGCACGTTTGACCCGCACCACGATTGAAGTCTTTGTCGATGGTCAGCTGGTGGATCGCCCGATCAAGGAACTGGATGCTGCGGTTAGCAATGCTTCTAAAGGTGAATACAAGCACTACATGCTCAAAGAAATTTATGAGCAGCCTGAAGCGATCAAACAGACGATTTCACAAGCCTTAAATGGCAATGACCTGCGCGAAGATTTCCTGGCCAGTGCAGAACAAGACTTCTCAAAAATCCAGCAAATCCAGATTATTGCCTGTGGTACCAGCTATCATGCCGGCATGATCGCCAAATACTGGTTTGAACAGCTGATTGATCTGCCTTGTCAGGTCGAGATTGCCAGCGAATTCCGTTACCGTACTCCGGTGATTGTGAATCACACGCTGTATGTGTGTATTTCCCAATCCGGTGAAACTGCCGACACCTTGGCTGCATTACGTGATACACAAAAACGTGCAGCAGCTAAAGGACTGGATATCACCACGATGACGATCTGTAACGTGGCGACCTCTTCGATGGTGCGTGAAACCCAGCATAGTCTGTTGACACTGGCAGGTCCTGAAATTGGTGTGGCTTCAACCAAAGCCTTTACCACCCAGCTTGCGGCATTGATGCTCCTGATACTTAAAATCGGCTCTGTAAAAAATACGCTTTCTACTGAACAGATGATTGAGATCACCACAGAACTTTGGCATCTGCCTAAAGTGATTCTGGACACCTTGCGTCATGATGATGAAATTTTACGTCTTTCTGAACTGTTTGTTGAGAAGCAGCATTGCCTGTTCCTGGGCCGCGGGACGCACTTCCCGATCGCACTGGAAGGTGCCCTCAAGCTGAAAGAAATTTCATATATCCATGCTGAAGGTTATGCTGCAGGTGAGCTGAAACACGGGCCATTGGCACTGGTCGATAATGACATGCCGGTGGTAATTCTGGCGCCACAGGATGACATGCTGGATAAACTCAAATCAAATATGGAAGAAGTTCAGGCGCGTGGTGGCGAACTGTTTGTCTTTGCCGATGAAAATAGCGGCATTAAAGCCAAAGAGCGCCAGCATGTGGTACATATTCCGGCAGTCAATGCAGTGCTGGCACCGATTGTGTATAGCATCCCGGTGCAGTTATTGTCTTATCATGTGGCAGTGCTGCGTGGTACGGATGTGGATCAGCCACGTAACCTGGCAAAATCGGTCACCGTAGAATAATTAAAATTGAATCAAGGCTGGGGATTGTATGAGAGTAATAAAGATATACTTAGTGAAATCATATAATCAAACCTAATCAAAAAAGATCTGTTCTTAACAAAACAGATCTTTTTTTGTTCAAAACAAAAGCTATATTCTAAGTAAAACTATAATCAAATAATCTAAGGACAATACAATGGACTTGGTTAGATTGAATGCAAAAGTCTATAGAAGTAAAACAGGTGTCTACACTGAAATTCCAGTCCTTTTAACGGAGTGTGGGGTCATAGACTCCTTTGTTGAGTTTTTCCTTGATCATAGCCATATACGTAGTAGAAGCTGGATGGAGAAACACATAACAGCAATAAAATTATTTTTAAATTTCTTAGAAGTAAACTTTCAAACTCTCAATACTCCAAAAGAATTATTCAAAGTTTTTGTTCAACAGTTATACAGTGGTAGTATAGGTTTAGATGGATTTGATCCATCAAAGCTTTATTGGAAACCTAGAAAAATTACGACAGCAAATAGTTTAATTAATTCATTAACAGATTATTTTGATTGGATTTCAGAAAACAAAAATATTGAAAGTATTAACCCCTATATATCTAGCAGTACCTATGAAGAGAAGTTATTTTGGGGTGCATGGCATCATAAGCATAATCGTTCCTTTTTAGCACATACTTGGGATAAAAATGCAGCGCAAACCCTTTCTGAAAAAACTAGATTTTCTCAAAAAGCTCGCAACATATCCTCACACTTAGATCCTGTGAAATTTTTCCCCGATCAATATTTCACTCAATTATTGTTTGAGGGATTTACAAATTATGGAAGTGAACAATCATTATCAGTTTTCGAAAAACTAAATATTAGAGATATTTTAATTACATTACTGCTCAATGGTGGTGGTTTAAGAACTAGTGAACCATTCCACCTATATTTATCAGATGTAACTTTAGATCCAATTTTATACAGAGAAAAACATATCGAAACTGCTCTTGTAAGAATCTATCACCCCTCAGAAGGAACTGCACCAGAGGGTTGGAGCAATGCCAATGGCAAGGTACAAAGAACACATAGAGAAAGTTATCTCAAAAGCAAGTTTGGTCTATTGCCGCGCAATAAGGTCAGTGATAGAACTTATAGAGCAGGCTGGAAAATTCGTAAATTAGATAGTGAAAAAGAAAAATTTATAACAGTGCAATGGTTTCCCCAAATTTATGGTCAGTTGTTTTATAAGCTATGGAAATTATACCTAATACAAATGAGAGAGATTGAAAAGAACCATCCTTTTGCCTTTATCACATTATCAGGCGCAACAATAGGTTCACCTTTATCAATTTCTGCCTATTATCAAAACCATGCCAATGCAGTTAAAAAAATTGGACTACCATCAGCTAAAAATAATGGCACTAGCCCACATGGTCATAGGCATGCATATGGTCAAAGACTTAAAGATGCCAATATAGATCCGATTATTAGAAGAAATGCCTTGCACCATGCAAGCCTAGAGTCTCAGCTTGTTTATTGTGAACCTCAAGTTGAACAGGTATCAAAAATTTTAAACTCGATCGAAGATAATATTGCTTCAAGTAAAGCATCAGATCCGAATATTAAAGTGTTTTTAGAAAACTGCTTCAAGGATGTAGATCCTACTGAACTATTATCAGGACAATCATGGTTATTAAAAGGATAATAAAATGGGAAAATTACATGCAAGAGGTAATGGCATTACAGAAGATATCGACTTTAATTGGTTATATCAAATGTATGGCATGGAATATAAAAATTGGAGCATTTTGGCACAGAGATGGCTGAAGCTACAACCCAAAGCTCTTTCAAGTAGAAGAAATTCGCTCAGCCGTTTTTTTCGCTCCTTTTTAGTCCCATTAAAATTACCAACTAACCCATTAATTTTCTTCGATCGTAATACAAATATTCCTGACTTTTTTGAGGAATGCATTCATCCAAGCCGAGATGACCAAATCTCAATTACTCATAGACAGGCTGTAACCTATAACAATTATGTACGTGAATTTTTAGATTTTTCTTTACAAGAATTAGTCGGAATTGAAGATGATTTTGGTCACAACACAATTCCAAACCAATATAGAAATCCGTTAAAGAAAAAAACTCGTTCAGGTATTACGGTTTCAGAAACTATAAAAACTCCCTTACCTTATAACTATATTCAAGAATTACGAGAAGTTATTTGCTCTGCTGAAGCGACCAGTTTCAAGGATTGGAAATGGGCGCAAGAGGCTGGTGATGCGATAAGTTTAGGAAAATCTGGCGGTGACTGGTACGAGGTAACTTCTGAGAATATTAATTTCGAAGATCCTAATTGTGTATGGCGTAAACGTATTATCCCCAAAGGAAAAATATATCAAGGTTTAAAATTATATAAAGATCGATCAGTCCTAGAGATGTGGTGTCCTGCTAATGCTGTTGCCTTATATGTAAAATTAGAATTACCGCTTAGAACCTCTCAAGTTCGTTGGCTTGATTCAGGAGAAGCTGATTTATGGCGTTACGAAAATGGTAATTGGATACTTAACTCTCATCACCTAGCTCCAGTAACTAAAATAGAGCGAGCCAATTATTCCATAGGTCGTGGAGTATTTAGAAAAGTTTCTGATCTTCAAAATAATTCAACTTCTTTATTTATCAATACAAATAAGACAGCGGATGTTTATAAAGATGGGATGTCAAAAGGATACACAATTCCGTGGCAGCACGAACGTGTCCTAAAGTGGCTAGAGGCTCTCCGTAATTGGCAAGAAAAATATAATCCAATTGAACGACCAACGAGATGGACTGAATTAAAACGGAAAAATATTGGTGATTTAAAGAGTGAACAACAACTAAAAGAGATGCCTCCAACGTGCTTTTTATTTAGAAATAGAGCTGTTGAACTAAGTGAAGATTTTGCATTTCCTGTTTCAGACAAAGATGTTATGCGTTTATGGTTCAAATTATTAAAAAATCTTGAACAACGATGCTTTAATCGTGGTGAGACCTTAACAAACGGAGAGCCCATTCAATTTGTCAAACCAAGCCAAGGTATTTTTACCAACTACACTACAACATTCTTTCCTCTGCACTCTCTAAGAGTGTCGTTAATTACGAGTTTTGCTCTTGAAGGTGGTGTACCTATTCCGATCCTTTCTAAGCTCGTTGCTGGTCATAGTCGAATCATCATGACTTTGTATTACACAAAGGTTGGACAAGCCTATATGCAAAAAGTTATGAATGAAGCAGAATCAAAACTAGAACTCACATCTAAAGAAAAATTTAAAGAGTTCCTTATCAATTCAGAATATGAACAAATCAAAAGCTCGGTAGCTTTTCAAGATATTTCCTCATTAAATGCGATTGCTTCTAAAACGGAAGTCAGTTGGCAAATGATGGATCGAGGTATCTGCCCCGTTGGATGTCAAGGATGTGAAAATGGAGGGGAACAATTCGCTAAACTTGGAAATGCCCCTATTAGTTATAGTCCAGTAGCTCGTGATTTTCAGGGAAACTCCAAAAATTGTGTTCGTTGCAGATGGTTTATTACGGGACCTGCTTTTCTACCCAGTTTAATTGTTCATTTTAATAATCTAAGTTATGAATCAAGTTGTTCTTCGGATCGATATAGAAAGTTCGAGTCTGAACTTGAAGAACTCAAACTAAAAAAATTTACTTCTGAAGATCGAAAAGAAATTTTCTATGATGAACAAAAATTAAAAAATGCTGAATTTCAATATGAAAGAGAAGCAACAAAAATAGACTCAATAATGAATGATATGCATGCGACCTACAAACTAGTTTCTCAGTGTATTCAGATTATGAATCAAAATTCTGATAAAAAAATTCAATTGATTGGCAATCAATTACCTGAAGATATCACCATCAATACTGAAGAAGTAAGTGAGTTTTCACAATTAGAAATTATTTGTAGACATGCTGAATTTTACCCATCCTATGATGCGACTAAAGCAGCTCTTAAACGTGGGCAAGCGATTGATTTAATGCTTAAGGCGAATCAACAAGATCCTATTCTTTTATATTTATCGGAAGAGGAACAATTGAAAGTTGGTAATCAAATTATGATTTTAATTGAAAATAGAGTTGGATCATTTGAAGGAGCTATCAAATTCATCGAGAGTCAAGGTAAATTATCAGAAATCAATCTTCTTGATATTCAAAAGCTAGCGCTCAATTCAACCAGTCCAAAACATATTCAAATTAAAACTATTTCATAATTACATTAGAGACTATTTGCTATGGAAATAGAGCAACTTTTTGAAAATCTTATGAATGAAGCTAGTTCAAGAAAACAAACCTCGCTTCGTATTATTAATAATATATGCAATGAGCAAATATTAAGAAATAGCCCTGATTTTTCAATAGCAACTATTGGGAAAATTTCTAAATTACAAGGTGGTCCATCTGAACAGGCCATAAGAAACAAAAATGGTGAAGCCTATCGCTTACTCATAACAGCTTGGTCCAGTAAATCCAAACAGAAGAATAAATCCATTTCTAGACCCGATAATTTTGACCTTTTACAACATATCCAAAATCCTTCTATCCGAGCCGAAGTCGGCTTACTGCTCGCTGAAATTAAGCAACTTCGAGGCGAAAATAGAATCCTCAAAGCATTGAACAAAGATAAAATTATCATTGATCGCAGTATGCATATTGATAATCACACCACATCTAATATTGAATTTATACCTAATTTCACATTAGATACAGCCGAAAAACATGCTTTACTTCAAGCAATAAATCCTCAAATTATTGAAGACAACGGTTGGTCAATTCAAAAAAATGGTTCAATCTTGAATGAAAATGGTCGAAAGATTTTCGAAGCCTATTTTGTTTCAGCCATCAAAAAAGTCCTAGATTCTGATCATTAATCATTGTTTGATTACTCTGTAAACTGTAGCAACACCGCAGCCAACGGCTTTGGCTATTTCTTCTTTGGTTAAGCCTTTATTATTTAGTTCTTTGATTCGTGTATGTTTGGCTGTATCTGCCTTTTTACCTGTAGGCTTATATCCACTTCTCTCTAAACCTTGCTTAATTCGTTCTCTACGCTTGTCATTATCTAATCGAGCCATTGTTGCTAACAAATCAATCAGCATATTATTTACAAGGCTGAAAATTGAGCTAGTGATGTTATCGGCTGAATTGACAAGCATATGTGTAGTCGGTAGATCAGCAACCACTAGTTTTAAGCCCTTATCCTTAATACGCCCTTTCAACACTTCAAAGTCATTTTGTGAAAGTCGAGATAGGCGGTCTACACTTTCAACTAATAAAGTATCACCATTAGATGAGTCATCAAGGAGTTTATTTAGAACTGGTCTATCAAGCTTTGTGCCCGATTCATTTTCTATATACTCATTAACGTCACCTTTAATGGATAAAGCAAAGTTTTTAAGATCAGCTAGTGCCCTTTCTGCATCTTGATCTTTAGTACTTGCTCGAACATAAATTCTAGTTGTCATTTATCATTTAACCATCAAAGAGCAACATTAACGATAATACTATCATTAAATTTAAATAAATAGTTTTATGATAACTAGATTATCCCTTAATCCAATTCTCTTTAAGGTATAGTTTTATAAGAGGTATCTTATAAAAAATCCGATGATTCATCGGACTTTTTAATAAAGATACTAAAATATATGAATTTTAGTGGTTCGTATTTATAGATTTAAGACATCTTCATTGTTTTTAATAATAGTGTAAAATCTACGTAACAGATAAATTACCCCAGTCCCTAGAAAAACTATAATTCCTTTCACATATATAGATATTTTTTCCCATCTAGTTTTAGATACTCGATCCTCGTCAAAATATGCAACATCAACATCAGCATTGATCTTTAGAATCCCATTGTTCATAGATAAATCAATAGAGCCATTTGTTAGAGAAAGATTATTTATAGTGTTTAACTCCACTTTTTCATTTTCTATGAATAAACTTTTAAAATTGCCTACGATAGAAAGATTTTTAACTTTTCCGTCATCTATATATGCAGAAAGTTCATCAGTATTCAAATTAGAGCCTTTAATCCAACCAGTCAATTCTGATAGTGATAGCTCGGATTCTTTACCTATTTCTGTAAATTTTATGTTTTTAGAGGTTTTAATTATCATAGTTGCTACAGGGCTATCCAAAAATATCTCATCATCTTTTATAGATGCTGGTTTACATATTAAAGGATCATTTATATTTATCTTTTTACTTGGCTTTATAGTTACTTTTTTATTGATATTTTTTAATAAAATTTCTCTATCTAATATTCCATTTTTTCCTAACAAAGCTATATCAAAACGATAAAAATCTAAATTTTTATCTGATAAAATTTTCATTTGATTTTCATCTGCTAAAAAATATGAAATATAAAACTTATCTTTCTTTTCATTTGCTACTTGTAGTTGTTGTAGTTGTGTGAACTTATCAAATGTTACCGTTGATATCGTATCATTAAAGCCATTTTTAAAATGAGTGTAACCTTCTTTTATCATTATATTGTAGGAATTATCATTAGGAATTTTGACTTTAAATGTTTTTAGGTTAATAGTAAGCATCCGCTGAATCCCATTGCTATGTTTTAACGAGGTTCAGGTTTCCAACGATGAGGTAGCAAATCCTCAATTTCTGTGACTTTATGGGTGGGTAGTCTTTTTAGGACATCACTTAAATAGGC
>NZ_JAGFXZ010000047.1 GCF_019038395.1 Acinetobacter sp. BY419
AAGTTGTTCTTCATAAGCTCTTAATGATCTTTCCAACACTTCGTCAGCGCTAGAAGCCGGACTTCGATATACTTAACAACTCAGCACTTCGTGCTTCGTTCGTTTCCGTCTATCTCGTCGGTATGGGTGCATTCTAGAGGAATTTAAAATCATTGCAACCCCCAATTCACTATATTTTTCACGTATGTCTTTTTTTTCTACAAAAATTACTGAAAAATCGCTTTTTTATCTAATTTTTAAGCATTTTTAGCCCACAAATGCACTAAACACACCATTTTATTTTCCTAGATGAAAAATTATTTAGACCTAAAAACGATCAAATCAATATTTAAAATGGGAAGAACAGGATATAAATCCTTAAATGTAGGCTTTTAATTCAAGCTGACACTCAAAAAGAGAATAAAAATTGATCTATATCTTTCTAAAGCACTTATTTCAGTCTGATCTTCACAGCTTTAGCAGCAATTTTTAACTCAAAGCGGTTTTATAGAAGCCTGTAATTAAACTGTTCTATAAAAGAACCATTCATTTTTCAGGTTTCGAGTGCAACATCCTGCTTACTTATATATAGAACCCAAAGCCTGTTATTTCTAATCAAGCGACTTTTCGGTAATTCCTGCCCAAGCCAATGTTGCATGATTTCTACAATCATCTCTTTCTTGCCCTGATAATCCTCAGCAACAAAGAATAATTTCGCACGTCGCGGTAACTGCTCTCCTATCAGGGAAAATAAAAAGTAATGTGCAGCCAAATCAAGCTGCATAAATAAAGTATAGGCAGGTATATAGAGTTGCTGTTTTTGTTCGACAGGCTGGTACACAAACAAGAACCGTAAAATGCAAGCGATCGGTTCATCAAAAGTATCTTCTGTTCGATAGCGATACATCAAATCACCTTTATTTTAATTTTTTATATTTTGCCCTTTTTGCAGTCAGTTGAAATGCACTTCTTTCCTAGATGTCATTCACCCCAGTCTGATTTGCTCATTGATATTAAGGGTGATTACTCCATGAGAAGAGTCTGTCTGTAGATTTAAATATTGATCATGAAATAAAAACAAATAAAAAAGGAAGAGATCTCTCCCAAAATCTCCTCCTTAGAATTGAATCTTTACCCGATCCATTATGTCATTATTATAGTTATTCGCTTTAAAGCTTAAAAAGAGCCTCTTAGAAAAGAGACCTTATAAATTATGAAGTTACCTTATTATTACTACCCTCTAGATGTCTAAACCAATTCTCTAGATGAATAAATCCTATACATAATAATTCCGAAAAGCAAGCGATTTGGAAAAAATTAACTATTGTTTTCATAGGGTTTTTTTTGAAGTTACTTATTCGATTTATGAATATAGCACATCAATAAAAAAGCAGACCGAAGCCTGCTTTTTATTTCAACAACTTATCAGCTTTTTAGTCGACGAAAGTAACTTTGGCAATCGCTTTTTTGCTGGCCTGAATAATCAAGGTTATGTTCTCTTTCACTGAATAAGAACTATCTACAGTCTGCCAGTCCACTTTCACCGCGCCACGACCCAACGCATCTTTGGCTTGGGCTGCGTTTTTGGTTAAGCCTGCTTCACGTAAAATCGAGGTAATGAAGATTTCACCACCAAACTCGCCACGTGAAATAGTAACTTCTGGCGTACCTTCAGGCAGTTCACCTTCAGTAATGATATTACCTGCACCTTTATGCGCATTGGCAGCCGCTTCTGCACCATGGAAACGTTCTACCAGTTCCAGTGCCAGAATCTTTTTCACCTCTTGAGGATTACGCCCTTCAGCGATTTCTTTTAGCAACTGCTGGATTTCTTCAATGCTTTTAAAGCTGAGCAGATCAAAATAACGCTCAATCAATGCATCCGGCATTGAAAGTACTTTTTGGTACATCGCGCCCGGCGCATCAAATACACCAATATAGTTACCCAAAGATTTAGACATCTTATTGACGCCATCCAAACCTTCAAGAATTGGCACAGTGATACACACTTGTGGTTCCTGGTTATAACGACCTTGCAGGGTGCGCCCCATCAACAGGTTAAAGGTTTGGTCTGTACCACCCAGCTCTACGTCAGCTTCTAGCGCTACCGAGTCATAGCCTTGCACCAATGGATATAAAAATTCATGAATCGCAATCGGCTGTTGGTTGTTATAACGCTTGGTAAAGTCATCACGCTCTAACATACGCGCCACAGTTTGCTGTGAAGCCAATTGAATTAAGTCGGCTGCAGTTTTTTGTGCAAACCATTCCGAGTTGAACACCACTTTAGTTTTATTGGGATCAAGAATTTTAAACACTTGTTCTTGATAGGTTTTTGCATTCTCAAGCACTTGTTCACGTGACAATGGTGGACGCGTTGCACTCTTCCCGGTTGGATCCCCGATCATCGCAGTATAATCACCGATCAGGAAGAACACTTCATGGCCTAAGTCTTGAAATACCTTTAACTTATTGATAAGAACCGTATGGCCTAGGTGCAAATCAGGTGCAGTCGGATCAAAACCCGCTTTAATTTTTAATGGGCGATTCTGTTTTAATTTCTTGAGAAGGTCTTCTTCAGAAATAATTTCGTGGGTGCCTCGTTGAATGAGGGCAAGTTGTTCTTCAGCCGGCAGGAAATTTGACATCACAAAATCCAATACATCAGTTACTCAATTTGTGCGATATACTAACACTTTTTCAGCATATTGCAGGCTTAAGTATAACCATGACAGCGATCTATATTGGGGTAATGACCGGCACAAGCATGGATGGTGTCGATATTGTTGCTGCTTCTTTTGATCCACTCCAGCTTCATGCCACACTCACTTTAACGTTCGATCCCGACCTTCGGGATGAGTTGATGGCGCTGACTTTGCCGGATGACAATGAAATTGACCGCATGGGCAAAGCTGATGTAGCACTGGCACAAATGATTGGTCATGGTATTAATGCACTGATTGAAAAAAACAACCTGGATAAATCCAAAATCAAGGCGATTGGCTCGCATGGCCAGACCATCCGTCATCGCCCTGAACATAGTTTTACCCTGCAAATTGGTGATCCGAACATTATTACTGAAATCACCCAGATTCCGGTGATTTCAGATTTCCGTCGTCGTGATCTGGCTGCTGGCGGTCAGGGTGCCCCACTGGTACCTGCTTTTCATCAGGATATTTTCCAGCATGACAGCATTCATCGGGTGATTTTAAATTTAGGCGGGATTGCCAATGTCAGCCTGCTGCCTGCCGGAAAGCCTGAAGATGTTTATGGTTTTGATACCGGACCGGCCAATATCCTGATGGATGCCTGGTGTGCTCGCTATACCGGCCAGCCTTATGATGAAAATGGCAATTGGGCCGCCTATGGCACCCCGATCCGCAGCTTGCTTGAACGCTTACAGTCACACGAATTTTTCTCCAAAGAACCTCCAAAAAGTACCGGCCGTGAAGATTTTAATCTGGAGTGGCTGGACGAACAGATTGCCGACTGGCGCAATGACCTGCAATACGATGAACTGGAAGATACGCCGGAAAACGTACAGGCGACTTTATTAAAGCTCACTACACGTGCGATTAAAAAAGCGATTTACCGTTCTGGCATGGATACCGGACAAGTTTTCGTGTGTGGTGGCGGTGCATATAACTCCTATTTACTTGAGCAGCTGCGCTGGCGTCTACGCAAACACGAGTGGAGTGTACAAACCACAGCGGATTTAGGCTTAAGCCCGACCTGGGTAGAAGCCACCGCCTTTGCCTGGCTAGCGATGCGTTTTATGAAGCAGCTCAATGGCAACCTACCGACTGTCACCGGGGCTGCCGGGTATCGTGTACTCGGCACCATTACTGCTGTTTAAACTTAACTATAGCTATCTTTCATAAACCTAAAATGACTGTTTCTGTTCATATTTAAACGGATAGTGAAAATCTCTTTTCTCTGAGATGAAGAGCATGAACTGCAGGTCTCCTACCAGGAGAGAGCTTTCTTGGTAGAGACTAGAAAAATGATTTATGAAAGAACGTATACATAGTCATTAAAAAAGGTCTGTATAACTACAGACCTTTTTTTCGTTTCCAATGCTGTCTTATTGCATCATCCGTTTGGCATTTTCATTTCTAAAAGCACGCAGAATCTGCTGTCCGGCGCGGCCAGTAGGGCTTAAGCCCAACCGCTGCTGTTCCTGACGAATCGCCTGACGAGTTTTATCACCAATCAGGCCATCTACCACACCAATGTCATAGCCTCGATTCAATAAAAACTGCTGGATCTCACGACGTTCTGCACGCGAAGTTCCCAGATCATCGGTGGGCCATGTAGCCACAAAACTACCTTTACCCTGCAAACGATCGGATAAATGCGCAATCGCCAAGGCATAACTTTCTGCTGCATTATAACTATAAATGGCATCAAAGTTTTTAAAGACTAGGAACACCGGACCATTCGGACCTGCCGGTGCAAGTAATCCGGCTTGCGAAGATTGCGATAAATTCCCCTGAATTAGAGGTGAACCATCGGCACGAACCACACCTTGATTGATCCAGCTGCTCAACGATTTTTTATTACGACGGCCTTCACCTGAAACAGACATGCTTGGAGGAATTTTGACTTCAAAGCCCCAAGGCTGTCCAGTCTGCCAGCCACGCTTGCTTAAGAAATTGGCGGTAGAAGCCAGTGCATCCGGAATGCTCGAGACCAGATCACGTCGGCCATCACCATCAAAATCGACAGCAAGTTCATCATAAGTCGATGGCATAAACTGGGTATGACCAAATGCACCGGCCCACGAACCCTTGAGTTGCTCTTCGCGTACATCACCACGCTGTAACAATTTTATGGTAGTAAAAAACTCACCACGGAAATAATTCTGGCGACGACCTTCACAACTCAAAGTACCCAAAGCCTGTAATAAAGGGTAGCGACCCGAAATATCACCAAAATTACTTTCGACGCCCCATACGGCTACGATGGTTTCTGCAGGCACCCCATAAGCGGCACTAATACGGTTTAACACTTCACGATGCTGCTGCAGTTTTTGCCGACCGAGCTGGACCCGCTCTTCATCGACCAGACCTGACAAATAATCCCAAATTGGGGTAGAAAATTCAGGCTGGTAATTCAGGCGCTCAATGACTGAATAATCCGGGTTTAAGTTTTGGGTATAACGATCATACGTGCTGCCGCTGACACCTCTAGCCACCGCTTGACTGCGCAAATTGGCGAGACAGTTTTGAAAATTATTTTGGGATGCATAATTCGGCCTACTTGAAGTAGAGGTCAAATCAGTCGGCGTAACACGCTGACCATTAATAATAAGTTCAGCCTGTGCCTGTGAGGCAGCCAAGATCACCGAACCAACAAAAAGTGCAAGCCGTTGCATAAGACCCTTGAATATTTAGATTTCGAATTATGTGTTTACCTTAGCAGTTCATGATGAAAATTAAAGCGCCAATACGTAAATTTAAATTCATAATTTCTACACTTTTAAATTCATTTTGTAATTTTTAAATTCAAATACAACTTATCCACACACCTGTTTTAAATTCAAATCTTCAGGATTTTTAAATTTAAATTCAAAACCCTGAAAATCAGTTTTGAATTTAAAAAATTTCTATGGATAACTTATTTCAGGAAAAGTGAGCAGTATTCATCAACATGTTCTAATTACAATATTTTTTCTTTTAAATTCATTTAAAAAAATAGACAGATGTATTTAAATTCAAAAACTTTGAATTCATTAATTCAGCTTTAAATTTGAATTCATATTTTTGAATTTAAAAGCGCAGGTTTGAATTCAAAGTCCATTTTAAATTTGAATTTATTTTTATGAATTTAAATTCAAAACTGCTTTCTGGTTTTAAATTCAAACTTTGATTTCAGGCTTATCCACAAGTGAATAGCACAAAATTAGGCTGACATAGGGTTTTATTGAGTTGTTATATTTATACTCAATTGATCAGTTTATAAGCAATTGATCTACAAAATGATCTGACCAATGGCAGGTATTTTTGAAGAGGCGCAATCATGCCTGAAAGCAGGCAAATAAAAAAGCGATCTCCGAAGTGATCGCTTTTTTTATCAGCAAGTTAAAGCTTAGATGGTCATATCTTCGCTCAATGCCAATGGATTCGGTAAAATGTTCGCCAGTTGACGGCAAAGTACAGACAATTGCGCGCTGTCATTTGGCATCAGGGTAATGTGACCAATCTTGCGGCCTTCACGCTCTGACTTGTTGTACAGATGCAAATGTGCGCCTTCCAAAGCCAGAACCTCTGCGGACTCTGGATACTGACCAATAATGTTCACCAGTACGCTTGGACGGATCACTTCAGTTGAGCCTAAAGGCAAACCTGCTACCGCACGTACATGATTCTCAAATTGCGAACATACGGCACCTTCAATCGACCAGTGCCCCGAGTTATGCACGCGTGGTGCCATCTCGTTGGCATATAAGCCTTGGTCTGTCACAAACAGTTCAAGGGTCAAGACACCGACATAGTTCAGATGATTCAGCAGGCGAGTGATGTAGTCCTGCGCCACGGGTTGCAAGGCTGCACTGTTGGGTGCAGGCACAATCGAGTGTGACAGGATGCCATTATGATGATGATTCTCAGCCAGTGGCCAGGTTTTGACATCACCATTCTGGCCGCGTACTGCAATGATCGAGACTTCACGTGAGAAAGTCACAAAACTTTCAGCAATCAGTTCACCCGCAGGACCCAATTCTGCCCAGGCCTGATCAATCTGGTCTGCCGAACGTAGAACAAACTGTCCTTTGCCATCATAACCGCCACGTGAAGTTTTCAGTACGATTGGCAAGCCCAGTTCAACCACAGCTGCTTTTAAGCTTTCCAGTGAAGTGACCGCTTTATACGGCGCAACTGGAATCGCCAATTCATCAAACAAGGCTTTTTCAGACAACCGATGCTGTGCAATCGCTAAGGCCTGACGTGGCGGATGCAGTTGCTTGCTTTGTATCAGTACGTCGACATCTTCAAGCGGTGTATTTTCAAACTCAAGACTAAATACATCTGCACTGTTGATAAAATCTTGCAGACCATTTTCAGCTTGGCTCGAAATAACCTGACCCAAAGCAGCAGAAGGGCAGTCTGAGCTGGCCTCAAAAAACGTACATTGAATATTTAATGGAAGTGCCGCTTGCGCCATCATACGACCCAGCTGACCGCCACCAAAAATACCGATGGTTTTATCCATAATCTGTGTCTCGACTTAAGCCTGGCCTGGAATATTTTTGCTTGCGACTTTCTCTGTTTGCGCTGCACGGAAATCTGCAACATTTTTTGCGATTTCTGGACGGGTCAAACCAAGAATTTGCGCCGCCATAATTGCGGCATTGGTGGCACCAGCAGGACCAATGGCCAATGTACCAACTGCAATACCTGCTGGCATCTGCACAATAGAAAGCAACGAATCGACACCGTTTAAAATCGAAGATTTGACTGGTACACCCAGCACTGGCAGATCAGTTTTTGCTGCACACATACCTGGTAAATGCGCTGCACCACCTGCACCGGCAATAATCACCTGAATACCACGATCACGCGCTTGCTCGGCATATTCAAACAGACGGTCTGGGGTACGGTGTGCAGAAACAACTTCGGCTTCAAATGGGACACCAAGCTGCTTGAGCATATTGGCAGTGTGTTCGAGAGTTGCCCAATCTGATTGAGAACCCATGATAATACCTACGAGAGGAGTATCTTGTGCAGCAGCCGCATTCATTGCAAATTTTCCAGAGATTAAAGTAAGAAAAGATAAATCTCGACGAGAGAGCCAAGCTTGAATAGGAGGGCGTATTATAGACTGAAAATTCAACTTCATAAAATTTAACGGTCAAAGCAAGGCTCGATTTTTCTTATTTTTTTAGAGGAATCTTGAAAACCGGAATAAAAATAGGAGAGTAGTTGCACTTAAAGTGAGTTAGGAACTGCGGAATACAAAATAGACACATCCGCACAGACATAAAGCTGCCCAGAGATAGTCCAGTCTAAACGGCTGTTTAAACATAAAAATCATAAAAGGAACAAAAACCAGTAAAGTCACCACTTCCTGGGTAATTTTCATTTGACCCACCGCCAGCCCTTGCTGTGCCAGCAATCTGGTCGCCGGAATCATCAGGCTATATTCGAACAGGGCAATGATCCAACTGAGTAAAATCGCCTGCCAGAGTGGTGCATCATGCGGCAAAAATTTTAAATGCCCATACCAGGCCAGCGTCATAAAACAGTTGGCAATTACCAGAAGAAATAGAGCCGGGAGCATCTGCATGCACTCTGCAAAAAGATTTAACTTATTTTACCGTTTATTTGGCGAAAAGATATTGCAGCGCTTGTAACTTTTCTTTGAGTTTATCCATGAAACAGGATTTAAAAAAATCCCGCAACCCGGCCTGAACTTTGACTATCTTTTCATGTAAAGCCTTGCTATCGTTGCTTGCAAATTGAATAAATCATGCCAACAGCACCAATATAAGGTGACGGGTCAGACAGGAACGGAGTGAAGTAGATGCATCTGCATATTTTGGGTATTTGTGGCACCTTTATGGGCTCGTTAGCGCTGCTTGCACGCGATCTGGGCCATCAGGTAACAGGTTCAGACCTGAATGTGTATCCACCCATGTCAACCCAGCTTGAAAATGCAGGTATTACTTTAATGCAGGGCTATGACCGCAGCCATCTACAGCCGCATCCGGATCTGGTCATTGTGGGTAATGCCATGAAGCGTGGCATTGATGCTGTCGAATATATGCTCAATGCCGGTCTGCCTTATATTTCCGGTCCGCAGTTCCTGGCCGATCATGTCCTGCAAGGCAAACACGTGCTGGGTGTTGCCGGAACACACGGTAAAACCACGACCACCACGATGCTGGCCTGGGTACTGGATCAAGCCGGTCTGGAGCCAGGCTTCCTGATTGGCGGTGTACCTCTTGGTTTCGCTGAAAGTGCGCGTCTCGGTGGCGGGAAATACTTCTGTGTCGAAGCTGATGAATACGATTCTGCTTTCTTTGACAAGCGTTCCAAGTTCGTACATTACCATCCAAAAACCGCAATCTTAAATAACCTGGAATTTGACCATGCCGATATCTTCGATGATCTGGCCGCGATTCAAAAACAGTTCCATCATTTAGTCCGCACCATTCCAAGTGAAGGCCGGATTATCGCGCCAATTACTGAAAGCAATATTGATGAAGTCTTGGAACAAGGCTGCTGGACACCTGTAGTGCGCACCAGTCTGAATGCGAATGAAAATTCTGAACTGTATGCCGAACAATTGTCAGCAGATGGTTCACATTTCAAAGTCCTGCAACACGGCGTTGTCAAAGGTGAAGTACAGTGGAATATGACCGGACAGCATTCGGTGGCCAATGCACTCGCAACGATTGCAGCCGCTGAACATGTCGGGGTATCCATTGAAACCGCCTGTGAAGCACTGTCGAATTTTGGCGGGGTAAAACGCCGTATGGAGCTGTTAGGCACAGTTCGTGGTATCGAGGTGTATGATGATTTCGCCCATCATCCGACTGCGATTGATACAACCCTGGAAGGCGCGCGCAAACGTCTGGGTGAACGCAAACTCTGGGCGATTATTGAACCGCGCTCCAATACCATGCGCATGGGCAGCCATAAAGATGGCTTGGCCCATTCTGCACGTCTGGCCGATGAAGTGATCTGGTATCAACCTGAAGGGCTGAACTGGGATCTACAGCCGGTCATTGATGCTGCACCCAACAAAGCTAAAGTTGCGCGCACACTGGATGACATTATTCAGACTGTGGTCGCTGAAGCGGGCGAGGGCGATGCCGTAGTGATTATGTCGAATGGTGGTTTTGGTGGTTTGCATCAGAAACTGATTACTGTTTTACAAGCATAAAATAAGTTTAAGTGAAGAAGCCCGCCTCGCGGGCTTTTTTAACAGATCAAAACGTTAATTGAGCAAAAGCATATACCTGTTCTGATCCTGAAATACCATGACTTAGATATTGATCCAAACAGCGGATTCCTCCCTAAACCCTCCCTGATGATTTTTTGTTGCAATCTATACATAAGACTCATTGTAGCCCCATAACACGCAAGGCATAATCGAGAAAGAACCCAGGTATTTACAGGCCTGAAGCCAGAGCAGGAATGCGCCCCCTCACTGCAGTTCAATCCAGGCCATATAAGCATTCGCTATTCTTGCCAAGTCAGGTCACTCTCAATTCCTTACTCCTTTAGGAGATGTGTCATGACAGCAACAATGAAAGCGATGGTCTATTACGGTGAAAATGATATCCGCTTTGAAGACCGTCCGATTCCCACTATTTTGCAACCCACCGATGCTGTAATTAAACTAAGCAAAGTCACCATTTGCGGTACAGATCTCGGGATCTGGAAAGGTAAAAACCCGGAAATCCAAGAACAGGCCATCAAAAAAGAGGGCAGCTTTAACGGGCGTATTTTAGGTCATGAAGGCATTGGCATTGTAGAAGAAGTCGGTTCTGCCGTTAAAAATTTCAAAAAAGGCGACCGGGTCATTATCTCCTGTGTCAGCCGCTGCGGTACTTGCGAAAACTGTCAGAAACAGCTCTATGCCCACTGCAGAAATGATGGCGGATGGATCATGGGCTATATGATTGATGGAACCCATGCCGAATATGTACGTACCCCCTTTGCCGATACCTCACTTTATCGCTTACCTGAAGGTTTACATGAAGATATTGCGGTGTTTTTATCGGATGTATTGCCGACCTCACATGAGATTGGCGTGCAATATGGCGACGTTAAGCCGGGTGATAGTATTGCAATCGTGGGCACAGGGCCAATTGGCATGGGCTGCTTACTGACTGCGCAATTCTATTCCCCCGGGCAAATCATTGCTATAGATATGGATGATAACCGCCTCGCACTTGCCAAAGAACTTGGTGCAACGCATACCATCAATTCTGGCAAGGAAGATGCCATCCAACGGATACTCGAGATTACTGAAGGGCGGGGGGTTGACTGTGCTATGGAAGCAGTTGGTGTAGAAGCGACCTGGAATATTTGCCAGCATGTAGTCAAAGAAGGCGGGCATATTGCCAACGTCGGCGTGCATGGAAAACCAGTCGGCTTTGAACTGAACAAACTCTGGATTAAAAACCTGACGATTACCACAGGTCTGGTCAATGCCAATACCACAGGTATGCTGCTCAAAACCTGCTGTTCCGGCAAATTGCCGCTGGAAAAACTGGCAACCCACCATTTTAAATTTGCTGATTTTGAAAAAGCTTATGATGTCTTCAAACATGCGTCTGATGAAAAGGCTTTGAAAGTCATGATCAACTACAATTAGTTAATGCATAAAAATAAAAAAGTCCGCATTGCGGACTTTTTTATTTTTAGCTTTGATCTACAGATCAGAAATAGGGGATATACCCACGCTGCTTATAGCCTTTTGGTGATGCCAGACTGGCCTGATTTTCTTCCAGGCGATATAGTATCTTTAGGAATTCAGCAAGTTGCAGTGGCTGTAAAGCATGCGGTTCAAACTGTGCCCAACCTAAACGTGAAAATAAAGAAGAAATTTCGCTGTGTTTATGCACATATTTCATTGACCACTTCGAGAAGTGAGACTGCTCTACGATCGTATCTTTAAAACGCAAGATCTTATGATGACGAGCATCCCGAGAAATGCTCTGAAATAAATTCTCTACTACCTCGGCTTGACCTTCCAGACACTGGAAAAACTTGCCATGGGAATAATACAAAACGTCATGAATCTGATGCTGTTGATTAAAGTTCCGGGCGGTAGTCAAAATATCGCTCAACTCTTGTAATAAATCCTGTTCAGATTCTATGCGTTCACTGGCATAGCAAAGTTGTAGCATCATGCATCTTACTCAGAAGAACAATTAAAACCACAATATAATCAATAATCTTAAATTAAATCGACTATTTTTTTAAGCAAATATTCGTTTTTGCTTACAAGATTTTCAGATTGCATTTTGGAATTAAACTTTCAACAATAGTGGCTACATTATAAATGAATACTTTCATACACCTACTATAAAAAAAAGGATACGGCCTGATGTTAAAAGATCTGATTTTAACCCTCGCCATGGTATGTGGGTGTTTTCTCCTGATGATCACTTTAAATGATTGGGCATTCAGCGCTCAAACCAATCTGCTGATCAGTTCAATTGTTATTAGCTAGGCCATCCTGCAACTTGTCGGCCATCGTGTTTATTTCCATGCCAGTTACCTGCTGATCATGGCAATATGATGGATGCTGCAATAATTTGAAGAAATATTCTGGGCCATGACCGGTGTGATGGCAGGTTTCGGTTTATATACCTTGTTAGAGGTCGTATTTATTCCTGCCTTACAAGAAAAACTGCATCTGTCTTTCGGCAAATCCCCTTGGATTCTTAAATAGCCGTTGCTGCAACATCTGCCAGACTGCGGTCACGTGTAAACATGACATCTACATAGGAACAATGCGGGATGATGGTTAAACTTTTTTCACGGGCAAAATCGACCAGTACATCCAGCATTTCTCGGGCAATGCCTTGGCCCCGCAGGGAATGATCAACCCAAGTATGATCGGCAATGATGACTGCATTTCCCTGCCACTGATAGGTGATTTCGGCCAACCGCCGTCCTTGATCTTCCATAAAAAACACACCACCGCGTTTTGAATCTTGATATTTGATTTGCATATGAACTAACCTTTATTTTCATTTTTTAATGTTATAAAGCATCGCTAAAGCGAGGCTCTCGTTCAAATACCGATTTGGCAAAAGAGCATTCTGGAATCATCCTGATACCCTCTGTTCACGGGCAAATTTGACCGTGGCTTCCACCAGATATGCCCGACATGCTGTCCGCGCAGGCTTTCATCTACCCAAGTTGTTCTATCCTCAACCTGTTTCTGCACAGGAATAGCTCATCTCTACCAGCCGTTTATCATGGGGTGCTATAAACCATCGACCTTGCATACCGCATTGCTCATGCTCAATCAATATCCTGCTGACTGGGTATTTTTAATCCAGACTGGCATATTTTTTAGTATTACATTGTTAGATTTCTTTAAGTGATTGTGAATCAGCCATCCTTTCCAATATCACATTTTGTCCAACAGGTTTAAACTGCCGGCCTGTTCTTTTCAGCAGGTTTTTATGTCCAGCTCTTCTTCCACTTCTTCGGTGACCCGGCAATGGGTATGCGTCATTGCTTTGGCCTGTGCCGCTTTTATTTTTAATACCACCGAATTTATCCCTGTGGCGTTATTGAGTGATATTGGCGCAAGTTTTGCCATGTCACCGACCCAAGTCGGGTGGATGCTGACGATTTATGCCTGGGTGGTGGCACTGCTCTCTTTACCGATGATGTTACTGACCAAGAATATTGAACGGCGCTTTCTGCTGATGGTTTTATTTGCGGTGTTTATTCTGAGTCATGTGCTGTCCTATTTTGCCTGGAGCTTTAGCATTCTGGTTCTAAGCCGGATTGGAATTGCCGTGGCGCATGCGCTGTTCTGGTCGATTACGGCTTCACTTGCGGTACGGGTCGCTCCAAAGGGCAAAGAGTTTCAGGCACTGGGCTTATTGGCTACCGGTACCGCCATGGCCATGGTGCTGGGAATTCCATTTGGTCGTATGGTCGGAGAGGCCTATGGCTGGCGTAATAGTTTTGCCTTGATTGCAGTCGTAGCGAGCATAGTCTGTTTACTGCTGGCCAAAACCTTGCCCTTATTACCGAGTGTCAATTCAGGTTCACTCAGCAGCTTAAAAACCTTGCTGAAACGTCCCAGCCTGATGCTGGTGTTTGCGCTGACCGTGATTGTCATTAGCGCACAATTTACTGCCTATAGTTATATAGAACCTTTTTCACTGAATATTGCGCAATTAAACTCTGCACAGACCACCAGCTTATTGCTGATTTATGGCGGTGCGGGTCTGATCGGGTCTTATATATTTGGCCGTTTTGCCCCTCGGTTTCCCCGACTCATTATTCCGCTGTTTACACTCGGGCTTGCGATCTCGCTGCTGTTACTGCTGCCATTGTCTCAAGATGTATTTCAACTCAATAGTCTGGCGTTAATCTGGGGCATCAGCATTATTGGTTTTAGTCTGGCCTTGCAAGCCAAGACCTTGAATCTGGCCTCAGATGCGACCGATGTCGCCATGGCGATTTATTCAGGTTTGTATAATGTCGGGATTGGCGGCGGTGCTTTACTTGGTGGTCTGGTAACGGCACACATCGGGCTAAATAGTATTGGCTGGGTAGGGGCTATTCTGGCTAGTCTGGGTTTTCTGATCACCTTATATCTGGTTCAGCGTCTGGATTTCCTTGCTCAGAAAGCACCTTAAAACATGGATTTTTGTAAATGAAATTGTAGTCTTAGCAAAAATCTGTCATGCTTCCCAAACATTGAGCTGTGGCTCAAAAAAAATTAGTTTGAACAAGGGGAGTAGCCTCCTCCAAACGTTTAACAGTCGCTCTTGAGATTGCTAAACGTGTCAGAATATCGTCATTACACTTTGCAAAAAGTCGGTATCTGAGCATGTGACTGTAATACTTTTTATAACAAGTTTAACAGTCACATGTAGGCAAGACCTTGATCATGTTGTTATAGATGTTTTTCATCTGGCAACTGGTCAGGGTTTTTTTATGGCCAGTCGTCCGATGTGGAGAATTCACATGGAAACCATTGGTACGCTCTGGCTGTATCTTGTCTTTTTCGCGATTGTCGCAGTCATGCTGGTGATCGATTTCGTTGGCTTTAAGCATCAGCAGGGTCAGGAAGTAAAAGTCCGTACCGCGGCCTACTGGAGTATTGCCTGGGTCAGTGTCGCAACTTTATTTGGTGGCGGGTTATGGCTGTATCTGGAGCAGACCGCAGGTGCGGCAGTTGCCAATACCAAGGTCATGGAATACTTTGCCGGTTATCTGCTGGAAAAATCCCTAGCGATTGATAACGTCTTCGTCTGGCTGATGATCTTCGCCGCCTTTGCCATTCCACCTGCGCTGCAGCGCAAGTTGCTGTTATATGGCGTACTGGGTGCGATTGTACTCAGAACCATCTTTATTTTTATTGGTGCCTGGTTCGTACAGGAATTCTCCTGGATTCTGTATATCTTCGGTGCGTTTCTGGTGTATACCGGCTTCAAATTCCTGCGTGGCCAGCATGAAGATGACAACAACATTGAAGATATGGCGATCCTGAAATGGCTGCGTAGACATATGCGCATTACCCCGCAACTTCAGGGCGACAAATTCTTTGTACGTCAAAATGGTTTGCTCTGGGCAACGCCATTGTTCCTGGTGCTGATTCTGGTCGAAGCCTCAGATGTGATCTTTGCAGTCGATTCCATTCCGGCTATTTTTGCCGTTACCACCGATCCCTTTATTGTCCTCACAGCAAACCTGATGGCGATTTTAGGTCTACGCGCGATGTTCTTCC
This sequence comes from Acinetobacter sp. BY419, assembly GCF_019038395.1. GTDB lineage: Bacteria > Pseudomonadota > Gammaproteobacteria > Pseudomonadales > Moraxellaceae > Acinetobacter. The sequence goes on from NZ_JAGFXZ010000047.1 coordinate 15,421, forward strand.
TGCTCTCGGGTGCAGCCTCAAAAATGCATTATCTGCCTTATGGTCTGGGGATCATTCTGGTCTTCATCGGCTTTAAAATGCTGATGCTGGATGTGTTCCATATGCCGATCTGGATTTCACTGAGCTTTATTGTGATTGTCTTGGCTGTCACCGCAATCTTGTCTATGCGTCATAGCAAGAAGCATAACGAAACAACCCTGTAAAATTAATCATCAAAAAAGCCTGCGGATGCAGGCTTTTTTATTTTTAAACAGCGCATAACTGACCAAATTCGGATTGCAACGTAGCTTTAACGCAACTCTATCTCTTAAACCCATAAGGGCGATCGACTGCAAATAATTTGTATTAACGTCGGCTGCGCACGCACCATCTGTTGAAATTGCTTGTGATCATCTAACCTCTAAAAAATGCGCATGGTTAAATATGAACATTCATACAAATATGGTAATTTTTTTCAGCTACAATCAATCGAAAAAATCAAAAGCGTAGGTTTAGAATGTCTTCTGTAATTGCAACGACAGCGATCCGTGGTCGCTTCCTCGATATTCAGAATACAGTTGCCCAAGCACGTGATATACACGACCAAGTGCGATATGTAGAAGATGGTTTAGTCATCATTCACGATGGTAAAATCCAGTGGTTTGGTACATGGCAAGAAGGGCAGTCACTGCTTCCGACCAACACTGAATTACAGCATTACCCCGATCAACTGATTGTTCCGGGTTTTATCGATACCCATATTCATTTCCCGCAAACGGAAATGGTCGGGGCTTATGGTGAACAACTGCTGGAATGGTTAAATACCTATACTTTTCCCACCGAAATCCAGTTTCAAGATGCGGCCTACAGTGAAAAAATTGCCGAGTTTTTTGTGCAGGAATTGCTTAAAAATGGCACCACCACTGCATTGGTCTTTTGTACCGTTCATCCTGAATCAGTAAATGCTTTATTCCATGCGGCGACCAAACGCAATATGTGTCTGATCGCGGGTAAAGTCCTGATGGATCGCCATGCACCGGATGCGCTGACGGATACTGCGGAAACAGCTTATACAGATTCTAAAGTGCTGATTGAAAAATGGCATGGACAGGGCCGTAACCTGTATGCAATTACGCCACGTTTTGCACCGACGTCAACGCCTGAACAGTTACAAAAAGCCGGACAGCTCAAAGCCGAATATCCGGATGTATATATACATACCCATTTAAGTGAAAATAAAAGTGAAATTGCCTGGGTCAAAGAATTGTTTCCGGAGCGTGAAAGTTATCTGGATGTCTATCATCATTATGGTTTAACCGGTAGCAAGTCCGTCTTCGCGCATTGTGTGCATCTGGAAGAACAGGAGTGGGATTGTATGCAGCAGACCGACTCAGCCATTGCCTTTTGTCCAACCTCTAACCTGTTTCTGGGCAGTGGTTTATTTCCTCTGAAAAAGGCCTGGGACAAAGGCGTTAAAGTGGGACTGGGTACCGATATCGGGGCAGGGACGTCATTTAACCAGCTGCAAACCCTGAATGAAGCTTACAAGGTGCAGCAGTTGCAAGGCGAAAAGCTCTCTGCATTTGAAGCTTTATATCATGCGACCTTGGGCGGTGCCAAAGCCTTGAGTCTGGATGATCGCCTGGGTAACTTTAACATTGGCAAGGAAGCGGACTTTGTGGTGCTGGATCTAGAAGCCACCGCCTTACAGCAGTTACGTCAAAGCAGAGCCAAAAATATTGAAGATGCATTTTTTGCACTGACCATGCTCGGCGATGACCGTAATATTGTAGCCACTTATGTGTATGGAGCAGCAGTCTATGTCAAAACAGCGTCCAGTGAATAAAGCGGAAAAAAACCGCCGTCGCCAATACTTGATCATGTCTGCAATCGTGCTCAGCTGTGCTTTTTTACTGAAACGCGATTCAGCCACGACTAAAAAATGATTACATTTACCGCCAGCAAACAGGTGCATCTCTGCTAGGGATGTATTAAAATTGCTGCGTATTCAGGTGTTGCAGGTCAACACCTTTTTTATTTTTCTATTTTTACTTTTTAGGTATCTACCCATGACCGTTCAAATGAGCGTAATGATTTCCGCTGAAGAAATTCAAGCTAAAGTCAAAGAGCTTGGTGCTCAAATCGATGCACACTATGCCAATAGTGACAAAGAACTTGTGCTCATCGGTTTATTACGGGGGTCAGTGATTTTTATGGCCGATTTGTGTCGTGTGATTTCAAAACCGCATGAACTGGATTTCATGACTGTGTCCAGCTATGGCGGTGGCACGATATCGTCACGTGATGTAAAAATTCTGAAAGATTTAGACGGTGAAATCCGTGGTAAAGACGTGTTGGTGGTTGAAGATATTATTGACTCAGGCAATACCTTAAGCAAAGTACTCGAAATCCTGCAAACCCGACAGCCAAACTCGATTCAACTGTGTACTTTGGTAAGTAAACCATCGCGTCGAGAAATCGATTTGAAGGTCGAATTTATGGGCTTTGAAGTCGAAGATAAATTTATCGTGGGTTATGGCCTGGACTATGACCAGAAGTATCGTCACCTGCCATTTATTGGGGAAATCGGTCTTTAAGATCAGGTTAAAAAAAGTGGCTTATGCCACTTTTTTTATGCCCAAAATAGACAGAAAATTGGGAACAAAAAATAACATCTCGTTTCAGGATTCAACTTTTTATGCTTCACAATTTATTTCAAGATGACTCATACATGATGTGAAAACAAAGACATGATAAGAAGGAGTATTGCATATGTGGACAATTATTGTGGCCATTGTCATTGGTTTTGTAGCAGGTCTGATTGCACGTGCTATTCATCCCGGTAATGACAAGGCAGGTTTTATCATGACCACGCTCCTGGGTATTGCCGGCTCCTTATTGGCGACTTTCGGTGGCCGTATGCTCGGCCTGTATTCTGCAGACTCTGCAGCAGGTCTGATCGCTTCCGTGATTGGGGCTGTGGTTATTCTGTTTATTTATAATATGGTCACCAAACGCCGTACAGTCTGAACCAATCAGATGTTTCTGAGGTTGATTTAACGAATTGAATAAAAAAAGCACCTAAAAAGGTGCTTTTTTTATATTGAGCGACTGATAGCTTTATTTAATTGTTATAGATCAAACTCTTTAAAAATCTGTTCAATCTGTTCTGCCGGATAGGCGCCCATCACCTTAAAACCATTGGAGAAGATAATTGCAGGCGTACCATTCACACCCAAAGACTCAGCCAGTTTTTTATTTCGCTCAATTGGATTGGCACAGCTCTTTTTCGATTTAGGCTGAATCCCTTTTGCAATCAGATCTTCCCAGGCCTGAGCTGGATTGGACTCGCAATATACCTGTTTTGAAGGCGCAACCGACTGTGGTTTTAAAGGCAGGATAAAGGTATAAATGGTCACATCCTTCAGCTTGTTCAGTTCTACTTCAAGCTGTTTGCAATATGGGCAATTTGGGTCAGAAAAGATCGCAATCTGACGTTTACCTGTACCTCTTATACTTTTTAGAACATCCTGAAGTGGTAACTTTTTCCAGTCCACACTGTTTTGTTTGAGCATTAAATCACGGGTCAGATTACGCTGATCCTGAATCCGTAACATCGGGCCGGCAATCAGATGCTTGGCATCTCCATTCAGGTAAACCACTTGGCCCTGCATGGAGCCACTATAGATGCCTTGCATTTCTGTGGTCTGAATATTTTCAATTTTTAAATTCGGGCTATTTTTGGCCAGACTGGTCTTAACGGTGTCTATATTGGCAAATGCCAGACTCGATAGCATTGTGCTTAAAGCAATGATCAGTGTTTTTTTTAGCATAAAGATTCTGCAACAATAAGATAAAAATATGTTCTGATTTTAATCAGGTTGCTTTTAAATGTGCGAAGTATTTATGTTACTGTTCATTGGTTTTGGAATAACACCTGATGTTTCACGTGGAACGTTTTGATTATATTACTTGAGTTTTCTTTTTATCGAGTGATTTTAGATTAACCTGAATCCTGCTTAAGCCGATGATTTCATAATTTGAATTTTTGGCTTATTTCGATGGGTTAATTGATATGCACATAGCGAAGCATAAATTCCGCTGAGAAATCCATGAAGACTACGTGCTT
>NZ_JAGFXZ010000048.1 GCF_019038395.1 Acinetobacter sp. BY419
TTGCGCTTGCGTGATGCAGAGCTGGTCAAGCAGTTTATTGTCAAAGCCCGTCAGGTGGAGCCGAAAGGGCAGGTGGTCCTCAATCCCGATTCTTTTCAGAATGTGATCCTGGAACAGGGCGATATCCTCTATATTCCGGAAAAAACCTCAGTCATCATGGTACATGGCGAAGTGGCTTTCCCGAACGGGATTGAATACAGTAACGGACTGAATGCCAGGGATTATATCGAGCAGGTGGGCGGTTTTAGCCAGAAATCGAATAAATCCAAAGTGATTGTGATCCGGCAGAATGGTAGAGCAGAACTGGTCAGTAAAACTGCGAAAATCCAGCAGGGTGACGAGATTCTAGTGCTGCCGAAAGCCCAGACCAAGGGCATCGAGATGACCCGTGGGATCACCCAGGTGATCTATCAGATTGCGGTGGCTGCGAAAGTGGCGTTGGATCTCTAACTACTCGCCTGTCTCTAAAGTTAAAGTTAGAGACAGGCTAAGTATTTCTAACAATAAATATAATAATTTAAAAGTGTATAAAAATGACAAACTGGTCAGTAGTCGTAACAGTAAAAGCAGATCAAGAATTAATAGATAGGTTTATTAAGCATTATCTTAAACTCGGTGCATCTGAAATTTTTATCTATCTTGATGATCCTGCCGATCAATATATCCAGGATCTCTATTCAGATAATCATCGGATAGATATACAGGTATGTGATGAGGCTTTCTGGAATGTGGATTATAAATTTAAAAATTTAGACTTCGTAGGCAGGCCAGATGGCGTGGAAGACAGGCAAAGTCATAATGTAATACACGCCCTGACCAAAACTAAAGTGAAATGGGTGGCATGTGTTGATATTGATGAGTTCATCTATTCTGAAAGGAATATCAGCAGAATCTTGAATAGCATACCTGATAATATTTTTTCACTCCGGATTAAACCTTTTGAAGCGATCTATCTCAATCATGCACCTTCAAGTTATCAAAAGGTATTTGCAACCCAATATTTTAAGCATCATACAAAACGTAGTGATGTATTTTTTTGGAATGAAATTTATCCGGAAGGCTTGATACATAAGGCAGGACTATTTGGTCATGTGTCTGGTAAATGTTTTTTCCGGGTCGATGAACCGCTAAAATGGCCTGGTTTACATAATTTTAATCCCATAGATATTACATTAAAAACAAATTATATTGTCGAGGATTTTAAGTTATTACATTTTGAGGCATTGACAGTTGATTTTTTTATAAAAAAAACCTTGAATCGAATAAATAAAAAATTTAATGTTAAATATCTGGATGGACCTTCAGTAAGAAGACTAGAAAATTTAAAAGATCGATATAATAAATATGGAGAACAAGGTTTGTCAGATGCATATAAATTAATGCATGTTATTGAAAGTGAAGACTTAAAAAAAGGCTGTGATTTATATGTTATAGATAAAATTGATATTAATTCCACTGGAAATTTTGATAAAAAAATATTGATAACGACTCATCATACAGCTCTTGTTTATAATGATTTAACTGAACAGTGTGAACTTGTTACTCTTTCTGAAGAGATAGAGTCTCATCTGAATTTTGTGCAAGTTGCTTATGATTTTGACCAGAAAATATGTTATTTATTTTTAGAGAAAATTAATGAAATTATATATTTATATACTGATAAGAGAGGGCGATTAGTAGCATACCCTTTTAAAAAGGCAATGTTTTTCAAACTTGAACTACATGACATCATTAATTATCAAATAAGTGTAGCCTATGAGAATGGCCAGTATTTTACCGCGACCCCTAAGGGAGAGTTTAAGTTAGGTGCAAAAGAGGTTAAGGAATGGGAGATATTTAATATCAAATTGATTTGATTTTTTTTCACAATAATATCAATAAAATAACAATAATTTTAAATAAATAATAAAAACATTAAATCAGAGAGATAATATATATTTAATTGCATTTTAGTTTTTAAATAATTTAATTGTTTTCTTTGATGTAAGTCTTGTAGAGGAAAATTAGATGAAATTAAATGAAATGCACAGGTTTTTACAGCTTAATTTGTTAAAAGAAAAATTTGTGGAAAAAATAGAAATATATAGAAATGAAGTGGTGTATATTAATATAAAGAAAGATGATATTTATTTTGCCTTGGATATTAATGAAAAAAAAGAAATTTTTCTTGTTTTTAGAAATGATAATAGTTGGGAAAATATTTGCCAGCATTTTAACTGTAAAATAAATTATAAAACAAAAATATTCTCTAATAATCAGTTGCTAGTTGATTTTTTGACTTTAGATGATAAAGATAATATTGCAGAAATAGTGAGGAAAATTATCAGTCAGCTACTAGAACATAGTAGTAATGAAATTTATTTACTTAAAAGTATAAACAATAAATTGATCAATATAAATCAGGTTGTTTCAAGTAAATATTTTAATGATATTTATCTAGATATGGCGAATAGCTTGAAAGATAAATATTTAACATTACGTGATACTTTAGTAGCGATCAAAGAACAGGAGTTGAGTATCGCCAGATTTGGTGATGGTGAAATTCGTTGCATGGTGACCACCAATGGATGTGGCTTTCAAACACATGATTGGAAATTGATGCAAGAACTCAGAGAAATTAGTCTTGAGAATAATGGCTTACTGGTTTGTTATCCTAGTTTACTCATTGAAGATAAATTCTGGCAAGAATTTTGGCCGATCTATTGGCCCAAATGCAAGTTTTACCTGCAGCAGAATCGTATTGGTGATGCCATGATTACTAGGCCTGAGGCTTTTTATTTTTATGGTCAGGAAATGGTGGCTTTGTGGAAAGCGATATGGAATGAGAAAAAAATCTGTTTTATATCAGGTGAAAATTCCAGATTTAATGTGGATCATCAAATCTTTTCTAATATTGAAAATGCAGAATATATTTTTTCAAAAAATAAGAATGCTTATGAGGATATAGATAAAACTCTAGCAAAATGTCTGGAAAAAAAACATATTGATATATTTTTGATAGCACTAGGCCCGACAGGAACAGTACTTTCTGCAAGACTGCATCGTCAGGGGATGAGAGCTTTGGATATTGGACATTTAAATAATAGTTTTGATACGGTATTTTTGAATAAAGTTACACCAGAGGGAATTCCATATTAATATAAAATTAATTATTTAACTTATATGAAGAAGGAAAATTAAATATATTTAAAATTCTAAACACCTCATCAACACTATATGAGATGTTTAAAATATAAAAAATGTGTTTATAAATTGCGGCGTATCCATCCTGTCAGGGTTTTACCTACTTTATGATTTTCATCAAAACAATGCTTGAGTAAAATAATTTTTTCGTTCTTTGCATCAGCGAAGAATTGATGAGGGTTACGGGTAAATTTGCCCCACTTACGGTGTATATGTTCAAAATCCCCGTTTTTATTAAGGATTTTATAAGGTTTTTCAAGAAGACTAATGAGTTGATCTATATGTTTGTTTTTCATGGTATTTAATTTCTCTTTTGTAGTTGGAGGTTGCTCAATGGCTTCATATTCGCCTAATGCATTTTTACGAATGTAAACGCCTTCTGCTTCTTTTAACGGAAGCACCCAATCTTTATGTGCCGTCACATAACCCTGCTGGGTAACTAAACGTGGAATTCCGTTGCTTAACCATTCAATCGCAATAACCTCAAAAATTTCCCCTTGTGCCAAATATTGATCCTGGCGTTTAGAGTCTTTAGGAAGATCGATATCTAAATATATCGAATTTTGTTGGATGGCAACGACCTGGATAGGGAAGTCGACAGCACGAATATAGTTTTCAAGATTATTATATGGATAAACATATCTGATCCCTGTTGAATTCACTGGGGGCAATTTCATCTTTTGAAATATTTTTTGATAATAAGCTCGAACTTCCGCATTACTTCGGGAAAGTGAAATAGCAGCAGAACTGGTGAGCTGGTCTAAATCTTTTTTATCTCTGATTGATTCAAGTTGTTGAAGGGAAAGAATAGGCGCAAATTCTTTCATTTCACCAAAACTTGAAATATTGTCTTCTAACTTGGCAAATATATTGCAAATAAACTGGTCATTAAATTCTCTCATCTGATAGGTATAACTATATTCATTCAAGACGCGTGCAAAGCTGGCCGGTTCCTCTGTTTCGATTTTGAGATAATCGTCTACGAATTTAATGAGGCCTTGTTGGAAAGATACATAATATTCATTGAGTCTTGGTACGATCACTGCCTCTATAGAGTCATTAACTTTTTGATATTCTGAGATACTTTCATAGGGGGTACTGGCAAATAAAGGTTCAAAATACGAGAAGTTTACAGGAGCCAGTACGAAATTATGTCGAAGACTAGATGTGCTCTCAGGGCTAAAACTACGGATATAGTAGAATGGATTGATGATCTCGTGCCCAGCGGCATCTGTTAACAGGCGAGTAAAAGTATCTTGGGTATATCCTCTTCCCCAGAATTCTACAAAAGCAAACTTCTCTGAAAAATCCATGTTTTCACATAAATACTGTTTTACGATAATTCGTTTTTTAGCAGCCAGATCCAGGACTTTTTGGCGGTAAATTTCCGAGTTTGACAATATCTTACGGATATTTTCAGCAGTCTCACCCCGTAAATGTCTCGCTTTTTTTAAGCTTTCAAATTCAGGAAAAAGTGCAAGCAGTTCATCTTCAGACAGATAGCTCGCACGCACCAGATCCTGAAAACTGTCCATACCGACAAAGTTGCCAAAAGGGCCAAACATTTCATCATCAATCGTGTTGATGAAGGAGGGAAGGCGCCACACTTTGCGAGAGCCATAAATGTATTTTGTTTTTATTGGATATTTTTTCTGGTCAATCAGGGCATCGGCAATCAGTTTCAGGTAATGTCCATCACGGGAAATAAAATAAAGTGTTTCATAACCGCGTTCTAGTGCATCAATAATCGTCCAGTGTACATAAGGAACCAGCAGTGAACCCGCATATGCATAGGCATAATAGCTTTTTTCAAATTCAAAATTGCTGATACTGCTGCCAGAGCTTAACTTATTCTGCCGATAACGATGCATCAGCGTTGCGAGTTGATATGACTGGTATTTACAGGAATTTGGAGCAGAATGAATGAATTTACTTTCAAATGGAACAAAGCTATCGATGGAGTGAACTCGAGTTTCTATTGCAAATTTTCTTGGTACCCTGCCATCTGCATGTGCATTGTCACCATAATGGACCCATTTTTCATACTGATATTTTTTTTCAAAGAAAATATGTTTATAGATTTCCCCTGTCGATTTTTGATAACCGGTGCTGCTGGACAGATAAAGCGGAATATTACTCAAACGGAAATCTGCCTGGCTCAGCATAGTACGGACCACGCTTTCAGGAAGATACATATCACTAATCAAAATGACATCCTGTCCCTGAGCTTGGAGCTCTAACAGAAACTCAATGCGGGGCTGAATAGGCTCGGCATGAGCCATTTCACTCTCCATCTCGAGTGTTTTTAGATAATCAACTTGTTGGGCGGTGAGCAAATAGTTATTTTGCAGGCGCTCATATATCAAATCGAGTGAAATTTCAATTTGATCGGTTTTGCGCTCAAATGTTGTTTTTCTAAACATGTCACGCGCATCCATTTCAACTTTATGCCTGATTTGCACCCAATTATCTTTGAATGTTTGCGGGAAATTTAGATCTGAACGCATGAGATTTTGTTGCATGAAGGCAAAGATACTAAACGGTGCCAGCGTTTTGCGGTGAATAAGCGTATCGAATACATCAAAGCTATGTAATTCTTTGTACTGGACTGAAAATGTTTTGAGCTGGTCAATTTCTGCAATGAGCTGATCTAAAGTTTTTTGTTGCGAATAAGAAAAGAAATACTCCAATAACTCATCTTTATTTTCAATCACCGGTATTTCTTGAGAAAGTGTTTGTAGCAGATGCTCAAAGCTGTCTGAAATGACACCACTCGTTAATTTGAAATAATCATCGATAAATCCCAGAGAGTCTGAATATTCTTTATAATCGGGAATATATCGGATGAATTTATTGATATTGGCTTCGAGCAAATCATAAAAAATGCTTGAATAGTCGACAATTGCAATATCAATCAAATGAAAAATTTCGTAGATATCATAATTGTCATTCCAGAACATAATATGTTCTGAGTCAGAATACTGCTGCTGTATTTCGAGAAAATATGGATCATTTCTCATAAAAGGGTGGACTTTAATAATCAGCAGATCATTATTTTCTGCCAGTACAGATAATAATAAGTCAAAGCTCGGTATAAGTTCGCTCAGTACCCCGTTAATTTTTTTGATCCGGTAGGTGGGTGCAAACAGAATAAGGTTCCGATAATGGGATTTATTTATCAGCTGATCAATAGCATAACTTTGTACCTGATCATAAACGATATTACGGGGATAAGGCCCTCGGATAATTTGAGAGCGCTCTATAATAGTATCTTGAATAAAGTGATCTTCCATTGCGGGTGATGTAGCAAGGAAATAAGACTGATTACGATAGAGCTTAAAATTTCGAATATGTTTACGAACAATACTGTCTGCTAAAATAGACTCTGGGCCAAGTGCCAATTCAATATGCTTTAGACCAACCCCATGCCAGGTATTGATGACTTTTGTCGTTGCTGGGAGGTTATCAGGATATTTTTCTCTAAAATTTTCAGTTATGTAGACATCACACTCTGCAAAGAGAGCTTTGCATCGCTTATTTTTAACAGAAATAATATTATTAAGACCGATTTTTTTTAGAGTTTCATATTCTTCATTATTTTCTGAAATCCACCAGCAATCATGAGAGTTTTGGTATTTTTGACTCATATATAAAAATAGAGCTTTAGGGTTACCTTGCCAGTTATAAGAAGAAAATATCCAAATATATTTTTGTTTTTTGCTCTCCGATAATTTCTTTTCCGGAATATCCTGAACAAAATTTATTTTAGGTAAATTGGAAATATAATTTACAAAACTGTTTGTATTATATAATTTTTTATCAAATTTATAAGTTAATTTATGGATGAAAAAGTCATTTATGATTTCATTAAAGCGCTCCTGATTAAAGTCTTTTGTGAGATTTTGGTTGAGTTGTAAAGCTTTTCTAGGATGGATTTTAAGCATGTTATTCCATTCAGCTTTATATTCTTCATCCGTCCAATACAGCATTTCAACGATGTCATGATACATAAAATAATTGGTTAAACTTTTCTGATTTTTCCACCATAAATTTAAGATGATATGGATTGCATTCAAGACATAGGAGTTCGGAGAACTATAAATAAACCAGTTGCCCACCCGAGAACCGCTATAAGTAAAAAAGAAACAGTTTTGTTTCTTGATTTCCTGTAATGATTGACTTAAATCCTGGGTGAGTAGGCAGGTCGAATCTAGCCAGATGCCTCCATATTTGGTGAGTAATTCTGTCCTGAGCCAGTCAGAAAAGTGAGTCGGACTAGAGTCAATCAGCGTTTGGATATGTGCAGGAATTCTGACATAGTCAGATAAATTATTCTTAGTCAAAAAGATTAAGTCAAAATCCTCACCGATATATTTTTTCTGACTCTCTAATGCCACCTTTACTACAGCAGGAGCTGTAGCTGGATTATCCCAGAAAACAAAAGCTTTATTCTGATTGATTTTTTTTATACTTAAATTTTCTCTGATTTTTCTCTCAATCTCAGATTTATTTTGAATAATAAATTCAGCCATGATGTGGCGTTCTAATAATAGTGACGGGTGGATCTTGAACGCTGCTTCCACATCATAATTCGCATGGAGTGTATGTTTTATGGCATTGCTTATAGTGAGTCGAGATTTTTCTTTATCATTTTTCTTTTCATAAATACCTGCAATTTTTAGATCTACAAGTGCATCATTGGCAAAATCTTTTTTACACTGTTCATAAGACTTAAGTGCTTCATCATAATTTTTGTTAAATTCTGCTACTAAGGCTTTTTTAAAATCCTCATTTTGTGTGACAGGGGGCTGAGAGTTTTGCTTTGAATGAACTAAGTCATTATAAATTAAAATTAATTTATTATTATCCATGGTGTTTTTTTGATCTAATTGATAAGCTATTTTGTAGAGCATCTATTCTAAAAGCAATAGATCGTTTGATAATTAAGTGATTTGTATAGAATCTTGGGTTTAGGCTAACGAATCTAGTGTTATTACACTAATTCATGCTATCTTTTAAAAATAATAATTAAATATATATCCTACCTGGATTGGTAGATATAACGCTGTGCTAAATAATAAAAATAATGAGAAGAAGATGATGAAAAACATTGCTGTAATTTTATCTGGTGGTTCTGGCTCACGCTTTGGTGGAGCATTGCCCAAACAGTTTACTAAACTTGCAGGTAAAGCAATTATTGAATACACCATCGATGTATTTCAGAATTCCGACGAGATTGACGAAATTATTATTGTTTCCCAAATTCAGCATATTCACCTTACCTGGGAAATTATTAAAAAAAATAAATGGTCAAAAATTACCAAAGTAGTGACAGGGGGAACAGAACGTTTTGACTCAACCTATTCAGCACTGACTACCTTAAGAGGGAATGAGGCTAGGTGTAAAGTTTTGTTCCATGATGCAGTAAGACCTTTAGTGAATCAGAAAATTATCTCTAATTGTCTTGCTGCCCTACAGAATTTTGATGCTGTCGATGTGGTGATTTCATCTGCGGATACTTTAGTTGAAGTCTATGATGATGGATGTATTTCAAGTATTCCCAACCGCTCATTTATGCGCCGTGGACAAACACCTCAAGCTTTCACTCTGGGCACCATTCAACTTGCTTATAGTAAGGCACTAGAAATAAACCGAAAGACTTTTACCTGTGATTGCGGGGTAGTACGTGCCATGTTACCTCAAGTACGTGTGGCGACGGTTGAGGGAGATGAGCGTAATATTAAAGTAACCCATCCTGTCGATTTATTTATTGCAGAAAAGTTTCTGCAGTCTGCTCATGATATTTCGTTTAAAAATGGCGATAGTCTTAAATTTTTAAAAGATAAAAATCTTGTTATTTTTGGCGGTAGCAGTGGTATTGGTCTGGAAATGAAAAATTTAGCCCTGGTACATGGGGCGCATGTAGAAATTGCAAGTCGGTCATATAATCAGGTTGATATTTGTAATTTGGAAAATGTTAAAGCTTATCTGGCTGGTATAAAGGAAAAAACAGGTCGTATTGACTATGTGGTGAATACAGCAGGCCTTCTGATCAAGAAACCTATTGATCGGTTGAGCGTGGAGGAACTCACATCTTTAATTGGTGTGAATTATACCGGTGCGGTAAATGTGGCAATTGCAGCAAAACCCTATCTGCTAGAAACTTCTGGCATGTTAATAAATTTTACTTCAAGTTCTTATACTCGAGGCCGGGCTTTCTACGCAGTATATTCATCATCAAATGCAGCGATCGTCAACTTTACTCAAGCTTTAGCCGAAGAATGGAGTAATGAAAATATTCGGGTTACCTGTATTAATCCGGAACGCACAGCTACCCCAATGCGAACAGCGAACTTTGGTATAGAGCCCCCAGGATTATTACTGTCTGCCCAAGAGGTTGCCTTGGCCAGTTTAAAAGTGCTGGGTACCCAAAATACAGGTATTATTGTTGATGTTCGAAAAGACGGTCGATAAGAGGCTGCCCATGTCTGAAAATAATTTGTATTACATTTATATAGACTCAAAAATTGAAGGTACAATCGATCAACTCACAAGTTATTTTGAGACAGATATTTTTAATGCTGATGACTGTATTTGCGTTTATTTTAAATATTATAAAGATATTGAAAAATATATAAAAAACAGGCTTGGCTCAAGACAGATAAAATATAAATTTATACGAAAAAACAGTGATCTGGATTTTAGCTCAAACAAAGTCGTATTTTATCTATTCAATGCACAGTCAAATTGTAAAATTACTGCGCGCCGTGATTTAACTCATATTTTTGTAACCCATGGTGAAAGCCATAAATTGGCTTCTATAAAACCGATTATAAGAATTTATGATTTTGTGATTACTTCAGGGCAGGTAGGTATTGAGCGGTTCTTAAAGGCCAGTATTTTTAACCCATACAATATTCAGCATGAACATCGTGTATTAACGATGGGGGATACCTTTATCGGGCAAAATGCTTATGTATTTGCATCCGATAGTCAGAGCCTGCTTTATGCCCCTACTTGGGAAGGCGGCATACCTGAAGAGAATTATTCCTCGATTGGAGTGCAAGCCACCAAAATTTTAAGTCATATCATCCAGCAATATGGGATTAAAAAACTGTATATCCAGCTCCATCCTAATCTGGGACACCGGGATAAAGAATATTTTTTTCATTTCAAAAAGATGATGAATGAGTTGAAGAAATCACCAGTTGAAATTGTATTGGTGAAATCACAGGTCAAATTAGCAGATCACTGGCTTTATCGAGGTTATACGCTTATTTCACAATCCTATAAGCCTGAGATTAAAATTTCAGCTGCTGTGACTGACATTTCAGCGATGGAAATGCAGCTAATTAACAAGAAGATACCCACCTTGGTCCTTTTTGAGCAGGATGATTTAAATACGCTGATTATTCCCCGTCAGGTGCAATATTTGTATGCGACCGAGCGATCTTTGCAAAACTTTAATATTGAAGAATTCAGTTTTTTACAACAAAAAGATGAAATACAAAAACATTATGATTATCTGATTGGTTATTGTGAGGAAAATCTTAGAATAATGTCATTTAGACAACGTATACAGTGGTTGTGCAAATTTGCATATGACAAAAAGATAAAAAATTGTCAGAAAAATTTGGAATTATATTAATTCATGATGTTATTTAAATATTTAGAAAAACATTAATCGGACATGTTGCAATATGCGGCTCAGGTAGAACTCGATACTTCAATTTTAGAGTGTTTTGAAATTTGTGACGAGGTACATACCATCACCTCGCTCAGTAGCTTTGAAGCCTTGATTCGGGGGCTAAAAGTCTATTGTTATGGATTTACCTTTTTATAAATCAGGCACCGAATATCATGATCGAAGATGGTGATGTGGTTACGGTGACGGCTGACCGCTATGCAGGCACCATTCAGGTACGGGTCGATGAGGCACATAATGGTGCCCATGCCATTGTATTGCCCTATGGTGCCAGACTGGGGGATGTACTGGTGCAGCTGCATCCGAATGCTCTGGCTGAAGTCGAGTCCTTGCAGCTTTACCGTGCTTCTGTGGCCACACGACAGAAAGAGATGCTGAATGTTGCCCTGGACAAGCTGGAGGAAACCACATTCAATGCCCGCTCAAGTACCCAGGAAGAAGCCACCTTGCGCTTGCGTGATGCAGAGCTGGTCAAGCAGTTCATTGTTAAAGCCCGTCAGGTGGAGCCGAAAGGGCTGGTGGTCCTCAATCCCGATTCTTTTCAGAATGTGATCCTGGAACAGGGCGAAGTTGCTTTCCCGAATGGGATTGAATACAGTAATGGACTGAATGCCAGGGATTATATCGAGCAGGTCGGCGGTTTTAGCCAGAAATCGAATAAATCTAAAGGCATCGAGCTGACCCGTGATATCACTCAGGTCATCTATCAGATTGCGGTAGCAGCGAAAGCCGCGTTGGATTTGTAACTAATCTGAACCGCGGATAAAATTGACTTGAAAAAAATAACCGAAAATCATTAGAGGAGAAAAAATAACAGAAAACCATTAGGGTGTTACCCTATGATTTACGCTTGCAGCAACGATATTTAATTTAAAATATGTATTCTGCCTGATTCAGGACTTTTCAAATTATTGAAAGGAAAATACAATTTATGGAAGAGTAAGGTGAGAAGTATTTGAAACTATTTCAAAGGGATTTACGCTTCTGTATGCGTTTATCGACTCTGACATACAAATAAGCTAGCCATTCAAGTATATGAAATATCAGCTTAAGCAGAATTCTAATTATATAATATTATTCAAATAATTAAAAAAATAAATAAAAAAGGTTTCAAAAATGTTTAAAAAATTTTCAGAGAAAGATATTACTTATGTTCTTACCATTCGAGTTTCAGACTTTACTCCTTGGATTTTAGAACGTATTAAGTTTTGCCTAAACTTTTATCAACCCTGTCCAAAAATTTTAATTTTAGACTTTGGTTCAGAGGAAAAATATTCATTACTTATCGAAGATGAATGTAAAAAATCAAATGTAACTTATGTAAAAATCAATGATACGAATACATTTTCAGCATCAAAGGCCAAAAACTTGGCCTTTAAATACGTGACAACAGATTTGATTTTATTTTCTGATATTGATTGTGTATTTAGAGGAGATATTTTCCAAACTTTAGCAAAAGATGCAACCTTACTGGAATTCAATATAAATCCTAGACGTTATATTACTTTTCCAGTTATTCATCTAGCTGAAAATATTTCAAAAGATTTTGAAATATTAGAGCCATTAGATAAAGAAAAATATATTAGAAATCTAGACTATTATTCTCTTCAAGCTGAGTTTAAAGAAGAAATCGAATTTATTGCACCATATAGCAATATCTTATTTATGCATAAAAACCTATATGATTTAAGTGGTGGATATTGTGATGTTTTCCGAGGTCATGGTTCTGAAGATTTTGAATATTTAATTCGTTTAGGTTATTTAACAAGTGATTTACCAAAACCTAGAAACTTGAATAAAGATTTTTATGGACCACTCAAAGATAGTTTTTGGAAGGCCTCAACTTATGAAGGTTTTCGAAAATATTTAGAAGCATTAACTTTTACGTCTGCATATTTAGGTTATAAAACCTACCATATATGGCACCCTAAACCCAGTGAAAAAGGGTATTGGACTAATAATAATGATTGGAAACGGGAGCGTTTTAATAAAATTTTAGATATTTACTCACAAAATGAAGAAAAGATTCTAGAAATTGATTATTTAGGTCGCAACAAAAAAGCCCTATGTCTGATGAATGATAGAGATCAATGGGGATATTTTCTACCATTTAGAGCTCAAGGTTATGCATTGGAAGTTGCCTCAAGTTCAAATCAAGCAGAAATTAATCAAGCATATAAAAAAATACTACATCGAGAGGTAGATATAGTTTGCATTTTTAATCCATATATGAAAAGTCATAAAGATTATTATGCTTTAATTGAGTTAGCAAAGGAAAACAAGGTTCCTGTTAAAATTATTGAACGTGGTGCTTTACCAAACACTATCTATTATGCAAATGAAGTATCTTATAATGATGCTGATTTTTATGATGAAGACCTTATTACTAAAAATATTTTAAATAAAAACTTAAGTATAAAAGAAAAAGAAGATATTTTAAGATATATTGCAAAAATTAGAATGGGGGGGGATACTTTAGAATACATGAAGAATTATGAGGATTCTATCCAAGCTCTTCATTTAATTGTAAATAAAAATACTAATAATATTTTTATTCCTTTTCAGTTGCCAGATGATATGGCTGTAACTTATTTTAATGAAAATAATCAAAACTATAATGATTTTATTGCAGATATAAAAGAATTGGCTTTGAAATATTCAGAAATAATGTTTTATATTAAACCACATCCATTAATGCCTACTATTAATAGCTTTGATAATGCTAAAAACATTATTTTATTAGATAATGTAAATATTCATGCTGTTTTAAATGTTTTTGATCATATTGTGCTTTATAATTCAGGTGTTGGCTTGCTTTCAATATTACATGGTAAAAAACCTTATTGTATAGGTAATGCTTTTTATAGTTTAAATGGACGACTTGCGACAAAGGTAGTTAATTTAGAGCAAGCAATTAAATTTATTTTAGATTTTGAAGGCAAACAAAATTTAGACGAAATGATTTTATTTAAGTTTATAAATTGGTTGCGCGAAAAAAAGTATAGTACCTTCCAAGCTGAAGATAAAATTAGAAATTTTGGTGATAGATTCTCACATGGTTATAAAAATATTCAAGTTCAAAAGTTTAATATTGATAATTATTCAATAAATATTGGTAATCATAAGGTTTTTTCTTATTCAGAGAAATCTTTTATTGCGGCAAAAGTTATGTTTGAATCAAAAAAAATTATAGAAGAAAAAAAGCCTTCTGTTTCTCCTGGAAAATTCAGTATTTATTTTCAATTTTTAGAGAGTAATAAAAAAATTCGTAAACTAATTAAAAATCCAAAGGGTTTTTTCCTTGATGCTGTAAAAAACAAAATGAGTTTTTTTAGATAATTATTTTTTTTGATTTTTTGATTTTTTTGTTTAGTCTTATTGTGTGAAATCTAATTTAGTAATCTTAATTTGTAAAATTAATTTTTTAATATAGATTTTTCATAAAATACTTTAAAATATTACACGGCAGGAAAATTTAATGAAAAGGTTTTTAATAGGACTAAGAACAGAAAAAATTGATATACAAACATTAAGTCTTTTTTTATACTATAAAAATGCAAATATAGATGTGGTTTTAGTTGTTGATGAGTTAAAAAAAGACGTAGATTGTGGAGTTTTCCCTAAGGTATCAATTAATAAAAGTACTTTAACTGAATTAGGGCTATATGTAGAATTAGAAAATTTAGGATGGCTGTGTGGAGATTTTGGCTTATATTTAATGACATTAGAGTATCCTAATTATGAGGGATATTGGCTTATAGAAGATGATGCTTTTGTATTTAGTGAGAATTTACTGTTTTATCTTGAACAACCCTTATTAAAAAAATTAGATTTGTGTGCTAAATCTTTTTGGGAAGCGCATAATGGCTGGCCTTGGAAGGAAAGCGCTGAGCAATATTTTAATATATCTATAGCAAAGAAAATGTTATTCAGTATGGTTTATGTATCAAAACTTTTTTGTTTAGATGCTTTAAAAAAAAGAATAGAGTATGTAGAAATCTATTCTAAAAATAATCTTCCTGAATTTTTAAATGATGAATCATTTTTAGCAAATTTTAGTCAAAATTATACAACTTTGCGTATGGATGAGTTGTATAGTAAAGATGATTTAGAAAATTTTAATTTCACAACTAACGGTAACTTATATTTTATTAGCCCAAACTTTGTGAATATTAAGCAAGGTTTTTATCATCCTATTATTATATCTACTAACTCCCAAGATTGTAATGATCGAATGATTCATATTTTAAAAAAACAAAAAAAATTAGGAAGATATTATAAGAATTTATTAGTTAATAAAATTAATGGGAATTTAAAGAAAACTATTTCTGGATTTCAACCTAGGGTGCTGGTTTGTGTAGTTTATAAAGGTTCCAGTAATATTCATGATTTGGTAAAATTAATTAAAAAAAGATGGGCAGATTGTATTATTTTAAATTTATTAAAAAGTGAAATATCTTTTGAATCTGTTGATAGTTTAAAAGTTGAAACTATTGAATCTGGATTAAATATGATAGAAAAAGCTTATCCGAATTATGATGGAGTTTGGGTTATTGATGAAAAATGTCAAATTGTACTTGATACTAATCAAAGTTTAGTAAAGCAGTTAGAAGTTCCTGAAAGAAAGAAAATTAATTTTGGATATATAGAAGTTGGTACTTCAATAAATTCTATTTTTGCTTATTATATTAATTTCGATTACTTTGAAAAAAATGGTTTTATTACCAATACAGCTACTAATTTAGATTGTTTTTATGAAAAATCTTTTTTATCATTAATTAATGATTAAAAAATTATTAAGTTTTTGGAAACTATGTATTATTTTTTTTATAAAAAACATCAACCCTCTTTGAGAAATTTTCTTTATCGAAATAAGTTGCATGTATGGGAGGCCACTTTTCATCCACATGCATTTATTCTCTGTGGTTGGGGCAGAAAAAAAAGCTTTTTCAAAGCTCAAACCTTAGCTAAACAAAAGGGCTTAAAAGTACTCTGTTTGGAAGACGGATTTATCCGTTCTCTTGGCTTAGGCAAAGACGGTTATGCACCTCTTTCCCTGGTGGTCGATGAAACAGGAATTTATTTTGATGCCTTGCAAACATCAGACCTGGAACAACTGATTCTTCAAGCTGAAAATGAAGAATTGAAGTTACGTGCTGAATGCGCAATTCAAACCATTTTGAATCATAAAATCACTAAATATAATCAAAGATTTCAAAACATAGATCCAGCTAAATTTAAACAAAATACCCAACATATCTTAGTGGTAGATCAAACTTTTGGTGATCAATCCATAAAATATGCAGGCGCGACACCTGAAACTTTTAAGCGAATGCTGGCGCAAGCTTGTCGAGATCATCCGGAAGCAACGATTTGGGTCAAAACCCATCCCGATGTACTGGCGGGCAAAGCGCAATCGCATTTCCAGGCGCACGACTTTGCATTTGCAAACATTCAGGTCTTGACTGATGCCTATAATCCGATTGAGCTGTTGGACTATATGAGCGACGTCTATGTCGTCAGTTCACAACTAGGCTTTGAAGCTTTGCTTTGTGGCAAGAAAGTCCATTGTTTTGGTGTCCCGTGGTATGCAGGTTGGGGACTTACCCAAGACCATCACGCACCCTTGCATATCCTCAATAACAGACGCACTCAAACTAAATCTTTAACACATTTATTTGCCTGTGCTTATTTGCAATATGCCCGTTACGTCAATCCGGTGACAGGTCAACGCTGTGAATTGGAAGAAATTCTAGACTTACTCATTCCTAATATTCAGTTTCAGCAAGGACTGGCTCAATCGTATAGAGCGTATGGATTCAGTCCCTGGAAAAAAAAGTTTATTGCAGCTTATTTTGCTTTTCCCAAGCTCAAGCTGAAATTTCAGCGTTATTTTAAACCACATAAAAATCATCATATTCTGGCCTGGGGGAAAAGAGCCAAACTGCTGAAAGAACTGGATTATAAACAGGTCACCACTGTTGAGGATGGGTTTATTCGTTCTGTGGGCCTAGGGGCGAAACTGATCCGACCCTGTTCACTGGTTTTTGACAATGTCGGAATTTACTACGATGCCACAAAGCCTTCACGGATGGAACAGCTGCTTTTAAATGTGAATTTAAGCGCGCAACAGAGTGATCGTGCGCAGCGCCTAAGACAATTACTCATTGATTTAAATATTTCCAAATATAATGTCGGGACAGCAAAATCATTAACACGCCCCCAACATCCACGTGTTTTGTTGGTCGTTGGACAGGTGGAGGACGATATGTCGATTCAGCTGGGGGGAATGGGAATTAAAACCAATCTTGGTCTGCTCAAGCAAGTCCGGGAAAACCACCCAGACAGCTATATTATTTACAAGCCGCATCCAGATGTCCAAACCGGACTACGTATCGGGAAAATTCCTGAACCGGACATGTTGCAATATGCCGATCAGGTGGAACTCGATACTTCCATTTTAGAGTGTTTTGAAATTTGTGACGAGGTACATACCATCACCTCGCTCAGTGGCTTTGAAGCCTTGATTCGTGGGCTAAAAGTCTATTGTTATGGATTGCCTTTCTATGCAGGCTGGGGCTTGACACAAGACCTGTATTCATCACAAAGACGCAATAGACATCTCACATTAGACGATTTATTGTATATCACCCTTGTAGAATATCCGACCTATAATTTAGCATATACCGAGGTGTCGGGTATCCCTCTGGTTAGACCTGAGGATGTGATTGCGTATATAAAAAAACAGTTAGATCAACCGGTAAGTTATAACGATAGGTATAAACGTGTATTATTCGCCCTGTATAATATGCTAAAAAAAATAGGTTAATTTCTTTATGTCCGTCCATATAAACCGTTTATTACTTTCTGAACGGGTTCTGCTGTTGCAGGGCCCCATGGGGAACTTTTTTACTCGTTTTTCTG
>NZ_JAGFXZ010000049.1 GCF_019038395.1 Acinetobacter sp. BY419
TTACGCAGAATAATTCGGTACTATTGAACATCAGGACTAGAGTTGTGAGTTTGGTGTGGTAACTCAACTGATGGCTCTAGTCCTCTTATTTTTCAAGTCAATTTCTTATCCGCGATTCGGGTTAATTTATAGAGTAATTAAATTTAGCAGAATTAAAATAAAGTACTGTTAATTAAAGTAATATAAGGTTCATATGGATGAATATTAAATTAATATTGGTTGAAATATTTATAAAGGATCGAGATATATATAGAATAATTTTTTAAAAAAAAGCTAAGCTAGATTCATAAAATGTAACTACATTTAAGTATCTGCTTTTTTGTAAGTGGTTTGTGTAATAGAATTAATATATCTTATGAACAAATCAATAAAAATAGAGATGCTGAAAAGACAATAATACATTAAAAATAATTAGTGAAAAGTAAAATAAAAATATTGAAGGATATTAAAAATGGTGATGAAAATATTGGTGACGGGTGGGGCCGGTTTTATTGGATCTGCTGTCATCCGGCATTTGATCAAAGAGACTGAACATCAAGTCTTGAATGTTGATAAGTTAACTTATGCTGGCAATCTAGAATCTTTAATTTCTGTATTGGATGCCCCCCGTTACCATTTTTCTCAAACTGATATTTGTGATCATGTAGCTTTAACAGGCTTATTTTCAGACTTTGAGCCAGATGTGGTCATGCATTTGGCGGCAGAGTCCCATGTCGACCGTTCAATTGATGGTCCAGCCGAATTTATCAGTACAAATATCGTCGGTACCTATACCTTATTGGAAGTTGCACGAAAGTATTGGCAAAATTTGACTGAAATTAAAAAATCCAAATTTAAATTCCATCATGTTTCAACAGATGAAGTCTATGGGGACTTGGAAGGCACCACAGACCTATTTAATGAAACCACACCTTATTCGCCAAGTTCACCTTACTCGGCAAGTAAGGCCAGCTCGGATCATTTAGTGCGGGCCTGGCATAGAACCTATGGTTTGCCGGTTGTTGTCACGAATTGTTCAAATAATTATGGCCCTTATCATTTTCCTGAAAAATTGATTCCACTAGTCATTTTAAATGCTTTGGAGGGAAGGTCATTACCGGTCTATGGCGATGGTCAGCAGGTTCGTGACTGGCTTTTTGTGGAAGATCATGCGCGTGCTTTATATCAGGTTGCTACTCAGGGCGTTGTAGGCGAGACCTATAATATTGGTGGATGGAATGAAAAACAGAATATAGACGTGGTTAACACCATTTGTCAGATTCTAGATGAATTAAAACCACAGCCAAATGGCCAAAGTTATGCAAGCTTAATCGCTTTTGTTAAGGACCGGCCTGGACATGATTTGCGCTATGCCATTGATGCTTCAAAAATTGAGCGTGAATTAGGCTGGAAACCACAAGAGTCATTCGAGACTGGTATTCGTAAAACTGTGCAGTGGTATCTGGATAATCTGCAATGGTGCCGTCGCGTTCAGGATGGCTCTTATCAGCGTGAACGCCTAGGGGAGGCAGTCTAATGTCAAGAACAACAAAGGGGATTATTTTAGCAGGTGGTTCGGGCACACGCTTGCATCCCATCACGAAGGGGATCTCTAAACAGTTACTTCCGATTTATGATAAACCGATGGTTTATTATCCATTATCTGTGTTGATGTTAGCCGGTATCCGGGAGGTTCTCGTCATCAGTACCCCGGAAGATATTGGTGGATTTAAGCGTTTATTAGGAGATGGTTCACAATTTGGCATGCAGCTGAGTTATGCGATTCAGCCTCGACCTGATGGTTTAGCACAAGCCTTTATTCTGGGTGAACAATTTATTGGCCAAAGCAATGTATGTTTGGTGCTGGGCGATAATATTTTTTATGGGCAAGGTTTTACCCCTATGCTGCGCCATGCAGCAGCACGGCAAAATGGAGCAACCGTATTTGGTTATCAGGTGAAAGATCCGGAACGCTTTGGTGTGGTGGAGTTTGATGAACAGCAACGTGCTATTTCAATTGAAGAAAAACCGGAAAAACCTAAATCCAACTTTGCTGTAACGGGCCTGTATTTTTATGACAATGAGGTGATTCAAATTGCCAAACAAGTAAAACCCTCTGCGCGAGGTGAGCTGGAAATTACCTCAATTAACCAGGCATATCTGGAACGTGGTGATTTGAATGTTGAATTGCTGGGACGTGGCTTTGCCTGGTTAGATACGGGCACACAGGGTAGCCTGCTGGAAGCGGCTCAATTTGTAGAAACACTGGAAAAACGTCAGGGTTATAAAGTTGCCTGTCTGGAAGAAATTGCATTGAATAATGGCTGGCTGAGTAAAGAGCAGGTTTTAGAAATTGGGCAAACCATGAATAAAAATGGCTATGGCCAATATCTGATTTCTTTGGTAGGGTAATAGTGATGAATCTTATCGAATGGATTGAATTACCTGATCTGGGAGATCATCGTGGCAGTTTGGTGGTCGCCGAAGCCAACCGGAATATCCCCTTTAATATACAGAGGCTCTATTATATATTTGCTGTCCAGCCTGATGTTCCTCGCGGGTTTCATGCACATAAACAGCTGCAACAAATTGGGTTTTGCATTCAAGGCAGCTGTAAAATGCTGATGGATAATGGCAAAGAAAAGCAGGAAGTCTTCATAAGACAATCTAATAAAGGACTATTGATTCCGCCAATGGTTTGGCATGAGATGCATGATTTTTCTGAAAATTGCATATTGTTGGTGTTAGCAAGCGATTACTATGATGAAAGTGATTATATTCGTAATTACGACCAGTTTTTAAAAGAAGTAGATAAGACTTTTATGCAATAGAACATCAGATCATAAAATCAAGAAAAATAATTTATAAGTATGATGGCTTTGCTAATCGAGAGACTTCAGAAAATAGAATTTTAAATAATAATAAATATGAAGGAGATGTATGAGATGATTAAGCCGCTTACATCATTGCGTATGTTTTTTGCGCTATTTGTTTTTCTTAGTCATTTGGCCTTTCTAAAAAATGACACGCATTATGCAAATATTTTTAACAGTATTTTTGACGAAGGATTTTTAGGTGTCAGTTTTTTCTTTATATTAAGCGGATTTATTTTATCCTATAATTATAAAGAAAAATTTTTGATAGGAAATATTTCAAAAAAAGAGTTTTATATTTCTCGCTTAGCAAGAGTATATCCAGTACATATAGCGACTACGGTAATTGTACTCCTGTTGACCTTTAGCCAGACTGGAAAAGGATGGGAATACTTAATTCAACACATTTTTCTCATACAAAGCTTTTTTTTAGAAGAAAATATTCATTTCTCATTAAACTCTCCATCCTGGAGTATTTCCGATGAATTGTTCTTTTATCTACTTTTTCCATTTGCATTTTTAATTTCTGAAAAAATAAGAAGCTATATATTTATTTTTTATCTTGTAGGTATTTTAGTTTTGAATCTCCAGCTTGATAAAAATCAGGATCACTATTGGTTGTATATTTCACCATTTGTACGTTTTTCTGATTTTCTGCTCGGTATTATCTTGTTTGATCTTTATGAGAAAATAAAAGTTAATTATTCTAAAATAAATGTACCTACCTTTGTATTTGAATTAGGAGCAATTTTACTTTTTGTCTTATTCTTTGTATTTCATAGCAAGATAAATATAAGTTATAGATACTCAATTTATTATTGGTTGCCTATGGCCACCATTATTCTTGTTTTTGCATTGTCTCATGTGGTTAAGGAAAAAAGTATTATTACCAAGTTTTTATCAAATAAATATATGGTCTTAGCGGGAGAAATCAGTTTTTCTTTTTATTTGCTTCATGTTTTGGAAATACAGGTTTTAAATTATATAAAAAAGATACTTTCAGTTAATATGGACTTAATGTTGTTTTCATTGATTATATTTATTGCGACTTTAATAGCTAGCTTTATAATGTATAAATATATTGAAAAGCCTCTGAATAGAAAGATGAAGAAATTTTTATTAGAACCCAGTTTTAAATCCAAGAATTATGAACTGAATAAATAATATTGGGTTTTTTCACTTTAGTTAATATCAATATATTAGTTTTTATAAATGTGAAAATGAAAAATAAATAACAAATTATTATACGAGATTGATAGGAATGATACCTTTTCTTGACCTAAAAGCGATAAATGCTCAATACCGTGACAAACTTATAGCAGCTTGTACCCAGGTCATTGATTCTGGTTGGTATATCTGTGGCAAAGAGTTAGAAGATTTTGAACGAAATTTTGCGAATTATTGTGGCACGGAATATGCCATAGGGGTTGCCAATGGATTGGATGCTCTAACTCTAACCCTGCGTGCATGGAAAGAACTGGGTAAATTGAATGAAGGGGATGAAGTGATCGTACCTTCAAATACCTATATTGCGAGTATTTTGGCAATTTCACAGAATCAACTGAAACCGGTATTGGTCGAACCGGATATCCAGACTTTCAATATTGATGCTAAAAAAATTGAAGCCGCTATCACCCCAAAAACAAAGGCAATTTTGCCTGTACATTTATATGGACAGCTTGCTGCCATGCCGGAAATTACAGCAATTGCCCAGAAATATAATTTACTGGTTTTAGAGGATTCGGCACAAGCTCATGGCGCTGAAATCGAGGGTAAAAAAGCGGGGAGTTGGGGAGATGCCTCAGGCTTCAGTTTTTATCCAGGAAAAAACCTGGGTGCACTGGGCGATGCAGGGGCAATTACCACCAATGATGCTGAGTTGGCGCATATGCTTAAGGCTATACGTAATTATGGCTCACATGAGAAATATAAAAATCTGGTCATGGGAGTAAATAGTCGCCTTGATGAAATTCAGGCGGCAATCCTGAATCTGAAACTGCAATTTTTAGATCAGGAGACCCAGCATCGTCGTCAGATTGCAGATCTATATTTAAAAGAAATCCAGAATCCAGCCATTACGCTTCCACTTCAAAATATAAATACCACAACTGATATGCAACATGTTTGGCATTTATTTGTGATCCGGACCAGATATCGGGAAGAATTACAACAGTACTTGGCAGAGCATGGGGTGCAGACACTGATTCATTATCCGATTCCGCCTCATAAGCAGCAAGCCTATAAAGAGTGGAATGACTTAAGTTTACCAATTTCAGAACAAATTCATGCGGAGGTCTTGAGCTTGCCGATAGGGCCTACTTTATCTGTGGATGAAGCAAAGCAAGTTGTTCAGTTATGTAATGGTTTTCAAATATAGATGAATTTACTTAAGACCAGTGTACTGAATGGGATAGCAGTCTTGATTAAGACCATAACCCTGTTTGTACTGAATAAAATTCTGGCTGTATATCTGGGGCCGACTGGATATGCAGCTTTAGGACAATTCCAAAATTTTATTCAAATGGTGACTACTTTTGCCGGTAGTGCAATTAATACTGCCGTCATTAAATATACGGCCGAGTATCATGAAGATGAAAGCAAACAACGCGCAATATGGAAAACAGCAGGCAGTATTGTTTTTCTATTTAGTCTGATTTTCGCGTTTTTGATTCTAATCTTCCAGAAACAGCTATCGATTTATATATTTCAGACACTTGAGTATCAAGCAGTTTTTGTATGGTTCGCCGTATTTCTAGTATTTTTTAATTTTAATACCCTGTTTTTGGCGATACTGAATGGCAAAAAAGAAATACTAAAACTGGTACTTGCCAATATTGCAGGCAGTTTATTTGCACTTATTGTCACCAGTATTTTAGCCATAAAACTGCATTTATATGGTGCCTTGATTGCACTATCCATTTATCAGTCTGTCGCGTTTATCGTGACGTTATTTTTGTGTTATCGAGCCGACTGGTTTAAGTTTTCCTCTCTGTTTGGAAAAATAGACTTAGAAATTACTAAAAAATTTAGTTCTTTTATCTGGATGGCATTGGTCAGCGCGATCTGCGTACCTCTATCGCAAATGTTGATTCGAGCTTATTTAAGCCAGGAATTTGGCCTGGCGTATGCAGGCTACTGGGAAGCCATGATCCGTCTAAGCACCGTATACCTGATGCTGGTCACAACAACATTGGGAGTCTATTACTTGCCGCGCTTATCAGAACTCAAGACGCTTGATGAAATTAAGAAAGAAGTTTATTTGGGCTATAAGTTTCTTTTTCCACTGGCTGTGGCAGGCGGAATAATCGTTTTTGTGCTGCGCGATTGGATTATCAAGGTCTTATTCAGTCCATCTTTCGCACCCATGCAGAACCTGTTCTTTTGGCAAATGATGGGGGATGCACTAAAAATAGGAAGCTGGATACTGGCTTATTTGATGTTAAGCAAAGCGATGACCACACTGTACATAACTACAGAAATTATATTTACCTTGACCCTTATTGCTTTGACCTATGTATGTACCCAGGTTTTTGGATTTGAAGGCGTTTCAATTGCCCACCTCATAAATTATGGAATATATTGGATCGTAATCAGTTTATTTATATTTAAACCATTAAAATAAAAAGAGAAATCATATGATAAATGGACAAACTTTAGTTTCTGTCATTATACCAAGTTATAATCATGAAAAATTCGTGTGGGATAGTATCCAGAGTGTCATTAACCAGTCTTATCAGAATATTGAGTTAATTGTCATTGATGATGGATCTACAGATTCTTCAGTAGAAAAAATACAAGAATTGATTCCACGATGTGAAAAACGATTCACCCGGTTTGAATTCAGACATCGACCCAATAAGGGCTTGAGTGCAACCTTGAATGAAGCATTAGAATGGGCGCAAGGAGAATATTTTTCTTCTCTCGCTTCTGATGATATAATCTTGGAAGATAAAATAAAAATACAATCCGAATTTTTAGACCAGAATAAAAATTGTATCGCAGTATTTGGAGGAGTATCCGTTATTGATAATGATTCTAATCTGGTAAGGAATAGAATTAAAAAAAGAAAAAATTATAGTTTTGAGCAAATTTTATTATTAGAACATGATTTGCCAGCCACGACCCAGCTGATTCGATCAAGCGCTTTGAAAAAAATCGGTGGCTATGATGCTGAAGTAAAAATCGAAGACTGGTATATGTGGTTGCTTTTAGCACAAGAAGGGGAGCTATGTTACCTTCCTGTCGTGTTTGCTAAATATAGGCTACATGATAATAATATGCATAAGCAAACGGCCCTTATGCATGATTCAAGAATGATGATTTTAAATGAGTACCAAAATCATATTCTATTTAATAAAGCAAAAAAGAGGGCGTTATGGATAAATGCATTTGAATTGGGATTAATATCCAAAAAGAAATCATTAGAAAAAATGCTAAGAATTTTGAGAGAATATCCATCTGAAATTTTGACATATGATTTTTTAAGGTTTTTTTACTGGTTATTCATTAAAAAAGATTTTTAATAAAAAAGTAAGTTTGATAAATATTATTAATTTTAAGTAGATATCAATATTTTTAAATATATTAAATAAAAAACAATAAAATTAATAATACAAAATATTAATCAGTTCTTCTGCTTCGAGTGAAGCAATAGATAATATAAAAGGAATGGATAATGATTATTTTAAATGAGAGTAATTCAAAAAATAACATTATTTTTTTAAGTGACAGTAATATAAGAGACAAAGTGGTTATATATCTTGTATTGTTTTCATTTTTTTTATCTCAGTTTTACTTTTGGTCAAGTGGAATTCCGCAGTTTAGTCACATTTTTATTATGGGGGCTATTCTATTATTATTTAATAAAAGTTCTAAAATAAATATTGAATACTCAAATATACTTTTATTATTTGTTGCATATGCAATTTGTGTAAATTTTGCCTGGTATTTAATAGTTCTAGATTCCAGTTATATGATGTCAACTGTTTACTGGGTCTTCAATTTATTATTTTTTTTATTAATGATGAACTTGAACCAGGTTCAGATAAACTTTTTCCATGAAAAACTATTATTTCTTATTCCTTTTTCCTATGTCGTTGAAATTATTATCTGGGCAAGTAACTTGGGTCGTTATGATTTTGAACCTCGATACAATGGTCTTTTTAATGATCCTAATCAAATGGCATTTTGGGTGCTAAGTACCTGTGCAATTTATTTATATATTTCTGGAAGCAACTTTAAAAAAATAGTCGTTTATTCTTTAGCCTTATTCCTGATTTTATTGACCATGTCAAGATCTGCTTCAATTGGCTTTTTAATGTTAACTCTAGGATTTATATTTAGCCAAAAAGGAGACCTCAATAAAAGAATATTCGTATTCTTTGGCACCTTGGTTTTTTTTGGGATTTTAAGCTACTTTTTATATAACATGGGGGTTTTTGATAGTGTTGTATTACGATTTATAGAAGGATTAAATCAGAGAGATAGCCAAGTAGAAGGACGCGGTCTTTTTAGTTTTTTTGATTATCCTCAATATTTGATTTTTGGGGCTGGGCAAGGTGCTCACTGGTTATATAACCCCAC
Source organism: Acinetobacter sp. BY419 (assembly GCF_019038395.1). Classification (GTDB taxonomy): domain Bacteria; phylum Pseudomonadota; class Gammaproteobacteria; order Pseudomonadales; family Moraxellaceae; genus Acinetobacter. The sequence continues at coordinate 8,436 of NZ_JAGFXZ010000049.1, forward strand.
AGGAAATGAAATTCATTCAACCTGGTTGGGTATCTTGTTCTATTATGGAATTGTAGGTATATCCTTATTTTTAATATTTTTATATCAAATATTCAAGAAACTGTCACTTTCAAACAAGATGATATTATTAGGACCAATGTTATACGGATTTACCACTTATAGTGCAAGAACGCTTATTTTCTGGTTTTTATTGGCGGCTTTTTTACTATTTTCAAATAATAATAAGGAAGAATAAATATGTATATTTCTATAGGGATTCCATTTTTTAATGCTGAAAAATACCTGGAAGATGCGATTAAGTCGGTACTGGCTCAAACTTTTCAGAACTGGGAGTTAATATTAGTAGATGATGGATCAACAGACCGGTCTTTAGAGATAGCCCGAGCATTTACTGATCCTCGAATCCGTATCATTTCTGACGGTTACAACAGAAGATTGCCCTATCGCTTGAATCAGATTATCAATGAAGCAAAACATGACTTTATCGCACGTATGGATGCTGATGATTTAATGGCAGTAGACCGGCTCGAAAAACAGGTTAAAGTTTTGAATGAAAATCCACAGATTGATTTAGTGGTAACCAGCCTGTATTCCATTGGAAATAAAAATGAAATTTTAGGAAAAAGAATTTTTTCTAATCACCAGATGCAGCCCAAAGAAATTTTGCAAGGTCTGACCAATTTATTACATCCTTCACTTCTTGCACGTAAGGCGTGGTGTCAAAGAAATCCTTATCAGGAAAATAACTGCTTAGCTGAAGATTATGAATTATGGCTCTCAGCAGCTATAAAAAATGATTTTAATTATGTGGTTATGCAAGAACCTTTATATTTTTATAGAGAAGTAGAAAATATAAAAAAAGAAAAAATGATCCGTGGTTATAATACCCAGATTGAAGTGATTAAAAAATACTATAAGAATATTATCTCTGATATAGAGAAGAATAAAATTATTTTAAAATTTGAAATCAAAAAAATTATAGTAAGAATATTAAATTTTCTGAATTTAATGCAAGTTCTACAAATACACAGGATTACATCAGTCTCTGATCAGGATAAAGATTTTTATGCTTCACAATTAGAACTGATAGGAAGATTAAAATAATGATAACTAAAAAAATTGCTATTATAGGATCTACTGCTTATAACCTTTATAATTTTCGTAAGGATTTTATTTCTGCATGTCTAGAGCGAGGCTATGAAGTTTATGCTTTTGTCTCCGAATATGACGATCAGTGGCTAGATATCATTAAAAATCTTGGAGCAACTCCTATTACTTATCAACTTAGTCGAGGAGGGATGAATCCATTATCTGATTTATATTCTATTTTCCAGCTTGCAAAAAAAATAAAAGAAATTCAACCTGATATAGTATTTTCATACTCAACTAAACCGGTTATTTATGCTACTTTGGCTGCTTATAAGATGAAGGTTCCTTATATCTATGGCATGATTGAAGGATTGGGTTCACCCTTTACCATTCACAAACATGGTCAAAATATTAAAACTAAGTTAATCCGCTTTATACAAGTCTCTTTATATAGATTAGTATTTCCCTACTTAGATAAAATTATTTTTCTAAATCGCGATGATCCTAAAGATCTGATACACCACTATAATCTCCCGCATAAGAAAAATGCGATTGAAGTTTTGGGACCTATTGGTCTTAATTTAAAGGATTTTGGCTATACAAAATGGGATGATCAAAAAAAAATATCTTTTATTTTTGTAGCTAGATTAATTGCTGAGAAAGGAATATTTGAGTATTTAGAAGCGGCTCAAATAGTTAAAAAAAAATATCCTGATGTATCATTTAAGATTATAGGTTGTTTAGATATAGAAAACCCTACAGGTTTAAAACAGGCAGAATTAAACAGACTAATAGAGAAAGGCATTATAGAATATGATGGATTTGTCAAAGATGTAGCTAATCGAATACGTAATAGCACGGTGTTTGTATTGCCCTCATATTATCGTGAAGGTGTTCCTCGCAGTGCACAAGAAGCAATGGCTATAGGAAGACCAGTAATTACTACTGACGTACCAGGCTGTAATGAAACTGTGGTAGATAGAGTTACGGGCTTCCTGATTCCAAAATGGGATGTAACAGAGTTAACAGAGAAAATGATTTATTTTATAGAGCATCCTGGACAAGTCAATAAAATGGGATATCAAGGATTTCTGTATGCTAAGAAAAATTTTAATGCTGATCATATAAATCATAGATTATTGCAAATATTAGAAATGGATTAGTTGTAAAATCATTTAATAATATTTCTTATTCATAAAATTTAAATTTTGATTATATGTAATTTAAAAATAATAAAAATCTATATTGTATTATACAGGAGATTATAGTGAGCGAAGATGCAAGCTTTCAAATAAAAAAATACGAAGATTCTGATAAAATCATATGGAACGAATTTTTATTAACATGTAAAAATTATCATTTTATATTCAATCGGGATTTCATGGAATATCATTCTGATCGTTTCGAGGATTGTTCTTTAATATTTAAAAATGATAAAAATAAAATTATGGCTTTATTGCCCGGGAATATTAAAGATAATATTTTTTATAGTCATCAAGGTCTAACCTTTGGCGGATTTTTAATTAATAGAGGGTTACATGCTGCTGATATACTTGAATTATTTACTCAATTAAAGATTTTTTTAAAAGAAAAAAATATTGAAAAAATTATATATAAATGTATTCCGATTATTTATCACAATTATCCAGCACAAGAAGATTTGTATGCCTTATTTATAAATCATGCGAACCTTTATCGTAGAGATATTAGTACTTCTATTTATTTAGAGGAAGAGTATTCATATTCAGCAAGTAAAAGAAGATCAATTGAGAAACTCAAAAAAAATGGGATTAGTTGTGAAGAAGTAGAGCAGCCTAGTGTTGTCTGGGGGGTTCTTCGTGAAGTATTACATCAGCATCATAACCAGCAACCGGTGCATAATGAAATTGAAATAGATTTATTAAAAAATAGATTTCCTAATAATATAAGAGCTTATAAGTGTTGTTTTGAAGGGCAAATTGTTGCAGCAGCAGTAACTTTTGAAACTGATAGGGTGGTTCATACTCAGTATTTGGCCAGTAATAATAAGGGTAGAGAAGAAAGAGTATTAGACTATCTAATTGATTTTTTAATAAATAAAAGTAAAAAAGTGGCTAAAATATTCGACTTTGGCACTTCGAATGAAAATGAAGGGAAGTTTTTAAATAAGGGATTGATTTATCAAAAAGAAAGATTTGGTGCGCGTGCGATTGTACATGATTATTATAATATAGATCTATAAATACTCTGTTCTACAAACCATATAATTATGGGTTTATTTAATCGTATCATGATATTACTGAATAAGCCTGCAGTTATAATTTTTATGCTCACTATTTTTATTATAACTCGGTCATTATCAGTCAAAAAAACATCATGATTTGGTTTGATATTACTACTCAAGAATAGATGCAAGTGAATGGCTAATAGAGTCGAATTCAAATTTTTTCTGTGTTTTTATTCGATGCTATTTTAATTTAATCCGATGTTTCAGCTTTTATTATTTATATTCTTAAAATTGTATAACATTTAATTTTGGGGTATCTGAACTTGCTTGGACAGCATCGGACTGTTTGATGCTTTAAGGAAGATGAAGGCATATGGGGAGTGTGATTTACTATTAAAAAGTTAAGAGTACACTTAACTTACTCCAGATCGCACAAAACTACAGTTCTTAGATGACGGTGTATGAAAACCTAACAACATCCGCATGCAGATGTGTATCCAAAATTGAAATGCCTGAGTGATACAGATGATCAAAGCTTAAAAAACATATACTATTCGAATCTATATAATTTTTTATAATAATTTCATTAACTTATGATTAATAGAAATCTATGCAATAAAATCCTAGAGGCCGTTAATTTTGTTTTTGATGAAAGAGAATTGTGCTTTTTATCACAATATTCTAGGTTAGATCACATTTTGTCACATTTTTTTTAGTGTGAGCTGTGTTGTATTTTGTAATTGATATTTTTTTCAATTAACACTACTTTTCTTTATTTATTATAAATAGTGAGTGATCTTATAAGGTCGATATAATTCACGAAATGGCTTATTTCATTGGAAATTTTATAAGGATTTAATCGCAATATCAAATAAATTATCATCAATATGATAGGGATTAAAATAATAATAAAAAAAATATTAATATCAGGTAATTTTTGAGATAACTGTGCTGATTCTCTTTACCTTAAATATATCTATACTTAAAACTAAACATCCTTGATATGATTCTGAAAAATAGACATATCGAGGTGTTTATTAATGGGTCTAATAAAAGAAAAAAACAAGATCAAAAAAAAAGAAGAAACTACTATTATGATATATAAGCCTTTATTTAATACAGAAAATAATATTTTATTAAAGAGATATTCTAAAAATAAGGGTCAGTATAATAGTGAAATAATACAATTTTCTTTAAAAAAAGATCAATTTAATAAAGTGGGTAAAAAGAAATTTAGGTATTGTATGCATAATGATAATTTAATTTTAAAAAATTCTTTAGTGCCTAAAGTACAATTTTATTCTATAGCTGGTTTTTTTAAAAATAAGCAGGAGGCATCTAAGCGGTTGGTTGATATAGTTATTGCCTTCTTGGCTTTGCTTATATTATTTCCAGTTTTTATTATGATAGCTTACAAGGTGCGAAAAAATTTGGGTTCACCCATTTTCTTTTATCAAGAACGACCTGGTAAAAATGGTAAATTATTTAAAATGATTAAATTTCGTTCTATGAGGAATGCAGTAGATAAGGAGGGTAATCCTTTACCAGATAAATTTCGTATTACTCCATTTGGACAAAAGTTACGCTCTAGCAGTTTAGATGAAATGCCACAGCTCATTAATGTTTTAAAAGGAGATATGAGTATTGTCGGACCCCGGCCTCAAATGAAAGAGTTTTTGCAACATTATACTGATGAGCAAATGAGACGACATGAAGTAAAACCTGGTATGACAGGACTTGCTCAGGTAAGTGGACGCAATAATTTATCCTGGGAAGAAAAATTTGAATTAGATGTACAATATGTGGAACAGTACAATATGTGGCTGGATTTTAAAATCATGTTGAAAACGGCTAAGGTAATGTTGAGTCAAGAGGGAATTAATGCTCCTGATCAGGAAGTTGGTGCTGTGCGGTTTTCCAGAAAAAATATGCCTGAAACGCCTTTATTTACGAAAGAAGTAAAATAATACGATCAATAAAAATGCTTCTTGCAGTCACGGGTTTAAGCTTATATTTTCTGATCAAGAATGCTGCTTTTTCAAAGCAATATTGAACCTTAGGAATCAAATATCTGTCTAGTATTATTAAAAATTTAAGCGAGTTGAATATGTGATAGATTTTTCACAGAAGAATAACTCATATTTGAGCTTGTTATGATTACTTATATTTAATCACAGTTTTTGATTTATATTTGAGTAACTTAATTTAAGAATCAATCCGGCTTATGTTGCTCAAAAGATTTTGATGGATATCCATTTTGGATTATTTTTTAGAAAATTATGTATGAGGCTGTTTTGGATACAATACTATTCATGACTTGGATAAATATAAAAAAGCTTCAAACAGATTTAAATTAAATGATTTCAAATCTGTTTGAAGCGATATAACATTTTCTCATTCTCTTGAGTATAAGTTTTTAAAAGGCCAACTTATATCAAAGTAGCTTGATCAGCTTTTTAATGTCTGGACAAGTACTTTGATTTTCTCAGAGAATTAAATAGGCTTAATATCCATTAAGTCCGCTTAATCTTCATTTTTTGAAGCCTTATACGCATAAGCATAATTATAGCCATAACCTGCAGCGGAGCGTTGAATATCGTTTAAGATTACGCCATTGACCTTGACTCCAGCCTGTTCAAAGCGATTGACGGTTAATTCCAGCTCTTTCATTTGAGTTTGTGCATAACGTGCAATCAATAAATTCACACCTGCATGCTGCGAGATGATAATCCCGTCAGTAACTGCAAGAATCGGTGAAGTATCAATCAGGATATGATCATATTGACTGGACAACTGAGTCAGCATTTCACCAAATAGCGGGGTGCTGAGTAACTCGGATGGATTCACCGGGCTTTTACCCCGAGTCAATAAATCTAAGCCTGGAATATCGGTTGATTTGATAACCTGATCCAAACTGGCCTGCTTATTTAAATACTCGGACAAACCCGGTTGAGGCGTCTGATTAAAGTATTTATGGATATAACCCCGACGTAAATCTGCATCAATCAAGAGTACACGTTTTTGACCTTGTGCCAAAATTGCAGCCAGGTTGGTCGAGATAAAAGATTTACCTACTTCTGGTGCAGGACCAGAAATCATCACAATATTATTTCGTGCATTGCTCAAGGCAAAGTGAATGGCAGTGCGCATACTGCGCAGGCTCTCAATCGCAATATCATCACTGTTTTTAACCGCCAGGATAGGAATATATTTTTTCTTCTTTGCCAGCTTGATATAGCCATTTTGGGCAGGTGAGCGAGGTACCGTCGCATATACAGGTAAATCCAGCTCATTTTCAATTTGACTTGAATCTTTAATGCCCGAACGTAACATATTGCGTAGCAGCGCCAGCAAAGTGCCCAGGAAGCCACCCAGAAAGATCGATAAAATCAGGATTTGCAGTTTTTTAGGTTTGATCGGTTCTAGCGGCTCAACGGCAGTATCCACTACCCGTACATTACCAATTTCACCGGCTTTGGCAATTCGTAGCTGCTGGTAAGAGTTTAACAGAGCAGTATAGAGTTGCTGTTTCACTTCAACTTCACGGAACAGTTGTAAGTATCGGCGTTGCAGGTCTGGTAGCTGCTTTAAAGTCCCTTCCAGTTCAGTAATTCTTTTATTGATCGCACCAAGCTGTGCATTCATCTGCTGCATTACCGGATGTTCATTGGTGTATTTGGCAGAAGCCTCAGCCACTTGCTGTTCGAGCTGCGCTTTTTGGGTTTCCAGGCTAATACTTTGGGTCAGATACAGTTCCGACTCTTTAGTGACATCGACCGTATTAGACTGCTGACGGAAAGTATTGAACTCTCGTTCAGCCACGTCCAGTTGCTGGCGCAATTCAGGTAATTGTTCATCTAGAAACTTGAGTGTTTGAGCCGTTTCTGCGGAACGACGTTCAATATTTTGCTGACTATAGGCAGCCAGAATGGCATTTAGGACTTCAGTGATATGCTGCTTGTCAGTACCCTGATAATTCAGGCCTAATACACCGGTCATTTTGCCTTTTTCTGCAACCGAGTAATTGGCAAGAATTGATTTTACCGCAGCGGGCAGAGATTGCTTTTGTACAAGATAAGGTGCATTGAACTGGTCTTGGCTATAAATGGCAACTTTCCACTGACCATGTTCAGACTGCAATTCACTAGGCTGATTTAATGGGGCAGAGAAGACTACATGTTCTGTGACCGGGTTGGTTAAAGTGTATTTACCCGGCTGAAAGTCAAGACGTAAATTTTTGTCATAGAAATAAGCAGGCACTTCAAACTGACGGATATCGAAGGATTTAGCATTGTCTTTAAACAGAACAGATGTTTTGTTATATTCGCTTTGATAGTCATGCGGTGACAATAAACGATTCGTAAAGCTGTTTTCAGTTCCAGCAATGCGAAGATCCAGATTTAAAGCCTGAATGGCAGAACCCAGCACCAGACGCGATTTTAATAGTTCTATTTCTGCCTGAGCGGGTTGCTTTTGCTCGATCATGCTGGATAAATCACCCAACAAGGCAGCAGACGTCCCTTTGTTTTCTTCGACCTGTACCAGCGCATCAACCGAATAGGTATCGGGGGTGACTCTTAAATACAGCAAGGCGCAGATCACGCTTAAGATGACACACAGTGCAATCAGCTTCCACTGTGCAATAAGTGAAAAAAATAACTCTTTTAAGTCTATCGTATCTTCAGTATTGCTATTTTGGCTCATAATCTTGATTTCAAATTTAAATATATTTTTTCCAGTCAGCAATACAGCTCTGTATTAACTGGCAGGTATCATCAAATACAACTTGGTCATGCCGATAAGGGTCAGCGATATTCTTGCTTTGCCAGTGCCCCAAACGGAAGGTTTTACCTTTGGCAAAAGACCAGGTCTGTTCAATATGTTTTTGTTGATTTTGACTCATGACCAAGACTAAGTCGGCCCGTTTAATCATTTCGGTATTCAGTTTCCGGGCAATATGAGGACTCAGGTCAATCCCCAAACGCTGCATGCATAGACTGGCTTTTTCATCTGCTGCATGTCCCACCACGCCCGCAATACCTGCAGACTCAATCTGCAAATGTGGGTACTGTTGTTTTAAAAAGTATTCCGCCATAGGACTACGGCAAATATTGCCAATACAAACTACCAAAATATGTTTAATCTGCATTATTGTCCCAAACGATCCAGGTTATAGAGTGCATTCGAGAACGGGATTACCTGGTTCACGACACGTTGCCAGCGTGCCAGACCTGAAGCATCGACATAGACAAT